>CAYWNE010000014.1:0-47135 GCA_964459555.1 uncultured Burkholderiaceae bacterium | reverse complement strand
AAAGCGAGCGCGATCCAGCTTCAAATTAAATCAGTGCAAGAAGAAGACCCCTATTATTGGATAGGGCGCGGCCTATTTGAACTCGAACATAAAAATTACGCCAATGCGATCACCTATCTTGAACGCGCCCAGAAATTTACCAATGGCTTCGAAGAAATTCATCAAGCGCTGGCGGTAGCCTACCTCAACACCAAGGATCTCGGTAAAGCGAAACGCCAGCTTGAGCTGCTTGCTGAAATCAATGTAGATAATCCGAAACTACGCTATTTGAAAGGACGGCTCGCCGCGAAATAAAGCGTGCAAAAGCCCATCATTGCGCCAGCATCTGTTCACTCGTCAAACTCACCGGAATATTGCCGAACTGATTGAAGTCTCGAAAAAATTCGCGCATCACGAAAGGCTGTTGTTTCAGCTCACTCTGTTTGGCTTTTTGCGTCATTAATTTCTCAATCAGATATTTCCCGACCACATAGCTCGTACCATAACCTGGTTGCCGTAAATACAGATGCTGCTCAAACTTCAGCAGATGTGGCTCACGTCGCATCCAATTGCGAGGAGTCCAATCGAGATGCTCGCGGCTCGCCTCTTCCATGGTTTTCAAATTGGCCTGAGCATACAAAGAACCCAAGCCACGTGCCGCCCGTTGTGCCAATAAGATCCAGACTAACTCGCGCGAACGCGGGCTATCATCATGCAAGCCCATGTGCATGAACATTTCTTCGACCCCGGTGGCCACACCTTCATTGCGCGTATCCCACAAGTTGTACAGCAATGGTCCACGACGTATCAGGCTCGGGTGCGGTTCATCACGCATTTGTGCAAGGTCAAACCAGTGGTACCAATGGCAATACAAAGCCACAGGATCATAGTGCAGTGTAATGCTGAAGAAGTTTCGCTTGTCTTCAGGAACAAAGGCTTGCAAGTGTTCACGAATCGCCGGTTCCATATTCGGCTTGATTGGCATTACGTCTTTGTCTTTGAGGAAGCGCATCAACTTGGTCGCTGCCTTATCAGCGCGCTGATTAAACTCTTCGGGCGAGGCCGCTGCTGTCATTGGCGGCAGATCTTTATTGCGCTGCTCTTCTAACTTCAAATTCGCCCAAGCGCGATCAAGCTCACGCTGTAACAGGTCAACTTCTTGTTGCCACGTCATGGGCACTAAGTGCACATTTTGTTGGTACCAAGTGTAATTATCCTTGCCGATACCTGAAGGGCCCGTTTTCGACTTCGCATGCTCGTGCAACCACACTACAAAATCACTGGTTGCGGTTTGCGCTTGGGCTAAAGCTTGCATCAATGCCCCATTACTCGCTTGCTGTGCATCTTTTTTCAGAGTCTGCTCCAGTTCTTGCAAGTCGGCGACTTGTTGCTCCATGGCCGAGATACCTGCGATCCAAAGATCACGCGCATTACCCGTCAAATTGCGCTTCGCTTGCTTCAATAACGGTGCAACCGACGCTAACTGACGCGCCAGCTTTTCTTGATCTAAAGCATTCAAAGGAAAACGATACTGCCATAACTCTATCGTCGCATGATGTGTGGGGCCTTCACGTGCAGGCGTATCAGAGGGCTCGGTGAAGGTCGATAAATAAAATGCCGGATCACGCACCCAAGGCTTTAAGACTCGTTGATTAAAATCGTAGCCATTCATCTCTGCTTTGACGATTTTCAAGTCGACCCGCTCGGCTGCACTCCAAGCCTTTACGCCAGCGCTAGATTCGAGTGCAGATAAGCGTGCTTGCAAACGCTTAAACTTGGGCCAGGCCGCCGCCCGCGCTTCTTTGCTGTAATCGGGCGCACCATCCTTCAACGGTGGATGTTCGAAGCTGCGCCATTCGCGAAACAGCGCGACCAAATCGGCATAACTTCCTGCTTTGTCGGCACTCTCTTGAGCTGTCGCCACGGCTTCATTGGCAGCATGCGCCATTGCTGCGGGCGTCGACACCAAACCACAACAGATGAGCGCTGTCACTAGTGGAAGATTCATCCGTTGAGAGGAAATCACGCGTTTCATACTGTTTCCTTTTCGCTTCATCATTCTCATCAATAACGACTCAAGATCATTCTTTGTGCTTTACGACAGTGCCATCTTTCATCACCCACTTTACTTGGCGCAGTGAGCGGAGATCGCGAGTCGGATCGGCTTCTACTGCAATCAAGTCTGCCAACATTCCGGGTGCGACGCGGCCGATCTTGTCGCCGTAGCCGAAGATGCTGGCATTACCTGAAGTTGCCGCCCGCAGCACGTCAATAACCGGCATGCCGTAGTCCACCATCAATTCCATTTCGCGCACATTATCACCATGTGCATACACACCAACATCGCCGCCCATACAGATGCGCACACCGACCTTCAAAGCAGCCGCAAAACTCTGGCGCTTGGCCATGATGCGTGCTGGTTCTGGCATCGATGACTTCTTCCAACCTCGATACTGTTCAATCGCATCACCAGCTGCCAGTGTCGGGCAGAATGCCACACCTTTTTCTTTCATGTAGCGGAACACTTCTTCGCTACCGCCATCACCATGTTCAATCGTCGATACCCCTGCATCGACGGCACGCCGCATGCCTTCAGGCGTTGCTGCATGGGCCACCAATTGGCGATGACTACTATTGGCAATCTTGGCCATCACGGCCATTTCTTCGACCGAAAACAATGGAACAGCTTCACCATCGCGACCAGCTCGATAATCAGCGTAGACTTTGATCACATCGGCGCCTTTGCCAATTTGCGTTCGCACTTCCTGACTAATTTGTTCAAGCCCAGACACCTCGGCTGCGCCTTGCGGTAGATCGAGATCGGGATTTTGGCTTTTGGGTCCATAGGCACCTTTGGCGACCAAGGCGCGACTCGCGATGATCATACGTGGCCCTAAAATCACACCCTTCTCAATCGCACGTTTCAGTCCAAAGTCGTCAAAGCCAGCGCCTTCCGTGCCGAGGTCACGTACGGTAGTGAACCCTGCCATCAGGGTCGCCTTGGCATGATTGCCAGCGCGCAGTGTGCGCTCAGTGCGCGTTTCTTTGAGCACTTGATCATCCCACGATGTCTCATTGTAGGGATGCAAAAACAGGTGCGAATGTCCTTCGATCAAACCGGGCATCAGCGTCATGCCTTTAAGTTCAATGATCTTGGTCGACTCCGGTAGCTTCATCCTCTGTGGGCCGACGGCTTCAATCTTATTCCCTTTTACCAGCACTACCCAATCGCTATACATATTGACGCCATCAAATACACGATCTGGCACTAACAAGCTCATTGCATCACGCTGGTCTGGTACTTGGGCAGGCAGTATCACGGTCGCAGAGAATGCCAAACCGACGCCCGCCAATAGCTGAGCAATCGAGCGAGTGAGCTTCCTCAAACTTTGGCGATGCAGTTTCTGCGATTTTCTGGTGTGGTTTAAAGGGATTGAGACGTGATGATTTAGGCTAGATTTCTTCATTTTATTTTTCGTCGTCACCAATAAAAGACAAAGCGGAAAGACCGAGCGGAAAGATGAAAGATAGAGCGTACCGCCCCAGCAATATACCTGAGCCCATCTTAAAACCATAGTGCTGTTCGCGTGACATATGCCGCTCGTCTACTGCGTACAACATCGCGCACCACAACCCATGCTGGTGCCAGAGACCTCAGCCATGAACATTGATGGCGCTGCGCGTTATAATGCACAAAGTCGTCTTCAATCCATCACAGCCACTGTTCCGATAAGATTTGTTTAGCAATCTCGTGCGCTGTGCTGATGGTGCTGCACGAATATTTTGTTTTGCTTGGGTCTTCTCCACTCTGTATGTCTGAATCGCACTCGCCCACCAATTCAAATGGTCCCAACAATGCTCAGCAGGCACTAGCCAAGGCGAGTTTGTTCGCGATTACCTGGCCCATTCTGGTCGAGCAGCTGTCGCACATCCTGCCAGGTATGATCGATATTTTTATGATTAGCCATCTCGGTGACGATGCCGCGGCTGGCGTCTCGGTCGCCAATCAAATCGTGGTGTTTTTTATCGTCCTCTTTTCTTTCATCGGCTTAGGTTGCAGCGTAGTGATCACGCATTACCTCGGCGCAGGCGATCGCAACGGTGCCGAGGATGTCGCCCACAATGCGCTGGGGATCAATGTCTGGCTTGGTCTATTCATCAGCATCATGACCTTACTGTTTTCGGAACAGATGCTGGGGTTACTGCGTCTACCGCCGAGTCTGTTGCCGTATGCGCGTCCTTTCCTCGCCTTAATGGGCGGTACCTTGTTTCTCGAAGCGATCAATATCGTCCTGGCTGCCATCCTCAGAGCCCACGCTCACACCAAACAAGTGATGGTGGTTGCGCTTGGCATGAACGTGATCAATATTGCGCTCAACGCGGTCTTGATTTTCGGTTTGCTCGACTTCATAGGATTACCCGCCTTGGGTGTGGTTGGTGCGGCGATTTCAACCGTCATCAGTCGTGCGCTGGCTTGCATGGCTTATTTTGTGTTAGCGCGGCGCTTGCTTAATTTCCATGTTCGCCTAACTGCTTTGTGGCGCTTCTCGCGTGACATCATCGCTAAGATTTTGCATATCGGCATACCATCTGCAGGAGAGAATCTCTGTTGGTGGACCAGCTTCATGGTCATCACCTATTTCATCGCGCAAATGGGGGCGACTCAAATGGCGACCTTTACCTATGCGATGCAATTGTCGATGATCATGATGATCCTCAGCATCGCGATCGGCATCGGCACCGAAATCATCATTGGACATCTGGTCGGTGCCGGCGAACTCGAACGCGCCTATCAACAATTGTTGCAAAGCTTACGAATTGGTGTGGGTTTAACAGTGGCGATGACGGTCGTCGTTGTGCTCTGTGCGAAACCCCTATTTGGACTATTTACCTCGCAGCCCGAAATTATCGCCGCTGGCGCGCAACTCTTGTTAGTGTCATTGATTTTGGAACCTGGCCGCACTTTCAATTTAGTCGTGATCAATTCTTTACGCGCCACGGGAGATGCGCGCTTTCCTTTGTACGCTGGCTTGATCTCGATGTGGGGTGTGGCTGTCGTTTTGGCGTGGTTACTCGGCCTACATTGGGGCTGGGGGCTCGTCGGTGTTTGGCTCGCATTTGCTATCGACGAATGGGTGCGGGGATTATTGATGTACCGTCGCTGGCGTCGACGCGCATGGGTACCCTATGCCATCGCAACACGCGCTAAGTTAGAAACAAACAGCTAACGGCGCCACGTACTTCGGCTTTCATGCGCCAAGCACCGCTCCGCAGATTTTCCTATAAACTTTTATTGCGCAGAGCAGGCCCAACCTGCTCCCAATTTTGACCATCAAAACCAACAATACGCACGTTGGCTGGACGCGTGCTCAAACAACGCAAATTGACATCGATGCCATCTGGATTGGAGCGCGGCACGTAGAACGGTTTAACGCCGCAGACCTTACAAAACAGATGTTCGGCAACGCCAGTATTGAAGCGGTAGGACGTCAAACTTTCTTGCCCCTGCAATAAGCGAAACTGACGCTGCGGAACAATCAAATGCAAAAAGCCTGTCATCTGGCAAATCGAGCAATTGCAATCTTCGATCTGGACCTCATCAGCCACCTCAACTTCGAATTGCACAGCGCCACAATGGCAACTTCCGCGATGCAACATACCGACTCCTTGTTTTCACATGAATTTACTTCGTACCAAGATTGTAACGCAGCAGGAATTAGCGCAAACGGTGGAAAAATCTGAGCGACTTTCCAACACTTTGCTTGGGCCCAACAGCTGCCGAGCCATAAGACCACTTTTTTGCTAGGATCAGGCTCAAGTGCAAGGCTTCCCGTGCCGTAAAGACGGATAAGGCTTAGCATACCAAGAAGTAAGATTTCCGAGCTGAAATTGTATTTGTGTTTGATTTGCGCAAAAGTTATTTATTTACTATTTTTGCAATCGTAATCTCCACTAAAATCGCTGCTCCTCACCGATACGGAATCGCCATGAAACCTCGCCAAACTTGGTTGACTTCAACTCGACTCATTTTCAGCTGCATCTTGGTCTCGCTTGCGCTCAGCAGCGGCGTAGGTGCGAGCGGCTCCAGCGTGGCTGGGTCTGGCAATCCCATACAAGATAATGAACTCCGTAAAGACGGTTACAACAACTACGATAACAATACCAGCTACGAAAAAACACCGTTTGCCGATCAAGCTAAACTGACTAACGTGCCGACGACTACCACCAGCAAGCTCACTACCGAGCAGGAGCTCAAGGCCAATCAAGCGCAATTACGAGACGCGCTACAAAAACAGATGACGACTTTACTGCAAGAAAACGCAGAGATTAATCGTCAACGCATACAAGTTCTAGAAGCCAGCAAACAGCGACTCCTATGGGCGCAAATCATTGTCGGCATATTGGTCGTGAGCATACTCGCAGCCTTGGGCTACTTCTGGCATTTGCATGCGAAGAATCTTGTGAATCGCGGTGTCGAAGCCATTTCAAATACCCTGAGTAATTTCCAAGATTCTTTTCTGCAGTTTGTCGATACCACGCAAATGGCAAGTAACTCGAGCGTCTCAAGCTTTGCGTTGAATCAAAACACAAGCAACGATCAAATAAGTCTTCAGCGGGATGCCAAAGCGACTCCTGATCTTGAATTGACACTCGACGCGCCAGACCGCCGCCGCCAAGCACTAAGCGCACAAAGAGCAACAAATATCTCGCGCGATTACTTTGTCGAAGAACTTCAACAATACGAGTTAGACCAGGCTTCCCAAGACATGCTCGCGGCTCAGCAAGCGGCGCATGCCGCCGCTGCCGCTGCAACTGTAGCAGCACAGAAAAAAGCTGAGGAAACGCCGAGCACTCCGCAGAACAAGCCCGATGAATTTTTCGCCGTAAAAGGTTATGTCGATTCTTGGTTACGGGTCTACAAACCCAGTGAACAAAGTGAAGACGGCATCCGTTTAACACCACCCGACCCAACGATAGAACTCGCCAAAAAAGAAGCCGAACAAGAAAATACGCTGGCGTTTGACCGCGACGCCAACAAGATGCAAGCGCGTGCTTCCTACAACAAGCCATTAGGCTACAAGAAACAAGCGGAGCCAGCAAAAATAGCGAGCGACGCCGTAGCGCCGCAAGCAAAAGCCGCTGCTGCTATTGAGAATACGCAAGAAGACGAGAAAGCAGTGGTCACCGATGCAGCAAGCAAGGCCAACAAGGAATCCGAGGTCGAACACATAAGTTATCCAACAAGTGATACCGCGCGGCTGAGCTCGGTGGCAATTGAAGCCAAAATCGATGGCAACACAGAAAAACACGAGCTCGAAGAGGAAGACGAGCCAGTGACTTACAGCCCACCGCCGACGATGAAGAAGAAACCGAGTTCTCCACGCGAATTATTGTCGCAACTCGATCACTGCCGCGCCAATAACGATGCCGTGGCCTACCAACGCGTGTATCGCGAGATCAAGAAATTGTTCAACCTCAAGCTCGAACCGTGGGAAATGTTAGGAACGGTTGAGCAAAAACAGTTGAGTGACTTCCCGCATGTCATCAATAAGATCCTCGAACTCTGGGCGTCCGATGACATCGTCGCTTATCTCGAGCGCCTGCTTGGCAATTCGCGCATCAATCCACGTCAAGGTTTTGATCTGAACATCTACGAAAAACTGGAAGATTTATTGGCGCTGGCACGTAGCTCGGATCGCCCACGGGACTTGCAACAATTGAAGAAACTAGAACGTGCAGCGTTCCTGTTTGTGCCGCTCCCAAGCAAGAAAACTGAAAGCTACAGCTCGACGAAAGCGAGCGCCCAAGGCACCGCACTGCAGATTGATGCCTCGCTTAGCTATCAGCATGGCAGCAAGCCTAAGGTTGATCAAGCTAAACTCGAAGCCATGATCACGCCATCGCTTGGTGCACTCGATGGTATCGAAGCGCAAACAGCAAAAACCGAAACCAAGGAGCTAGCGCCGTCTGTACCAGCATTACCAGAAGCCTCGCTCGCAGCGCGCAAAGAAGATGCTGAACGCACGGGCTCCGGTTTAGAAGACAAATTCATGTTGTCACCGTTTGAAGTGCGCATCAAGCTGGCGGTTGCCTACACCGAGATGGGTGATCATGAAGGCGCCATACTATTATTGGAAGAAGTGATCCAAGACGCCCCTGACAATCAACGCAAACATGCGGCGCGTCTGATCCGTGAAATTGAAGCCAAAAAATCAGAGCTTGCTGATCAATTGATTAGTCACGCGGCACAAACCACGGAACCGATTGCACGCTAAAACGCGTCTCGAATTTAGCGCAGTGCGGCGTTGACTGCGCTAAAGAAAGTCCAGTAATCACTCCCTGCTCCACCTGTCGCTTGAGTTTGTGCACCCCACAACACGACCACAGTTTGCGTCTTAGGATTCAAATACATAGCCTGACCATGGATTCCAATCGCAGCATAAGCGGCGTCGCGCAGACCATCAGGATTTGTCGCAGGCCACCACAAATAACCGTAAGCTAAAGGACGTCCATTCTTTAATTGCCGCGGCGTGGTCGCTTCATAGGTCCAACCATCAGGCAAAATCATTTCATTCTTCGCTTTGCCTTGCGCCAACATGAACAAAGCAAATCGCCCATAGTCGCGCAAGGTCGCAGCAATACCGCTGCCACCAATCTCGACCCCATTCGGCGCATCAAGCCACCAATACGCATCGGCTTCCATGCCAACTTTCTGCCAAATTCTCTCACTCAAATAATCGGATAATGAAACGCCGATGGCTTTGCGCAAAACATAGGCGGCAATCTGCGTTTCCCCAGTGTTGTAGTTCGCCACCGTTCCCGGCTCAGCGACCCGCGGCAGCTGGCGCAAGACCTCAAACACAGCACCTGGTTTTTGTGCGATCTGAGCTTCCAATAAACGCCGTCGATCCGAGCGTGGATCAGCGTAGGTTTCGTTCCATGCCACTCCCGAAGCCATCATTAGAACGTCGCGAATACTGGCGTCGCGATAGCCGCTGTTTTTCAACTCTGGCACATAACTGACAACACTATCATTGACACTTTTGATCTTGCCTTGCTTAATCGCCGCCCCAAGCAAGGTCGAGGTAATCGATTTCGCAATGGACATCGACATCCACCGCGTTTGTGGTGTATTCCCGTAACGATAGTGCTCGAGTACACGCTGCCCGTTCTTCAAAACCAAAATGCCCGCAATACGATTTGCCTCATAAAACTGGTCAAGATTCAAACGACGTCCACGTTCATTCCATTCGAGTTTTGTGATGCTTTGCACTTGCTGTGATGAGGCAGGAGGGATCACCAAAACTTGCTGAGCATCTGCAGCTCGGATCTTATTCACTGGAAAAAGTCGATCAATATTTCGGAAGGTTGCTACCGCCATTTCAGGAGTCAATGCACCGTCATAAACTTGACGCACATTGCCTATCGCTTCCATTGCATGCGGATAGATGGCGGTAGGTTTCAGATTCGATGTTGCTGAAGTCGAGCTTGATGCGGCCTGCTTCGATTTTGCTGCTGAGCTGCTCTTCTCAGTATTCGCAGAACCTTTTTCAGACATCGCGACCGATGCTGGTGCGAACCATAGCGACAAGCTCAAAGCTAGTGGTGTTAGGCTCAGCCCGATAGACTGGAAAATGGCGTTCGCGGAATGGTTTTTGGGCATAAAAGGTCCTCATACACAACAGCAGTACAACACCCATTATAGCGAAACCGGCTCACGACTTTGGGCACAACTATGAAACAAGTACCATCATATGCTCAATGATGATGTTCATGTCCGGCTTCCGCTTTGGCTTTACTACTCTTGACCAAGACAAATGGCGTGAATCGTGCTTGCTCTACGCCTTTACCGGCCTCATTAAAGCTAAGCGCCGCCTTTAAGTCTGCACTGGCATTATAAGCAGCCTGCCCTACCATCTCATTTTCGCCTTGAGGCTTTAGCTCTACCGTCAGTTTTTGTTTTCCTTGAACGACGATCAGCGTTGCCGATGCGCCTTTGGTCGAAATCGCCTTCCCTGCGTGATCGGTCACAAATACTTGTACAGGATTGGTCTGTGTATTCTTCGCACCTGCCTTCAATACCAGCTCCAAATGATAAGGGCCTGCCATACGCGTTTGACCACCATGCGGTGATTTCATCGAATCAAAATATTTATCGTCATGCGCCACCGCCACATGACCGAAACTCGTGAGTGATAAAACCGTCACAACACTCATCGTTAACACTTTACGCCAATTCAAATGCTTCATCATTCACTCCTAAAGAACTCATCATCGTCAATAATAAACCTGTGTCCCTACCTTAAAAACTCTGATTCAACTCGTGTTGATCCCCTCGTCCCGAAACATGGCTTTGCTGATGTGCCAACAGCAAATCTTTCACTGCTGATTCACCCCATAACCAAAACATCAATGGCGTCAATACTGTATCAAGTATCGTCGAACTGATCAGGCCACCGAAAATCACCACGGCGACCGGATGCAAAATTTCTTTACCAGGTGCATCGGCCGAAACCAACAGTGGCAATAGCGCAAACGCCGCCACCAAGGCCGTCATCAAGACCGGTGTCAATCGTTCTAGAGAGCCACGCACAATCATTTTCTGCGAAAACTGCTCGCCTTCAAACAAACACAAGTTAATGTAATGACTAATCTTCAAAATACCATTGCGCGTCGAGATACCGGCCAGCGTAATGAAACCGACGAGCGCCGCCACCGACAAACTCTGCCCAGAAATCCATAAGGCGATCACGCTACCCACCAAAGCGAGAGGAATGTTCCCCATAATGATTAAAACTAAGCGGGTTGAACGATAGCGTCCATACAACACTAAGAAGATCAAACAGAGTGAAACTACAGCCAATACAGCAATCAAGTTAGACGCTTTCTCCTGCGCTTGGAATTGCCCTTCCAAACTGGTCGAATAGCCACTCGGTAGCTTAAATGCCGCGAGCTCTTCTCGAATATCTGCAATCACTTTCGCCATATCACGCCCATCGGTATTGGCCGACAAGACAATACGACGTCGAGAATTCTCACGATTAATTTGATTCGGACCTTCGTTCTCCTCCACATTCGCCAGCAAACGCAAAGGCACATAACCACGTGGTGTCGCAATCAAAAGCTCGCGCAATGAAGCGAGATCACGACCACTCTCTGGCAAGCGCAACACCAAATCAAAACGTCGATTACCTTCCACCAGTTGCGTGATTTTTTCGCCTTCAATTTGCTGTTGCAGGCTACGCAAGAGCTCACCAGCATTCAAGCCATAGCGCGCGACTTGGTCGTAATCCAAATTGATTTTGATTTGTGGGATCAAGACTTGTTTTTCGATTTGCAAATCCGTGATGCCAGGCACACGCGCCAAGCGCTGGCGTAGGTCAGCAGCTTGATTGCGTAAGAGATCGAGATCATCACCAACAATTTTCAAAGCGATCTGCGCCCGCACACCAGACAATAAATGATCCAGTCGATGCGAGATCGGTTGCCCCACATTACTACTTGCTGGCAAAGTCTTCAAACGCTGTCGAATATCTTCAATGATCTCATCACGATGCCGTTTCGACTTTTTGAGGTCGACATCCATTTCGCTGTAATGCACACCTTCTGCATGCTCATCGAGTTCGGCACGCCCAGTACGCCGCCCGACTTGCGTCACTTCGGGCACTTGCATGATGAGCTGTTCTGCCATCCGCCCCAAACGATTCGATTCTTCCAAACTAGTGCCTGGATTGAGGACTAAGTTCACCGTCAACGTACCTTCATTGAAGGCCGGCAGGAAAGCACGCGGAAAGAAAGCCACGCTCACCGTCGCTAAGACGACCGCCACTGCAGCAGTACCCAGCAAGACCTTTGCATGGGCAAACGACCATTGCAAAAGACGGGTATCCCACTCCTTCAGTCGTCTCACCAAGGCGCTGTCACCACTGTGAATCTGCTTCATCTTCGGCAACAAGAAGTAACACAACACGGGCGTCACCGTCATTGCCACCAACATACTGGCGAAGATCGATACCACATAAGCGATCCCCAAAGGTGTAAACAAACTGCCTTCGATACCAGGTAAGGCAAACAATGGGACGAAGACCAAGACCACAATCAGCGTCGCATACACGATACCGCTACGGACTTCACCCGAAGCCTTGGCGATCACAGTCAGCGGCGACAAGGGTTGGGCTGCTTGCGCATTCTCTTTGAGGCGACGCAAGACGTTTTCCACATCCACCACAGCATCATCCACCAATTCACCAATGGCGATGGCTAAACCACCGAGCGTCATCGTGTTGATCGATAAACCGAGATAGCGAAACACCAAAATCGTCACTACCAACGACAAAGGGATTGCGATCAGAGAAATCAGTGTGGTGCGCAGGTTCAACAAAAACAGGAACAACAGAACTGCAACCATGATCGCGCCATCACACAAGGCGTCTTTCACGTTGTCGAGCGAGTTTTCGATGAAATCGGCTTGTCGAAATAAAAACTGTGGCTGTCCCACACCTTGCGGCATGGATTTACTTAATTCGGCGATGGCCTTTTCGACCTCGCGCGTGAGCTTAACGCTATCGGCTGTCGGTTGTTTTTGCACCGACAAGATCACCGCCGCATTGCCAGCATAGCCACCATCACCACGTTTGAAGGCGGCCGCCAGTTTCACATCGGCGACTTGTTTCAACAGGATAGCTTGATCATGCTTCATCGCCACCACGGTATTCTGTAGATCTTCAAGCCGTGTACTTCGACCAATATGACGAATCAAGAGCTCTCTACCGTTTGCTTCGGTAAAACCACCGCTGGTGTTGCCACCAAACTGCTGCAAAACTGCTTCAATCTGCGACGTAGTGAGACCGAGCGACTGCAATTGAGCAGGCTTGAGCTCAACCCTAAATTGCCTTACTTCGCCACCAATTGGCGTCACTTGCGCAACTCCAGGGATGTTAAGGAGTCGAGGGCGCATCACCCAATCGGCAAACTCACGGGCCTTCATGGCAGCAGATTTCTGCTCTTCAGCGACTTGGCGATGACCATCGTTCATATTGGCCTCAGGCGCCGAAGAAATGGGTGCAACGGGTGCAATCGGTAAGGCCACCAATAAAATTTCACCCATGATAGAAGAGATCGGGCCCATTTGCGGTTGCACGCCGCTCGGCAACTGTTCACGAACGAGATTAAGACGCTCCGCAACTTGCTGACGATTACGATAGATGTCGGTCCCCCAATCAAATTCGACATACACGATAGAGAGACCAACACCTGACACCGAGCGAACACGGCTCACGCCAGCCATACCATTCATGCTCGATTCGATCGGAAAGCTCACCAATTGCTCGACCTCTTCCGGCGCCATACCACCTGCTTCGGTCATCAAAGTCACCGTCGGTTTATTCAGATCGGGAAAAACATCGACTGGCATCTTGCGTAAACTCATCATGCCTAACACGATCAGCAATAATGAGGCGACGATGACTAATAAGCGCTGGCGCAGACTGGTGTTAATGATGGCTTGAAACATACATCACACCTTTACTTCACTTGTGCCAGTAAATGCGCACCATTGACCAAGACCCGAGCACCTTCCTCAAGTCCTGCCACCACCAACACGCGCTCGGCATCAAGCGCTTGCAGTTTTACGGTCTTTTGTACGAATCGTTCAGCATCCGTATGAACCCAAATGGTCGATTGCCCAGCACTGGCTTTGACGATCGCACTCAAGGGCAGCGCCACGCCTTCGATTGCTTGCTTCTGCTGGAGAAAAACTTGTAACGTTTGACCGACCGCGACGCTTTGCGATTTAGCATCTACGCGGAATAACAATGGAATCGCTTGCTCGCGCATTTGTTGACCGCCACCGAGGAATTTGAGCCGCAATTTATTCACGGGCGAATTCGTACTCTTCCAAGTTGCTGTCGCCCCCACCACATCACTAATATTGACCGCGTCGTAGGCCAGCGCCTCCACCATCAATCGGCTCGGATCAACAATCTCAAACAAAGTCTCGCGCGCATCGACCACTTGACCGGCGACTGCATTGGCCGTGCTGATCACGCCCGAAACAGGCGCGATCAAGGCTTCACTCTTAGATAAACTCGCTTCTACCGCCGCTTTGCGTTTGCGCAAAGCATCGTAGTCATATCGGGCAGTCTCTACAACAGCTTTCGGCAAGGCTTCCGCCAAAGCTTCGTAGCGTTGCACTTTCTTTTCTGCGATCGCCAATTGCGCATCGAGATCTGCCAACAAAGCCTGGCTGTTACCACGATCTAGGCTCGTCATGACTGGTCGCAAATAGGCTAATATTTGCCCTTTGTTGACGCGCTGTCCTAATACTGGCAAGGCTTGCGCCGCTAATTCGATGCGCCCGGCTTGGCTCGCTTGCACCTTGCCGCCAGCATTGGGGTCCGCCACCACCCGACCATTGAGTTCGGTAGTGATTGGCAGGTCACTGAACTCGGCAAGCACCGTTCTTAACTGCAATTGCCGCTGCACCGACTTGGGCACCATCACACTACCATCAGGTAAACGTAGCGGTGCCGCAGCGTCGAAAGTGCTCGTATTTCTTGCTTTCGCGGCACTCGCGCTTGGTTTTTTTGCATGGTCTTCATCACCGTGTGCTCGCACTGCAAAAGGCAAGGCCACTAACAAACTGAGAGCACCAATTTGCTTCACGAATCGGGGGTTTAGTCTCATACCTCACCTCTTGAATTGAGTTTAGGCTGATCACGGTGCTGAATCGATTTACGTCGCATCCAGAGCAGTAACAGAATCACTGCAGCAGAGAGCAAGGCTGCAGCTTGCAGCCACTTCATCCACTGCGCAGGCCTCTCAGCATGATCATGCGCCTCTTCGTCGTCCGGCAAAATTTCGAGGCTGGCCGCCAACACATCACTCGTATCAGCGGTTTCAATGGTGAAGGTCAGAGGATACTTACCGACCGCAGTGGGGAGCTTGTCTCCCAACGAAGCGAGGTCAAGCACATATACCGCAGCATCGGTTTCCTTGGCCAACAATTTGAAGACGCCTGTTTGCTCAACTTCGATTTTGGCCCCACTCACTGCTTCATTGGTCGCGAAGCGATCAAGGTAAATCGTCAACTGCTTACCCTGCAAAACCGCAACCAATTCAAAATCTTCGCTCTGTGCACTAACACGCGGCGCTAGACGCACTTGCGTCGCGACCGGCGCCGCATGCTCATGGTCATCATTACCATGCGCATAGGCAGGACGCGCCTGCCATAGACTCGCTATCAATGTGGTGAACAGGACTAGCGACACCATGAAGGTCCGCGGGACCCGCAAATTACAGGTGCGCTGCCAAGTTTGCTGACGTGAATAATGCGGATACGCTGGCATTTCAAAGAAACCCTTTTTCGATGCTAATTGCTGATGTCGATCTCGAACACAGCGACACCAGTCGCTTGCCGAGACCAATTTGAACAACTCGCATTATCGCGAGACCACCCCAACAGCAAGCTGACAGCAAGATTACAAATCGGTAATGTTCCAAATTCGAGCAATCGAACCCGGTTAGTCCCTTGCCTTAGGTTGGCTGTTATGTAACTATCCCGTACAAAAAAATGAAACGGCAAACACTATGCAAATCAAAAGAATCAGCAGCTTCAGGATTGTCGCAATCGCTTTCCTAGCAATGCAAAGCACGTGCAATGGCGCCCTAGCGCAACAACCTTGTGCAATTTCGCCAGCACAGCTGCAAGTTGAGGCTCTAAACGTCCTTAGAAAAAACTTCCCCGAGCGACGATTTGAGCCCTCGAATCTATCTGCGGTAATTAAGATGGAAAATACAGAAATCGGTTTGCAAAACATCAGAGCACGTTTGTGTCTGACGCCCAACATTAGCGAGAGGGAGAGGCAGACAATTTTAGAAGAGCATTTCAAGCTCCAAATTCCAACACTTCAAAGCACCGAAGAACTGTCAAAGCTGGGTTGGGTTGATGCCCAGCGAAAAGTCACCATTCAACTTATGAGCTCGGACTATTTGATCCCCTTTGGAAAGGAGAAGATCTTAGCTAGTATCCCGTTTGTTGAGGGAATCTACATGGGCATCGTAATCGAAACACCTACTGGCTACTTTTATGTGAGAGAGCAAGACCGTCTGCGCTGGAAAATTAGCGAGAAAGAGCTGTTCGAGATAGCTTTAAGAAATCTCGATTTAAATCACTCCAATGTAAAACTAAAAGGGAGTGAACCGCCAGACCCTTTCATAGCATCTGAGGAGAAAGACGGATTTGACGCAGCTCGTATCTTACTTCCTTGGGTTAGAAAAGAGGTGGCAAAACGCCTTGGAAACCCATTCTTCGCAGCTGTCCCAAATCGGGATTTCCTCATTATGTGGGGAACACGCAATAGCAGCAGCTTTCAAACTCAAGCTAAACAGAACGTTGAGAGTGACTATAACTCACAGCCCTACAAACTTTCTTCGAAAATACTCAAAGTATGGGCAAACGGCAAAATTGAAATTGCTAAATAAAGTCGCTTTTTCATGCAATACTTTATGAACGTGCACTGGAATCAAATCGCATGAAAATCTTAATTGTCGAAGATGAAATCAAAACTGGTGACTACCTCAAACAGGGCTTGAGTGAATCTGGTTTTGTGGTTGACTTGTGCCGTGATGGGGCGAGTGGCCTGCATTCGGCACTCAACGAGCACTACGATCTCATCATTCTCGATGTGATGCTGCCCGAACTCAATGGTTGGCAAGTGCTGCAAACTTTGCGCAGTAAAGACTTACACATGCCGGTTTTGTTCTTGACGGCAAAGGATCAGGTCGAAGACCGCGTGAAAGGTTTAGAGCTTGGCGCCGATGACTATCTCGTGAAGCCCTTTGCCTTTTCTGAATTGCTGGCGCGGGTGCGAAGTCTTCTGCGACGCGGCAAACAAATGGAAGCGAGTGTTCTGCGCATCGCCGACCTCGAAGTCGACTTACTCAAACACCGTGTGAGCCGCCAAGGTCAGCGTATCGATCTGACCGCCAAAGAATTCTCTTTGCTCGAACTTTTTATGCGCCGCCAAGGTGAAGTGCTGAGCCGATCATTAATTGCGTCACAAATTTGGGATATGAATTTTGATAGCGACACCAATGTAATCGAAGTCGCGGTGCGGCGCTTACGTGCTAAGCTCGATGATCATTTCGAACCCAAATTAATCCATACGTTGCGGGGCATGGGCTATGTGCTCGAAGTGAGAGCCGTATGAGTGCTAAATCCACCAAAAAGCAGAAGCCTAACAGCACAGATCGAGGCACGATCGAAGAGGTGAATCTATCACCAACGGGCTCTAGAATCGGCTCAAGTATCTCGCTCACAACGCGCCTCAGCCTCTTCTTCACAGCGCTTGCCTGTGTCGTTCTACTCGCACTCGGTTGGTTGATTGGTGCAGCCATTGAACAGCACTTTGAAGAACAGGATCGACATGCGCTAAGCGGCAAACTCGAATTGGCGCAACACATCATCGAAAGAGTGGAAACTGCCGAAGAGTTAAGCCAACTCACATCACAATTGAGTGATGCGCTCGTCGGTCATCACGATTTGATGATACAAATTCTTGATAAAGATCAGCGGGAAATCTTAGCCTCAGACGCCCATCGTTTCCCCTCAAAGCTGTTGCATTCCCCTAGCATTCAAGCAGATTTAAACCAACTTCCACTGCATCAATGGCAGAGCGATCAACAGTTCTATCGTGGACTGGTGACGCAATTTCCAACCAAGAATCCGGCTTTCTCCCCTATCACCGTTGCCATCGCCACGGACATCGCTCATCACCAAAGCTTCATGCAAACCTTTATGCGTACGCTGTGGTTATTCGTTGCTGGTGCCGCGCTTGTCTTCGGTGTCTTGGCGTGGTTTGCAGCAAGTCGTGGTCTGCGCCCCTTGCGCAGCATGGCGCGTGACGCTTCGGAGATTACCGCCAATCGACTTAACCAAAGGCTTTCGCTTGAAGCCTTTCCCGCAGAACTGGCGGATTTAGCTGAGCATCTTAATCAAATGCTGGCTAGACTCGAAGAAGCCTTCCAACGCTTGTCCGATTTCTCATCTGACTTGGCGCATGAACTACGTACTCCGATTAGCAATTTGATGATGCAAACCCAGGTTAGCTTATCTCAAGTACGTGATGCCCAGAGCTATCGCGAGATTTTAGAGTCGAATGCCGAAGAATATGCGCGCTTAGCCAGCATGATCAGCGATATGCTGTTCCTCGCCAAAGCAGAGCACGGCGCGCAACTCGCACATTGCGAGGCGGTCGATTTGAAGAAGGAGATACTCGCCTTGTTCGACTTCTACGACATGCTCGCAGAAGATAAGCAGATTCGCTTTGCACTTCAGTGCGACAATCAAGCTGATCTCGACAATCAAACTTGGATCATTGAGGCTGACAAGCTCATGCTCAGACGCGCCTTCAGCAATATCCTGAGCAATGCCTTACGTCATGCGCATCGCAACAGCGTGATCACAGTCAAGCTGCAGCATGCGGCGGACGCGATTCAGATTGATTTTCATAATCACGGCGACACCATCGCGCCAGCCCAATTGACGCGTCTGTTTGAGCGCTTCTATCGCGTCGATCACGCTCGCAAACACAATGATGGTGAAGGTTCAGGCTTGGGACTAGCGATCGTACAGGCGATCGTGCAAGGTCATCATGGAAGCATTTCGGCGACCTCGCTTGATGCGCAAACTTGTTTCAGTTTGGCGTTACCCCGTTCGCAAAGAACCGATTCAAAAACCGCTTAGCCAAGATTTAAAAATGAAAAAGCGCGCCCCAAACTCATCGGTACGCGCTTCTCATCAACATCTCAATTTCAATCACATTTACTGCGCAATACGCTTGGCTAATTCATACAAAAATTGATGGCCTTCGTACAGCGATCGCACTGGCAAGCTCTCATTCAAACCGTGCGCATTCGAACCTTCTGGATACTGAAACAAACCACTGATGCCATAGGTTTGAATGCCCACCGTGTTAAGAAAACGGCCATCAGTCGCGCCCGGCGATAGCGTTGGAATCAAAGGAACACCCGGCCACATGTCCTGAGTCACGGCCCGCGCATGCTTGACGACCTCCGTCTCCAAACTGGCTGAGGGTGCAATCGTGGCTTCGCCGAGGCGCGAAATCTTGATGTCTTTGTCGGCCAGAACTTCGCCTAAAGTGGCTTGAGTTTGATCGACCGTCTCACCCGGCAAAATGCGGCAATTCACCGTCGCCTGCGCACGTTGCGCCAAAGCATTGGCGGCATGACCGGCCGTCACAGTTGTTGCCACGCAGGTCGTGCGTATCGTCGCATTATTGAACGGCGTACTAGCACTAAAACGAGCCACGGCGTCTGGGTCAACGGGTTCACGCAAGAGCGCTTTCATATCCGCGCCAACACTACTCTTATCGATTTCCGACATCTGCTCAAAATAAGCCCGTGTCGTCGGAATTAACTTGAATGGAAAATCAAAGCGCCCCAGCCGACCCAGCGCTTCACTTAAGCGAGAAATCGCATTGTCTTTGCGTGGCAGAGAACTATGTCCACCTGAGTTCGTAATCTCTAATTGAAAAGTCTGGAAAGTTTTTTCGCCCGCTTGAATTCCCATGCGAATTCGCTTGCCTGACTTATCCATCAGACCATTGCCACCACTACCTTCATTCAAAGCAAACTCAGCGTCAATCAGAGCGCGATGATGCTTTAGTAAATATTCGACGCCATTGAACTGAGAAGGAATAATCTCTTCATCACAGGTCAGGGCTAAAATCACATCACGACTCAACTTCGTTTTATCGCGTTTGTAGCGCATCATGTTGTCGACGAAGATGGCAGCCATGGCCTTGTCATCATGCGCGCCACGAGCGTAAAACATACCGTTTTCTTCAATCAACTTGAATGGATCGCGTATCCAATCCTCACGTTTTGCCTCGACCACGTCAATATGCGCCAGCAAAAGCAGTGGCTTTTTCGGATTAATGCCGTCCGTTGCCCGCAGTCGCGCCACAAGGTTTCCCTTCTCAGGGCCACCCTTAGGCACTACGAGATTTAGGTCCTTGTCAGCAAAGCCAGCCTTTTTCAAATGCACGGCCATCGCCTTCGCGGCCTTGGTGCAGCTTCCGGTGGAATTAGTGGTATTGATCTCGACCAGCTCTTGATAAATCGCACGTAATCTCGCTTGATCAGGTGTCAACGATGGTGTGTCTGCGCTGTTTGGCATCGCCTGCGCCGACCAGACGGCGGCCCCGCTGATCAGAGTGGCGCCAATACTTCGCTTGAGCTGCTTTCGCCAGCAATAGCCAGCGACAAACCGTCCTTGATCAAGTGCCGTGTTTTTGAACGAGGCCATAGCTATCCCTTCACAAGAGTCGACAACGATCGCACAGAATAGCAAAGTTTTGGCCTTCCATCTTCACTGTGGCGCACACCAAACAAAAAACCTCAACACTGGTCGGTGTTGAGGTTCTTGATCGACGCCTATCTCGAAAATTGCAAGGACGTCTTTACACGTAATTCCGCATCATTCTAGGCCGCTTGCAAAGCTTGCTGCGCCGATTGCATGATCTCGCGACGGAACTGAAAGTGCATCCATACGAGTGAGATACAAACAGTGCCGTACAAGAGCATAAAGCAAGAACTACGAACGCCAGTCAAGTCAACCATTGCGCCGAACATGATCGGCAAGATGAAACCACCTAAACCACCGGCCAAACCGACAATGCCTGAGACTGCACCGATATTATGTGTATAGTCGTCCGAAATAAATTTGAACACCGATGCTTTACCGACTGCCATCGCAATACCAACCACAAACAAGAGCAAAGTGAAGACGGTTGGAGACAAAGCGATCGCAAAGCTTTGCGGGCCATTCACCGTTTTAATCGTGAAATCAGCTTGCGGATAAGACAGCAAGAAGAAAGCCACCCAACAAACCCACATTACCCACCACGTCACTTTATAGGCACCGTACTTATCCGACAACCAACCACCGAAAGCACGCAAAACGCCGCCTGGTAAAGAGAAGCAAGCTGCTAAGAGCGCTGCATCTTTCATATCGAAGTTGTATTCGGTGACAAAGTATTTCACCATCCACAAACTGAGACCAACATAGCCGCCAAACACCACAGAATAGTACTGGCAATAGCGCCATACTTTGGGGTCTTTCAGCATCTTCAATTGCGCACCAAAACTTACGGACGATTTCACGTTGTGGCTAGGATCGGTCGCAGAAAACACCCAGAAGATCAAAGCCGCAGCCAGCATCAAAACAGCATAGACCTTCGGTACCATGGTCCAGCCAGCCGAGGCGATGATGGCAGGCGCGATAAATTTATTCACGGCTGCACCTGAGTTACCAGCACCGAAAATTCCCATCGCTAAGCCTTGACGATCTTTCTTGAACCAACGCGCTACATACGGTGTACCCACCGAGAACGAACCGCCAGCCAAGCCTACAAACAAACCCAGCACCAAAAAGTGCCAGTATGCGGTCGCATAACTAATCAAGAAAATCGGGATCACGGTCGCGATCATCAAGCTAAACAATACGATACGACCACCAAAACGATCAGTCCAAATGCCAAGCGGTACGCGAATCAATGACCCCGTCAACACCGGCATCGCCGTCAACAACCCAAACTGTGTTTCATTTAAGCCCAAACTCTTTTTAATCGGAATGCCGATCACCCCAAACATCATCCAAATCGTAAAACAGATTGTAAAAGCCAGGGTACTCGATGCTAGTACCGAGTTCGCTTTACCACTCACATCTACATTTGCGTTTTGCTCAGCCATTTTTCTCTCCTACTTTTGATATGGATTCACTGTAATCCTTGTCTCGTGTTTTGATAATTCACCTGACGGCGATCAAGAATGAGCAAAAAGGATGAGAAACTAAGCCAAAAGAACTAGGCGCGCACCTGCAATGCGGCTAGAGGTGAGGAAATTACGGTAAACTGTGGGCTACTCATTTTTTGATCCTGCGCCCCACAATGCCAGCGGCGATACTAGGATCAGCACCAAACCTTAAAGAAAAGACATGGATCAAGCACTCACCATCGACCAATACGACGCCCTCGAACAAATCACCAAGCTCGCCAAAGGCGCGCGCCCGAGTGCTTGCATTGCTCGTAATTCCAAACATTTGGTTGGGATTAAATTAGTGGCACATCGTCGAGATGGCGGTTTTGAATTGACGGAACTTGGTCGTCAAACGCTATTCATCAAGCAGTGCATTGATGGCTTGCGCGCTTTGGCGAATGGCGAATCTGGTGTAAGCAAGCCAGTTGCCACCTTCCTCGGCAAGAAAGGCCACATCGAGATCGACGAAGCAAGCGGAGCAATGAAAGTGACCGCGCGCGGCTTAGAATGTTTGGCTGATATTGACGCTCAAGCCAAGAAAAAATAAGGACATCTCAAATCCCAACTCATCATAGGCTCAGGGGTGGATACAAGAGCAAGTAATTTTATTAGCAAGCGAGCGCTCTTTGTTTCTATAAATAGCTAAAAAAGAAGGCGATCCATACCACATCAAAACCGAATCTAAAAGCAAATCGCGGCATTCCGTGCTCTATGTTTGCGATTCAGTCTCATGCCCGTGGATACCCTGCTTCACCCTATGCTTAGGATACAACTATCAACCTGATACGACTTGCATGGCTCTTTTTTCGGGAGTAGTCTTTCCTAGTATTTTCGGTCTACGAACCGGAGTTTTGCTACTTGAAAGCGGTCATATCTCCCTCTCAATTGATTGCATTCGCCAGTTTGCCTAAATTCCCGAGCTAAACTTTCGCATCCTTGGAGTGTTTTGGAAATGAAATTTCAACACAACATCAAGTGTCTCGTTGCAGCCATCTTAAGCCTTTCTACCGTGGCAGCATGTCATCGCGGGAGCTCGAATGATGCGAATCAAGATCAACATTTATCCTCGGGCCAAGTCAGCAACAAGTCGGCTCAAGCTGTTAGCAAATATGCCGCCGCTCGTTTCGCGGAACAAGCAAGTTTCGGCCCGACACCAGCTTTGGTCGAAGAGATATCACAATCAGGCCTCACCGTTTGGCTAGACCAACAGCTGTCGATGCCAGTCAAAATCACTCCCATTCCATCTAGCATCATCACCTTCGACCTCAATAACAATGATGACGTCGAACGCACAAGGCCATTTGCCAACGATGACTTCTGGAAAGGTATCGTAACGGAACCGGATCAACTACGGCGACGCGTAGCGTGGTCAATTTTCCAGTACATCCCCATCCTCGACGACAATTTTCCCGCTGGGCGAGCTGACTACTTCAACCTCATGCTGCGCAATGCATTTGGCAACTACGGCACCTTGCTTCGCGAGGTCACGCTTCACCCTATGATGGGCAAAACTCTCAACAACAACCTGAACCGGCCAGCATCAGCGCAGTGTCTTGGTTGCGCACCCAATGAAAACTACGCACGCGAGCTCTTGCAATTGTTCTCAGTCGGTGTGGTTCAACTAAACAGTGATGGCAGCATTATTCGGGATGCTGAAGGCAAGGCCAAAGAGACCTACTCACAAAAAGACGTGGAAGAACTAGCCCGCGCCCTCACCGGGTGGCGCTACAACAATGTCGGTATCACGCTACCCAATTCGAACTGGTTGAATGTCACTAGCCCGATGGTCTCAGAGACCAATGCCAGCCTGCACGATAGCGGTAGCAAAACGATCATGGGAGTCACCATCAAAGCTGGCCTGAATGCTGATCAAGATCTTGATGCCGTCATCGATCTATTGATGAAGCATCCCAATACCGCCCCATTTGTTAGCCTAAGACTCATCCAACACTTAGTTACCAGCAATCCAAGCCCCGCTTATATTGGCCGCATCGCGGCAGTCTTCAGAGACAATGGTAATGGTGTCACTGGTGACCTCAAAGCAGTGGTGCGTGCAATCCTATTGGACCCGGAGGCACGTCGCGGGGATCAAATCAATAGCGACAAAGATAGTTTCGGAAAAATTCGTGAGCCCGTTCTTTGGCTAGCCGCCCTGCAACGTGGTCTCAATTGTAAAACCCCCATTTATGGAAGTGCCGCTGGCTACCTCAGGCCAGTGGCACCTCAAGGGCAAGACAAAGAAGGCATACCAAGTATCTTCTCTTTTTATCAAGCGACTGATCGCGCACCGGAAAGTAATCTACTCTCGCCGGAACAACAACTCTTGAGTAACTCTGAATTTAACACTCGCCTCAATAATCTTAGTTGGTTCTTTATTGCTGGGCCAACCGCAACCTTAAACCGAAGTAATTCCGGATGCGAGATTGATGCGATGTTCGGACTCTATAGGGAATCTGCAGCGGCATATATCGAGTTTATAAATCAACGATGGTTCCGCGGAGCGATGCCCAATGCTTTACGCAACCAGTTAATGAGTTCAATCCAAACGCTCTCAAATTCTCAAAACCGCGAAGAAGATGCTCTATCCCTTCTTCAATATGCTTTATCGACGCCTTACTTTGGAGTTCAACAATGAAGCGCCGCGATTTTCTTAAACTGAGTGCACTCAATGGGATGGCAGGACTTGGCGCTTTGGGTATGCTTAGCTCACTTGATTCCAATGCTGCCTCTGCCACCAACGACTATCGAGCTCTGGTATGCGTTTTTCTCGTCGGAGGCAACGACGGACACAATACCTTACTGCCACTCGACGCGGCCTACTCTGACTATGCGAAAGCACGCCCAACTGGACTCGCCCTAGCTAAAGACAGCCTAGTGAGTTTGAATGGAAGCAGTGCCGGTCATACTTTCGGTCCTCATCCCGCACTGTCACCACTAGCGTCGCTCTACAACCAACGACGATTAGCATGGGTTGCCAATGCTGGCCCCTTGATCGTCCCATCAACTGCCCAACAAGTTATCAATCGAACTGTGCCGATCCCCCCCTATCTCATGTCACATAGCGATCAAATTGCAATGCAACAGGGCTGGGGTGGCGATATCGAACCCAGTGGTTGGGCCGGGCGTGGAATGGAATTGCTGCCCAACCAATTAGTCAACAAGCTCAGTATGGTCACCATGACCAACCACAAAACCTTGGTGCGTGGACGAAATTCAGCGGTTTCATTTCTAGATTCCAACGGCTCACGTAATTTGGGAAGAGCGGACCTAGCAAGACCGGAGGACAGTTGGACGCAATTATTAAACAGCATGGCGCGCTGGCAGTTCGGTAACCAATATGCGACCGAATATACAAGAACGTTCCGAACCAATTTTGATGACGGCACTCTATTCACCAAAGCCTTAATGGCCGCTTCCACACCACAAGCTAACTTCGGTTCAGATGACCTCGCCACCAAACTACGAACGCTGGCATCTGTACTCCCTGTCTTTAAATCTCTGGGCTATCGACGCCAGGTTTTTCTGGTCTCATGGGGCAGCTTTGACACGCATTCGGGACAACGTGGCAGTGTGCCGAGCGCCCAAGATCCACAGTTAGACATTGTCGCCCGAGCAGTCGCAGCCTTCGATCAAGCCAATATTGCGGCGGGCCTAGATAAGAATGTCACGACCTTAATGATGAGCGATTTTGGGCGTACTCTACGTCCCGCCTCGGGCGAAGGTACAGATCATGCATGGGGAAATCATTGGTTTGTAATGGGTGGCAACGTCACTGGTGGCCAAGTCTTTGGTAGCTTCCCTAGCCTAGTTCTCGGCGGTGCGGACGACGCTGATCCGGGTCGAGGTGGACGCATGGTCCCGTCGACTAGCACCGATCAAGTGGGCGCGACCGTCATGAAATGGATGGGACTCAACGACCTACAGCTGAACAATGTCTTTCCAAACCTTAAAAACTTTTCTACGCGCGATCTTGGCTTCATCACGGCCTAGACTGCTGTTTCTTTTTCCATCCTAAAGCAGCGATACCGAACAAGGCGATAAATAAACTAGGCCAATCACCAAGGCGAATATAGGGCGTCATGCCTTGCATACCCTGCACTTGACCACTCAATGTACCAAGTTTAAGAAAATCGAGTTGCGAAACCACGCGTCCCTTATGATCAATGATCGCAGTGGCGCCCGTGTTCGTCGAACGCAGCATAGGGCGTCCAGTTTCTAATGCGCGCATTTGTGAAATCTGCAAATGCTGTGGCATCGCAATCGAATCGCCATACCACGCCAGATTCGACATGTTCAACAATATCGTCGCCGCACCGCTGGGTTCTTGATGTTGTGCGCGCAGTTGTTGAGCGATCTCATCTCCAAACAAATCTTCATAACAAATATTCGGCATCACGCGCTGATCTTTAACTTGCATCGCTGGTTGTATCACGCCGGGATTACTAAATTCGCCGAGCGGTATCTTCATCATATTGACGAACCAACGGAAACCAAACGGCACGAATTCACCAAAGGGAACGAGGTGATGTTTATCGTAACGATATACAGTGTTGGATGAGGACAATCCCAAGACACTGTTTGAATACTTGTTATTGCCATCGTCCATCGCAATGCCAACAAATAAATGGCTATCGCTCTGCTGGGCATATTGCTGTAAGCCTTGCAAATACTCAGGCGGAACTTGCGAGCTCAAAATCGGTACAGCGGTTTCAGGCACCGCGATGATGTCCGCGCGTTGTTCGGTCATCATCTTTGCATACAACTGCAAAGTATGATCGATGAATTCCACACTGAATTTTTCGCCTTGATCGATATTACCTTGCGCCAAACGCACGCTCAGCGGCTGACCATGGGCGTGAGTCCAGTCAACGGTTTGCAAACCCCACCCTGCGGCAAAGATCGTGATGACAACGACCATTCCCTGCCAGTGTCGTTTGGTATCGAGTACCGTCCAAGCAAGCCCAGCAGCACACAGAGCGGCAATGCCACCAAGACCATATACACCGAAGATCGGCGCGTAGCCCGACAAAGGACTGGCCGCATGTGCATAGCCGACCGACAACCAAGGGAACCCAGTAAAGAGATACGAACGCAAAAATTCAAATAGCGTCCAGCTGGCTGGCAAGATCACCATCAACACGTGGCCATCACTGAGTTTCCAACGCTGTTGGCAATAACGCGCAAACACAAACGCGCCCATGATGAAGAGCGCCATATACGAGGCCAACAAAGCCACCGCAATGCCCGACAAAGGCCACGGCATTCCACCATAGCGCGTCATCGCAATCGTCAACCAACTGACGCCGATACTCATGGTGCCGAAGGCGTAACTAAATCCGAGTTTCGCGATTTGTTTCTTATTCCACTCTGGATGAGCGATGAACAAGGCAAACATCAGCGCCAGACTCAAGAGTTGAATCGGCCACATAAAAAAAGGCGCGAATGCAAGTACATTCAGCGCCCCGCCGAGTACTGCTACGAGACAAGCTCGCAGCAGACTCCATTGTTTCAGTCGTGCCAGCAACATGCTGTGTTAGTCCTCCGAGACATAGCTTGCACTACGCTTTTCCACCAAAATCATTTGCACTTGACGGGCGTCGGCGCGTAGCACTTCGAAATGCAAATTGCCAATATCGAAAGCGTCGCCCTTATGCGGCACGCGCTGCAAATGATTGGAGATATAGCCACCCAAAGTATCTACATCTTTGTCGCTTAATTCAGCGCCGATCACTTCGTTAAATTGTTCGATCTCGGTCAAACCTTTGACACGCCAACGTTTGCCGTGTCCCAGATTATCGAGGGCAATGATATTATCTTCCTCTTCATCGAAATCGTATTCGTCTTCGATATCACCAACGATTTGTTCTAGCACGTCTTCAATCGTGATCAAACCGGCGACACCACCGTATTCATCGACGACCATCGCCATGTGATTGCGATTAGCGCGGAAATCGCGCAAGAGAATATTCAAGCGTTTCGATTCGGGGATATACACCACGGGACGTAACATATCGCGCACGTCGAAACTATCTTCTGCGTAGTAGCGCAATAAGTCTTTGGCCAACAAAATGCCAACCACTTTATCGCGTTCGCCATCAACAGCTGGGAAACGGGAGTGCGCGGTTTCCAGCACTTCTGGCATCCATTCGTCGATCGGTTTGGAAATATCCACCACGTCCATCTGAGCTCGCGGCACCATGATGTCACGGGCGCACAGATCAGAAACTTGGAAAACCCCTTCGATCATGGCCAAGGCATCGGCATCGATCAAATTGCGCTCTTGCGCGTCATGCAGGACTTCTAACAGCTCTGCGCGGTTTTCGGGTTCGGGAGAAATGAGGGCGGTCAGTCGTTCGAACAATGACCTATGTTGTTTAAGGTCAGATGGTCTGACCTTACTAGAGTGCTCTTGCATAATGGGCTTGACGCCGTTGTTTCTAATCCTACAGGATACAACATCTGGGCTTATTTCCCAAATTTTGAGCCGTTTTTCTCTGGAAAACCACGTCTAGTTTGTTGATTGACGTGCATTGCGGGATAGATTGGTGAAATCACAACAAAGAGATCCACCAGAATCTCAATTAAAAAATATAGCAAAATCAGTCGCTTAGAAATAAGAGCTCAACTGATACACTGAGCTTTTTAAAGGAACTCAAAGAACAATCACGCGTACATTGACCTATGAACTTCCCTACCGATCTAAGTTTTTGGATCAGCACACAGTCTTCGACTCTCGCTTTCCTTTACTACCTGATCAGCAGTTTTATCTGCTTCACGCTGTATGCTCGCGACAAATGGATTGCGGTGCGGAGCCGCGCCCAAAAATCGAACGCAAAAACACACCCATCGTTTCAGCTATCGCGTATCAGCGAAAATAAATTACTAGTATGGACTTTGATCAGTGGCGGCCTAGTCGCCCTGCTCGCACAGCAGCTCTTTCGACATAAAACCCAAAAGCCGACATTTGCATTTGCCGCCATGTTGGCCTTCGTCGCCCATACTGGGGCGTGGTACTACGTCAAGATCGCCAGTTGAAACTCTGTTGCTCAATAACGCAATATCGTCACATCGGGCGCGCCATTTTTATTCAGATGCACGATCACCAACCGATCAAATTCATCTTCAGCGATGGCCTTTTGCTCAGCTGCACCTAAACCCTTCAACAAAGTATTCACGGTATTTGAGTGTCCTACGACGAGCGTGTTCTTGCTTGCCTGACGAAGTTGTTCGCCAAGCGCCAAAGACTCTTTCGCGACATACGGCGTGGCGGTGATTTGTTTCGCATCAAGCAAAGGCTTTGCCGTCAGTTGGGTGCGTTGATATTCAGTGACATAGACTAGCTCAATATTCGCATCGCGCAAAACGCGCGCTAAATTCTGTGCGCGCTGCATCCCTTTTTCGCTAAGCAAAGGATCGCGGCTTTCATCGACCTTCTCGGCGTGACGTACTAGCACAATGGTCTGGGCAAAACTCGTGAAACTGACGGTGCCTAATAACAACGCGGTCGACAAAGTGAGTAGCGTCTTCGTGCACAATAATTTCTTCATTGGATGTCCTTGTTTGTTTGCTCTACTTAGTTTGCTTACTTAGGTTCTACCACATCTTGCAGTACCGCTGCGACTTCCTCTGATAGATGAAAGCGCGAATAATGAATCACTTGCTGTGGCCCGTCTTGATCCTCAAACACGTCCAAATAGCGATGATTCCAACGCACCAGTTCAATCGGATAATAGTGCCGTCCGCGCTGATTCTGATTCGTCGTTTCATCGACGCCATCGACGCTCAAAATCAAGGCCGCTTGTTTTTGTTTAAGCACTTCGATACTCACGCCGAACAGAGGACTGGTTTCATCAATCACGTGAAAAATCGTCCAACCTAAGATAAAGATCGGATGCTGTTCGCGTTGCAGTGTCAGATCATGAATCTTACGGAATTTACCATTCGTCGCTGAGACTTCGTTCCAAATCAAACGCAGTTTCGCCGAAGCTTCACTGATCACATTCATACGCGCATTCGCCATCCGTATCATCAAGAGGCGCTTGCCATCCACCACATGGCTTACAGGATGCTCGGCAAACACAATGCTCGAACGTGGCCGTGAAAAGCGTGCAAAGATCAGCCCTGTCACCAAGGCCAAACCCGACATTCCCATAAAAATTTCAATGATGGACACCCAATGTCCATACACGGTTGCCGGATGCATATCGCCATAACCCACGGTCGCCAGCGTTTCCACACTAAAGAAAAAGGCGCCCCAAAAACCTTGCGGGTAGAGATTAGCAATCGCCTCGTCGCCCAACATATACAGGCCCGCAAAAGCGAAGTTCATGATCGCAAACAGAAACGCGAAACTGGCAAAAAACCAAGGCCAGGAAATCGTCATCGCATAGTAGTAGATATCCTGCCAAAACCGCGTAGGCATGCCGTAGGTGACGACCTCACGGCCACTCATTTGGATCACACGTTTGTGTTTTTTGTCAGCGTCTAGACTCATAGTGAGGCGTTCTCTGTTTCAAAAGAGGAGCGTTGATTTTACTTGAGTAGACTCTTTTTCACTATCAAAACCAGTTTTTGCACCCCGCCCTAGAACTTTAAAAAACAATGATTTTCAATTTATTTTTATCGATAATCGATAAATTTTTATTGCATTTCAAAATTTCCTTGTATAGAATGCGTTCACATCAAAAACACTTATGTGAGAGTTTTCATGCAAAACGAACAAAAAAGACGGCTTGAAAAATTTAAGAAAGTGAGTGGCTATTTGCTACCATTGACCTCGCTTGCGATGGTTCTCATGGCCACGGCAGCGTTAGTAGCAATTGCGATCGTACTTTTCAAACCAGTAGGCCAGACATCAATTTCCGCCGCAGCCGATGTGCTGACATTGGGCGCCAATATCGATGGTTACAACAATATTGCCGATTGGTTTCTTGAAAAACGCTTGGACTGGCCGGCGAAATTGCTAATCGCGTCGATGTTCAGCATCGTCTCTTACTTTGCCGTCCGCGCCATGTTTCACTTCAATCGCCTACTTGAATGTTTCTATGAGGGCGAAATCTTCAATCAAAAAGCTTTGGCTCATGGGCGCAATGCTTTTCGCCTGAATTTATTCTCTAACCTCTGCTTCGTTGCAGCCTACCTCGTTCTTTTAACGATCTCGATTGCTAGCTCACATCCACAACCCGGTTCGAGAATTGAGCATTTTTTCGAAGTAGCACTCGGACTTGCGATCGACTTCGGTTTCTACTGCTTAATTCTTTGGGCTTTAGAGATGGGGACGGAGTTAAGTGAAGAATCTGAATTGACCATTTAAACAATCACAAATTCAAGACTATGAACACCATACGCAAAGCCAAAATCCACAGCATAGGCAAAGTCAGCCACGTCTTACTCTATGTGCTCAAACCAACCAGCTTCATTCTGTATGCGTTCGCAATTCTCATGCTTCTGGCTTTCTGCGTACTGCCCTCAGGGGCGATCTCAATTCCCGAGCTAATTGCATCAGCAATTGTAGGAGATGAATTTTTCAATTTGATCAAAGTTAAAGGTTTACTGCTATCGACGCGTTTTTTTTGCATGGCACTGACATTGTATTTTGTGATTCTATGCATCGTGCTCTTGAGGCACCTCAAGCAACTAATGCATTGTTTTCACCAAGGAGATGTGTTCAATCTCACAGCTTTAACTCATGCTCGCAAGGCATACAAGATCAACGCACTGATAATCATTTCATGGATCGGGCTTCATCTACTTTTTGCCATCATCGCCATGATCAACAAAGGCCAATTCGAGTTTGACTATCTATCCAGTTGGTGCGTCGATTCGTTAAGCGAGCTGATTTCACTTGCGATTAGCACCTTATTACTGTGGGCATTTGAACTTGGCACCGACCTTAACGAAGAAGCCGAGTTAACAATCTAATCCTCAAAGAAATGAAAGAACTGCTTCTCAACATTTCTACCTTCTTGATCGAATTGTGGGTCAACCTGTTTCATCGTGTGACCCAACTGATTGAGCTACTCTGTCCGTTGATTGGAATGTAGAACTAAGCTGAGCAATCCTACTTTAAGTCCTCATCATGCCCATTATCGTCAACCTCGATGTCGTCCTCGCACAACGCAAAATGCGTCTCAACACGCTTGCGGAATTGGTCGACATCACACCGCAAAATCTCTCTGTCTTGAAGTCTGGGAGGGCGAAAGCAATTCGTTTTGATACCCTAGAAAAAATCTGCGAAGTCTTGCAGTGCCAACCTGGTGACATATTAGCGTTCGACGCCACCGCTAACGCAGCCCCATATGAGCAAAGTAACGATGCAGAATAAAAAATCCCTCGTTGATCAAGATCATACGAGGGATTTTTTAGAGTGCTACCGTCAGGCTATGCATTAAGCTTCAAGCCTTCCTGCGACTTTCTCGGTCTAGAGATAAGGATTCTTCAAGCCCAAATCCTCTAAAATTTCGATCTCCAAAGCTTCCATTTCTTCCGCTTCTTCATCATCTTCGTGATCATAGCCTTGAGCATGCAAGACACCATGTACGACTAAGTGCTGCGCGTGTTCGAGCACGGTTTTCTTTTGTTCCTTCGCTTCTTTTTCTAAGACGTCGGTGCACAAAATGATATCGGCTTGCGTCACCTCGGCATCCATATCTTCGGTGTAAGCGAAGGTCAACACATTAGTCGCGTAGTCTTTGCCGCGATAGTCGCGATTTAAGATGCGCCCTTCCTCGGCGTCGACGATGCGCAAGGTGAGATCAGCGGGAAAGAACAGGGCCGCTTGTATAGTCTTGCGTAACAAGGGACGTGTCAGCAAGTCTTTCAAACGCTCGTCAGCGTATTGCACTGAAAGATTGAGTTTGTGTTTGGGTGCGGTGGCCATAACTTATTTGGAATTATGTGGGCTTATTTACGTTTGCTCTTGCTGATCGCCGTCGCTTGCTTCAGGCTCACAATCTCAGCTTCTTGTTGATCGTGGTGTTGGCTGGCCTCTTCGTAGGCGTCAACGATACGTGCCACTAAAGGATGGCGTACCACATCGACACTGGTAAAGCGATTAAAGGCAATACCGCGCACGCCTTTGAGAACCTGACAAGCATCGACCAAGCCGCTGCGTTGATGGCGTTGTAAATCGATTTGCGTGACGTCGCCCGTAATCACGGCTTTACTACCAAAGCCAATGCGGGTTAGGAACATCTTCATTTGCTCTGGCGTGGTGTTTTGCGCTTCATCCAAAATGATGAAGGAATGATTCAAAGTGCGACCACGCATATAGGCAAGAGGTGCGATCTCGATGATCTGCTTTTCGAACATCTTTTGCGTACGATCGAAACCGAGCAAATCATATAATGCATCGTACAAAGGACGCAGGTACGGATCGACTTTTTGCGTCAAATCACCAGGCAAGAAACCAAGTCGCTCACCGGCTTCAACAGCAGGACGTGTGAGCACAATGCGTTTCACTGCATCGCGCTCTAATGCGTCGACGGCACAGGCGACTGCAAGATACGTCTTACCCGTACCAGCAGGGCCAATCCCGAAGGTAATATCGTGCTCGAGAATCGCACGCAAATAGGTATTCTGATGCGGCGTGCGGCCACGCAAATCGCTGCGACGGGTTTTGAGGATAGGGCTTTCGACATCGTGATCATCGACTTCGATGTCGTCTTGATCCTGATCTTGATCCTGCGCAGTTGCAGTCGCGACTTCCTCATCGAGAGGAATCGCATTCCTGTTTCTAGTGCTTGCGCCGCTCGTTCTACCTTCACTTACGCCGCTCTTAGCGCGACTCTTAGTCGACTTCGATTCTGGTACTGCTTCGCTCGTCAAGCCCTGCTCTGCTGACAGTTTTTTACTGCTAGCAGCACGTTGCTCTACCAAGGCCAGCTGCACTTCGTCGATACTGATAATCTTCTTCGCTTGGGCATAAAACTTCTCAAGCAACTCCAATCCCTTTTCTGCATTATGGCCACTGACAATGAACTTATCGCCACGACGGAAAATACTCAAATCCAAAGCCGCCGAAATTTGACGTAAGTTTTCATCCAAGGGGCCACACAAATGCGCGAGGCGCAGATTGTCAAGCGGCTGCGGGATAAAATGCAGGACAGGGACAGGTGTGTTTCTCAATGTGCTCTCTTCGTCTAAACGGTTCAGTTCAGTCAAACCAACTCGCCACGCAAGGTGTAGTTGTAAGACTCGGTAATGCGCGTGGTGACGATCGTTCCCACCAAATCTTTGCTGCCGATAAAATTCACCACACGATTATTTTCGGTGCGACCTTGCAATTCATTGGGATCTTTGACCGAAGGGCCTTCAACCAAAACTTTTTGCAAGCTACCAATCATGGCATTGGAAATCTTTTTCACATTGGCATCGATCTTGGCCTGCAAGTGTTGCAAGCGTTTGAGTTTCAATTGCGCTGGGGTGTCGTCTTCCAAGCTTGCCGCTGGCGTACCTGGGCGCGCACTGAACACGAAACTAAAGCTGTTATCGAAATCCATATCTTCGAAGAACTTCATCAAGGCATCGAAATCTTCATCGGTTTCACCTGGGAAGCCAACGATAAAATCGGAGGACACGGTGATGTCAGGGCGCACTGCGCGCAAACGACGAATCACCGATTTATATTCAAGCGAGGTATAGCCGCGCTTCATCGCTGCCAAAATGCGATCGGAACCATGCTGCGCTGGCAAGTACACGTGATTGACCAACTTCGGCACTTTGGCGTAAGTATCGATCAAACGTTGTGTGAATTCCTTTGGGTGGCTCGTCACAAAACGGATGCGTTCGATTTGTGGGAATTCTGCGATGTATTCGATCAGCAAAGCGAAGTCGGCGATTTCGCCATCGTCCATCACACCACGATAAGCATTGACGTTTTGTCCGAGCAAAGTGATTTCTTTGACGCCCTGCTCCGCCAAACCTGCGACTTCCACCAATACATCATTGAATGGACGAGAAACTTCTTCACCACGGGTGTAAGGCACCACGCAATAACTGCAATATTTCGAGCAGCCTTCCATGATCGACACAAAGGCGCTCGCACCTTCTACACGTGCTGGCGGCATGTGATCAAATTTTTCAATTTCAGGGAAACTGATGTCAACTTGTGAACGACCAGAATCACGACGCTCCTTGATCAACTGTGGCAAGCGATGCAAAGTTTGCGGGCCAAACACCACGTCAACGTACGGCGCACGACGAATAATCGCTTCACCTTCTTGCGAGGCCACGCAACCACCAACGCCAATCAAAAGATCAGGCTTGTCGCGCTTGAGCTCACGCAAACGTCCCAAGTCGGAGAACACTTTTTCGGACGCCTTCTCACGGATACTGCAAGTGTTGAGCAAAATCACATCCGCATCTTCCGGCTTGTCGGTCTTGATCATGCCCTCGGTCGCTTGCAAAACATCGCGCATTTTGTCCGAGTCATACTCGTTCATCTGGCAGCCGAAAGTCTTGATGAAGACTTTCTTTTGGCCGGCACTAGCTTCAATAGTACTTGGGCTAGTTGCCTCGGTCGCTGCAACTGGTGCTGGAGCCAACTCGATGTCGGCGAGGTTTTCATGACGTGCAATAGGGGAGGACATTCGATTCACTTCTTCAAAAAACATTACTAAACAAATTCAATCCAAATTCATACTTGGTTCAAGTTCAATGCCAACGCTGGTCTTCTCGACAGACAGCGAGGGCGTCACCTACGTCAACGACATGCCAGCATATCGTTTGGGCGCCACATGAACACACAATGTATGAATGCTCTTCTGGATTCACTGCGCCTTGGGCAGAGGAAGCTTGGTTTCTTCCGGTGTGAGTATCCAAATCTTCAAGATCTCACCAACATCATCTTCGAGATAAAACACCACAACATTGCGCACATACACGTGAGCGACTGGCGTGATTGCGTTCTCTTCGTTGTAAATGCGTAAGGCCGGCGACAGCAAACGCAGCTTGCCATCAATCACCACCTGCGCGAGGTCGGTCGTTGTCATCTTGCCGCGCTTTACACCAACAGGAAAATTGCGTTCTAGCTGCATCGCTTGCAACGCCGAACTGGCCGTCATCATCCACAAGCAGCAGACCAGAAATAAGGCCTTCAATGTTTTTTGAGACAACATAGCAACCTCATCTTTGACTAACAATAAGTTCCAAGAATACTCTTAAAAATCAACTGCTTAGATTTTTTGTGGCAGGTGAGCGCGAGGCGAGAGTTTAACACAGCTGGGGCGATTCTTCCCAGCCGAACATCAGTAGAGTGCCTAAGGCCAATGCGCACTTCAAAAATATCATTTACACATCAAATACTGGGTCAAAATTTGCCATTCCATTACGCGTCCCTATCGCAAGCACCAAGTTCATAGAAATCTGGGATAATGCGCATGATCACGATTCGGCCAGATTGCCTTGCAAAAAAGGCATACGCATGCCGAAGGTGCTGCCCACTCTCTCATGGATTTTTGATGTCTCAAGCACAACCAGCTTCCGTCGCCGCTCCTCTCGCACCTGACTTTGACCCACGTCAATTTCGTAGCGCGCTGGCTCAGTTCGCCACTGGTGTAACGGTTGTCACCACCAAATTACCTGATGGTCGATTCATTGGTTTGACCGCCAACTCCTTCAACTCTGTTTCGCTCGAACCGCCCTTGGTGTTGTGGAGTCTTGGCAATCGCGCTCAAAGCTTGCCGGTGTTTCAGGGTAATTCGCATTACGTCATTAATGTGCTCAGTGCCGATCAGCAAGCGTTGGCGGAACAATTCGCCAGTCGCACTGAAGATCGTTTTGAAGGCGTGGAATTCGAACTATCACGCACTGGTTTGCCAGTTCTAAAAGGTGTAGCCGCTTGGTTTGAATGCCATAACCGCAGCCAATACCCCGAAGGCGATCATGTAATCTTGGTCGGTGAAGTCGAACGATGCGCTTACACTGAAAGCGCGCCATTGATTTTCCATAACGGTCGTTTTTTACCCTAGTCTTGCCCTCATTCGATGCGCTTTTAAAATCTCTTTTTTAGCGTCGTCCAATACGAACGCACAGCAATTTCATTCTCATGTCATCACTCACCACCATCGACCTCATTGGCTTCATCGCCGCATTCTTGACTACCAGTGCTTTTATTCCGCAAGCATGGCTGACATGGAAACGCAAACGCGCTGAAGGCGTTTCCCTCGGCATGTATTGCATCATGGTCAGCGGCGTGTTCTGTTGGTTGATTTATGGCTTCATGCTAGGCGCGATGCCAATCATTCTCGCCAACCTCATCTCACTCGCTTTATCAGCTTTCATCTTAGCGATGAAACTCATCTACAAGTAATGGCAAAAATACGCGGCATCCTGTGGGATAACGACGGGGTCTTGGTCGATACCGAAACCTTGTTTTATGAAGCCAATCGCCGCCTTTTTGCTGAACACGATTTCGACCTCAGTCATCAGCACTTCTTCGATTGGTTCTTACTCGAAAACCTCGGCGCTTGGCATATTTTGCAAGCACGTGGTTATAGTGATCAGCACATCAGTGCCTTGCGAGAACAAAGAAATGACTACTACGCCGAACTACTAGCACAAAGCCAAAACCTATTGATCCCAGGTGTGAAGCAAGCGATCACTGCAGCATCACGGTTTGGTCGCATGGGCATCGTCACCAGTTCACGCCGCGATCACTTTGAGCAAATTCATCAACAACTACAAGCACAAGGCCACGACCTTCTGCAGCACTTTGATTTCGTCGTCACAGAAGGTGACTACCGCAACAGCAAACCCGCGCCCGATCCTTATCTTGCTGGATTGGCTCGCATCGGTCTGCAGGCTGATGAATGCTTGGTCATCGAGGATTCTCCGCGTGGGCTTCGTGCCGCCTTGGCGGCTGGCTTACGCTGTGTGGTCGTGCGTAATGCGTTTTGTGTGGGATATGATTTTCCAGGGGCACTTACGGTAATTGATCACCACACCGAATTGAGTGAGATGCTATTTGATCTTTTGTAATAGATACACCTGTAGTGTTAGGTGCCGTTATGAATTGGGGCGGATCTTGGTCTCAGCTCACTGATCAATATGACAACAAGCTATAATCGCTATCTCGATAATTCTTATCTCGTTCAGACTTGAACCTGCCCCGCCACATGCAGAACTGCAAACTCAACTTCAGTTTTCTTGCACTAAATATCCTCTTTGCGACTTTTTCCAACGGTGCCTATGCACAAGAACAAAGCACCTCACAGACGGATTTAAAAAATCAGCCCCCAAAATCCAAGCAAGAGGTTGAGGTCAAAGGCGATGCGAAAAAATACAATCCGCGTCGCGATGATACAGTCAGCAAAATTGTGGTGACGCGCGAAGAAATCGAAAAGTATGGCGACGGAAGTGTCATTGAAATCCTGAATCGTCAGGCCGGCATCGTCAATGGGAATGTCTATGGGCTTAAGGGCTACACGCAATTCCTCATTGACGGTCAAGCCCCTCAACCCGGCGTTCGCATTTCTGATATTCCCGTGAGCCAGATCGAGCGCATCGAAATTATTCGTTCAGCACTAGCGGAATATAGTACACAAGGGATCGCGGGGACGATCAATATTGTTTTACAGAGGACGGTGAAGACAAGAAGCCGAAGTTTGGAATTCGCGCTGCGTAATCTGAGTGAATCGGCTCTATCATCGCCCATGTTCAACCTCAGTTTCTCGAATAAATCCAATAATTTCTCCTACGGTACGAAACTCTCAATTAATGTGAACAAAAACCTATTGGAGCAAGAGGAAAAATCAGACCGAAGCGATAAAGAAACAAAAACATTCGAGTCCGCCGTTGTTCACAGAGAAAATTTCCAAAATGCTTCAGCATATAGCGCAACACAAAACTTCAATTGGCTCCTAGCAAGTGACGAGCATCTTTCAATCGACACCAGACTGGCAAGAGTCGTCTTCCAAAGCCACATGATCGTTAAAAAAACGCTCACGACTGCGGCACAAATAGATATTCAAAACGAAACCACATTCGACCATTTCATACCGCAAAGCGCTAACATAAAAGTCACATGGAATAAGCTGCTCATCGAAAACACGAAATTAGACACATCGCTATCTATATATCGGGGTTGGGCGACTTCCAACAACGGCGCCACAATTTCCTCGCCGACCACACTGATCGAGACCCATGCAAAAGAAAACAAAACCAGTAACTACGTCACATGGACTGGCAATATCATTTTCATACCAGCGGAGAACGATACGAGCAAATTCGGGTGGGATTTGAAAACTTCAGCCGTCGACAAGAATACCCTTGAAGACTCGAGCCGCACAGGCACCGCTCAATTTCGTTCGGAGCAAGCGGCATTGTTCGCCCAACGCGAATGGGATGCATCAGATCAGTGGTCTCACTACCTTGGCGCGCGTTGGGAGGGATTTCGTTCAAGCGCCACTGCCTTGTCTGCACCTACCGCGACTAGATCATCAGACGTGCTGAGCCCCATCTTCCAAACGCGCTGGAAGGCGGCTAAGCAAGCAGAAAACCAAGTGCGCTTGGCCGTTGCAAGAACCTTCCAAGCACCAGGTCAATTTCAACTATTACCAGAGACACAGAGCAATTTGGGACGTGACATCAGCAATCCTCAATTCGTTGCCAATGTAAATCTGCGGCCAGAAATTGCTTGGGGACTCGATACAGCGTTCGAACACTTTGGAGAAAACGAAGTGAATTATTCGATCAGTCATTACTTTAAGGCTGTCAGCAATCTAATGCGTGATCGACTTTTCTTCGAAGACAATCGATGGAAACAACAAACGATCAACAGTGGCAATGCGATTGCTCACGGCATCGTTGCCGAGGCGAATTTTCCACTCGCCATCATCTCGAAAAGCGCTTCAAAATTTTATCTCAAAACCAATTTCTCCCGTAACTGGTCGCACGTGAATGATGTTCCTGGCCCGAATAATCGCTTCGCAGCTCAAGCCAAGTTCAATGCCAATATTGATCTTGACTATAAACCCAATGATGCATGGAGTGTGGCCGCCCGTTATGGCATCGTATCGGGCGGAGCATTGCGTGTGGCCGTTGATCGAATCAACTTAGAGCAAGTGGGACGCTCTGCCTCGCTGTCGGTCAAATGGAGTTTCGATAAAGAGCGCAGCTTACGGATCTCGATGGCAAATCTACTGATGCAACCGATGTTTACAGAGTCTCGCATTTTCAGTCAGACTAGCATTTATCAAGTACGCACAAAAGCGCATGGCCGACTGAGTGCCAGTGCACAATTGAATGTGAAGTTTTGATTTTGATGCATAGTAATCCCTAACTCGTCAGCATGCCCTGCAACACCCCTTGCGAATCAAAGGCCGCGCGTCGCAAGCGATCGGCGTAGAAATGATAAGCGTAGGCGACCGTCTCGTTAACCGGTCACACTTTGTACCAATTCATCACAGCACATTCGCATTCTTTACATCCTAACCCGCATCTGCATCATTCAAAGAGATACCACTCGGTATAGAAAACCACGCATTGTCGGCCACGACATTAATCTCGCGGCCGATATAGCTGGCAACAAGCTCGAATTTATGAAGGGCGAGTTGCATGCTGGATTGTTGACAATACAAAGTCCCACAATTTACAGCTTTTTTTGATTAACCAGAAGACAATATATCTATAATTGCAATAAAAGATTAATGACTCAATTTATCTCTAGCCAATACCAATCAATTACTTACTCATGCGCTTACCTTCCATCCGGATTTCATTTTACTCAGCACTCTTAAGTACTAGCCTGATGTTGATTGCCTGCGGCGGCAACAACAAGTACAACGAACCTACTACGCCACCACCCCTCTATCTAGAATTTGTCGCAGGTGAACTAGGTGGCCAAGGCAATGCCGATGGCGCACGTGGGCGCTTTACTAGTCCGCAGGGTATCGCGGTCGGCCTTGATGGGACGATCTACGTCAGCGAAAGTACCGACGAACCTATTCGGCGTATCGACGCTGACGGTATCGTGAGTAGTCTGGCAAATACGGCAAAAAACAAATTCTGGGTTGAGAAATTCTTTAAAGATGTCCCCCCCTCACGCAGCCTTGCCATCGATGGTGCGAATAATATCTATTACGCCGTGGAAAATGAATGCCAAGTGCACAAAGTTACCGCAAGTGGCGAGACGAGTATTTATGCTGGGCAAGCTACTTGCGGCTTTGCCGATGGTCCTAAAAACGAAGCACGTTTCGGCAAAATCGCATCCATCGCGATCGATAGTCATGGTTCACTCTACTTAACCGACCCGGACAATTTCTTAATTCGTAAAATCGATCGTTTCGGTATCGTCAGCACTTTGGCGGGCAGATTCAACGAGTCTGGATTAATTGACGGTCCTAAGGAATCGGCGAAGTTTTCAAGCCCATTAGGTATCACGGTTGACCACCGAGGAACCGTCTACGTCACCGACAATCTGGGGACAAAGCTTCGCAGAGTAACACCGGATGGAACTGTAACGACTCTGAATCCTCAATGGGAAAAGACTATGATACCGATCGAGTTTCGGGATCTTCATGGCGGTATCATTACAGACAATTTTGACAATATTTATCTGGTAGAAGGGACTCAACTACTAAAGATCTTACCGAATGGGGACGTTCGTGCATTAGCGGGAACCCGAATGGGGAATAATATAAAGGACGGCTTAGGAGAGGCGGCAGAATTTGGCGCCTATGCTCGTACCTACAATGGTGATGGGGTGGCACTTTGGACTCCCGGTAGATTAAGTATCGATCAAAAAGGTATCCTTTACTTTGCCGACACCGTTTGTCATTGCATACGTAAAATTAGTCCAGAGGGTGTCGTGACAACCATCGCTGGAATCAAACCACCGAACTCGTGGGAGAATTTGGATGGCCAGGGCAATGCTGCACGTTTTTTTATTCGCGTTTTCGACATAGATTTACTCGGTGAATCTAGTCTGGAAATAAACTACAGCTTAAGAATGGCCAGCAATCGTAACGTCATCGTCACAGGTCGGGGCTGGGCGGGATCGAAAAAGGTTGCACGACAAGTGAGTCCGAGCGGGATGGTCACCAGTATCGAGCCTTGGGGTGTCAGCAACCCTGATGCAATTTCCAAAAATGGCAACAAGTATTGGTTTAGTGGGAAAGACTCAGGAGAGAGTTTCGCCACTGTATCAGGCGAAGTTTTTATGCAAGATAGCAAAGGAGAAATACGAACCCTAGCGGGGAGGCCTCAGATCTATGGCACACCTAAAGATGGTGTTGGATGGGCAGCTGAGTTTTTCAACATTACAGCTCTTACTTTGGATAATGCCGACAACATCTATGTCATCGATCGTGACCGCGTTCCCTCTCCTACTCCTTGGGAAATTCCTGGCAGAGACGGCTATTTGGTCGAAGGCGGCTTAGTTCGGAAAATCACCCCTACTGGCGTAGTCACCACCATTGCGGGTTCGTTGGACGAACGCGGTCATGTCGATGGCCCTGGCAACAAAGCGCGCTTCCACGCACCGATGAGTATTGCGGGCGATCAATACGGCAATATTTTTGTGGCCGACACACTCAACCACGTGATCCGCAAAATTAGTCCAGACGGAATGGTAAGCACCTTTGCTGGCACGCCCCAAAAAACTGGTTTTGCTGATGGGCGCGGGAATAAAGCTAGCTTTAACACGCCCAACATCATCGTCTTTGACAGTCATGGCAACCTCTATGTTGCTGACAGCGGCAATTTCTTGATCAGAAAAATTACTCCCGCAGGTGCAGTCACCACGATTGCAGGAACACCCGGTTCACGCGGCGTCATTCCCGGAAAGCTACCCGCTAGCTTGTCATTCATTGCTGGGTTAACGATAGACGACCAAGATACTTTGTATATTTTTTCTGAAGGTGCTGTCCTAAAGATCGAGCAGAGAAAGTAAGTCACTCACGAATGACAAACTGTTTTTGCTCTTTCAAATCCAAGTACAAAGTCGCTCATCCAGTACACCGAGTCATTGCGCAATATCGACTAGCTTTTGCCCAGTCTACTTTTCGCTGTTTTGCAAGGCTCCTCAAAATTTGAGGGAAAATCCGATTTCTCGCGTAACTGGTCAAACCTGAATGACGTTCCTTGGCCGAATAATCGCCATGAAAGTCTACCCAAATTAAATGCCAATAATGATTTTAACTATAGGTCCAATGATGCGTGGAGTGTGGCGGCCCATTATTGCATCCTCTCGGGTGGCACATTGCGCGTGTCGCTTGATCGCATGAACTTAGAACAGGTACGTCGCCATACCTCGCTATCAGCCAAGTGGAACATAGACAAAGCACAAAGCTTACGAATTTCCGTCAGCAATCTTTTGAATCAAACCTACGTCTCCGAAACGCGTGTCTTTACCCAAACGAGTACTTACAACTCGCGCACGAAATCTCCAGATTACCTAATTGCCAGCGCTCAATTCAATATGGCGTTTTGATGAGGCTCTGAAAAGGAACTAGCCACCCAACATCGCCTGCAACACACCCTGAGAATCAAAGGCCGCGCGACGCAAGCGATCGGCGACACCTTGCCATTCGCGTGTTGTAGGAAGTGCTTCGACGAGGATGATGTCCGCATCGACATGATCGAGCTCACGCAGATCGGCGTAGAGGTCGTGGGCATAGGCCACCGGATCATTATTGAGTTGGCGCCACGCTTGTAGTTTTTCTGTTTCACGATGCGCTTCATACGCCATCACCGCGACGCGCTTGCCCTTAGCACGCAAGCTGGTAATCGTGGCATCGAGTTGATCGACCGCGACCAAGGCAACCGGTGTGCTTGGTGCATAGTGCGCTTCTAAAGTGCCTGAGGCGCGTGGTGCAGCTTGATCAGGGGCGTTGACGGTGACACCCAAGACTTGCTCAAGTTGTTTGACTGTGATGTGCCCTGGTCGCAAAAGCACCGGGCCATGACTGGCGAGACGGCTCATGTCGACGATGGTTGATTCAATGCCGACTTCACTTTGCCCACCATCGAGCACAGCCGCAATCATACGATTTGCGACTTCTTCAGGAAACTCTTCTAGGACGTGTTCCGCTTTGGTAGGACTCACATGTCCAAACTTATTCGCTGATGGTGCAGCGACCCCGCCTTTTCCTTGCTTAAATGCGCGCAACAAAGCTTGAGCTACAGGGTGGGAGGGACAACGCACGCCGACCGTGTCTTGCCCGCCCGATACGGCATCAGGAATATGCGCTGCACGTTTTAAAATCAGCGTTAATGGACCGGGCCAAAAGGCATCGATCAAGGCTTGCGCAGGCGCTGGGACTTCACTCACCCAATAGCTGAGATCAGCTTCGGGGGCGACATGCACAATCACCGGATGATTCGATGGGCGACCTTTGGCGCGATAGATATTGGCGACAGCTTCAATGTTCTCGGCATCAGCACCGAGGCCGTACACAGTTTCGGTAGGAAAGGCGACCAAAGCGCCCTGCTCTAAAGCGAGGGCGGCGACTTCGATTTGTTCTGCGATTTTGAGACTAAAGTTCACGATGCATTCACCACTCACGGACTCAAGGAGCGATGCCCAGAATGGCGCAGGCTTGCTTCATTTCGCTCTGGGCTTGTTCTAAAGTGGGAGCGATAAAGGTGATATGTCCCATCTTGCGGGCGCGACGCGCTTCAGCTTTGCCGTACAAATGCAAATGCGCTGATGGTAAGGCTAAAACTTTGTCCCATGCTGGTTGAATTTCACGCTCGCCATCAAACCACACATCACCCAAAATATTCAACATCACGCACGGAGAATGCTGACGCACATCGCCCAAAGGCAAACCGGCCATGGCGCGTACTTGTTGTGCAAATTGGCTCGTCACACAAGCGTCGATGGTGTAGTGGCCGCTATTGTGCGGACGCGGCGCCATTTCATTGACGACCACACTACCATCTTGCAAGACAAAAAATTCGATACACAGCACACCGACATAATTGATATCCGCGATCAATTTCAATGCTGCGTTCTGGGTCTTCAGAGCGGCGTCAGACGATACATGCGGGCTCGGTACCGTCGTCGTGAACAAGATGCCGTCGCGATGTACGTTTTCGGCAATCGGATAGACGACAGCTTGACCATCAGCACCGCGCGCGACCAAGACCGAAACTTCATAGGCCAAGGGCTACATCTTTTCAAGTACGCACACCACGCCCTTCAATTGAGTGAAGGCTGCGCGCAGTTCATCGATATTCTTCACGCGAACTTGACCTTTGCCGTCATAGCCCATGCGTGCCGTTTTTAAAATGCCGGGGAACAAATCGTCACTGACATTGGCGAGATCCGCCTCGCTACGCAAAATCGCATGCGGTGCTGGAAGAATGCCAGTCTGTGGCGCGCAACGGGTGAAGAAGGCTTTTTCTTCGATCCGATCTTGGGCGATCGACACACACGCAGCACTTGGTGCGACGAAACCGGTTTCTGCTAATTTCGCCAAACTCGCGGCAGGGACGTTTTCAAATTCTGTGGTGAAGCTGCTGCAATGTTGGGCAAGCTGTTGCAAACCTTGAGCATCATCGTAGGCCGCTTGAATATGCAAATCCGCCGCTTGCGCCGCAGGGCTGCCCGCCTCTGGCTCTAACACCGCCACCTTAAATCCAAGCGCTTGCGCTTCATGCACAAACATCCGACCCAACTGACCACCACCGACCATGCCTAAAGTCGTTTTCGGTGCGTTCGGGAATTGAGGGAGTGTTGGATGGGTCATCGTTGGCTTTTCCATGCTGGGGTATTACGGTTATACGTGATTTGATACGGGGTTTGAAACTCTATCGTAGCAAATGTAGTTCTGTGACACATCGTGCTTTGAGTGCTATCAGTTTCCTGCCATTCCCGCGCAGGCGGGAATCCAGTGACTTAAAATCTAAAGACGCTGGATCCCTGCCTTCGCAGGGATGACGCCTCGATGGACTGGGTGCTTCGGTTCGGTGAAGCCCCCTAACCTTCTTTCACATACTTCTCAATCAAGAAAGAAGATTCAATTCACAAAGGCAAATGCATATCGCGCGCAGCCTGCGTTTGCTTGACGCGAAAGGCTTCCAACTTTTCTGCGATGGCGTCATCCGTCGTCGCCAACATCGCAATCGCCGCCAAGGCTGCATTACCAGCGCCGGCTTCACCAATCGCGAAGGTGTTCACTGGCACGCCTTTTGGCATCTGCACGATCGACAACAAAGAGTCTTCACCACGCAAATATTTGGAAGGCACTGGTACGCCAAACACAGGAACAATGGTTTTCGCGGCGATCATGCCAGGCAAATGCGCGGCACCGCCGGCACCAGCGATAATGCCGCGGATACCGCGAGCACGCGCTGTTTCAGCGTAGCGAAACATTTCGTCAGGCATGCGATGTGCAGATACCACTTGCGCTTCGAAAGGAATGCCAAACTCCTTCAACATAGAGACGGCATGTTGCATCACATCCCAGTCAGAAGAAGATCCCATCACAACACCGATCACCGGTGCTTGGCTATTTGTACTCATCATGCTTTCCTAGCTTAAATTATGCTTGCAAAGTTTCGCCAGTTAAGCGCTCTAAAGCTTCGCGATATTTTGCGGCTGTTTTTTGTACGACTTCATCCGGCAAAGTTGGTGCTGGCGCCGTCTTGTTCCAGGTCGTGATCGTTTCTAAGTAATCACGCACAAATTGTTTGTCGAAAGATGGTGGCGAAATGCCAGTCGCGTAGGAATCCGCTGGCCAGAAACGTGAAGAATCGGCGGTTAAGACTTCATCCATCAAATGCAAAACACCATTGTCGTCGAGACCGAATTCAAACTTGGTATCAGCGATGATAATGCCACGGGTCGCTGCGTAGTTTGCTGCTTCCGTGTAGAGCTGAATACTGATGTCGCGAATCTTGGCGGCCAATTCAGCACCGATGCGTTTTTCCATTTCAGCGAAGCTAATGTTTTCATCATGCTCGCCCATTTCAGCTTTCGCTGCAGGCGTAAAAATCGGTGTTTCCAACTTCGCCGCCTGTGGCAAACCAGCTGGCAATTGAATGCCGCAGATTGCGCCGGTTTCTTGATAGTCTTTCCAACCAGAGCCGATGATGTAACCACGCACCACTGCTTCGACCATGATAGGCTTCAAACGTTTAGCTACCACCGCACGACCACGCACTTGTTCTACTTCGTCCGCCGCCACCACAGATTCTGGTGCAATACCGGTCAAATGATTCGGCACGACGTGGCCGAGTTTTTGGAACCAGAAGTTCGCCATTTGATTCAATACACGGCCTTTATCTGGAATCGGCTCGTTCATAATCACGTCGAATGCCGACAAACGATCACTGGTGACGATCAACAACTTATCTCCGCCAACAGCATA
>CAYWNE010000013.1:0-47396 GCA_964459555.1 uncultured Burkholderiaceae bacterium | reverse complement strand
CTTGGAAACCATGCTCGATCGGCACAAGTCTGGCTCAAAGGATTGGCACTACTGTCGCTGATAAATCTCGTTTTAGAACTGGCTGTCAATTTCGAACTGACCAACGGCATTGCTTTGCGGGATTCATACTCACTCGCTATTGCTAGCCTTTTGTTCTTAATCATCAACGCCTTTCTGATGTTCGCCGCATTACAACGCACCCATTGGCTGGAGTGGATGTATCAGTTTGGGCAAGTCGGTTCGGATATGGGCGCGCCATCATCTCCAAACGATGAAGAGCACAAACAAATCATTGCGCCTTCAAACACGACAGACATGGCACCGACACCTGCATCGACTACCAAGACGGCCAATGAAACTGGATCTGAAACCTTAACCGAGAATGAGAATTCAAAGGTCGCCAAGCCGAGCCCGACTACGATCGAAGAACAAAAGCAACATCAAGCAATATTCGAGCGTTGGGAGGAGTTAATCCAGCAAGAACAGCTACACAAACAAGACTTCGGCATCACCTTACCGCAAGCAGCACGTAAATTGCAGGTTCCTGCTCGTCAGTTATCAAACGCTGTGAATCAAATTTATGGCAAAAGTTTTTCCACCCATCTAAATGATTTACGCATTGCTGAAGCAATTTCACTTCTGACTTCAGAGGCGGGTATGAGCATCACTGAAGTAATGCATCAAGCTGGCTTTAGTAGCAAGTCGAATTTCAACAAGGAATTCTTGCGCGTGACTGGGATGTCGCCCAGTGCTTATCGTGAAACTTTGCTGAAAACGTCAAACGAAATGAATAGCGCCGCACCGAGTGCAGCAAACCGCAGTTCAAGTTTTCAAGCCTAACGCTATAGTTGAGATTTTGAGGACTCTACCGACTGCTGTTGCCGCACATGGCCTTCCAATAAACGATAAAACCAAAAAGATTCTTCCGTTTGCATCAGTTCCATGAAGCGCGCCGGCGACAAACCCGTAACCCGTTTGACACTGCGTCCCATGTGCGACTGATCGGCAAAGCCTGCTTCATACGCGAGATCAGAAAAGTTCTTGGGCGCGCTCTCACTTTTCGTCACTAGCCGGACAAAGGTCTCTTCGACCTGCGAGAAGAACTGTAAATCTTGTTGGCTGTGACCAGTCATCTGTTTAATCCTTCGTTGCCACTGTCGCAAACTGATTGCAGCATCTGAAAAGGCGACTTTCGACAGCTGCGATCGCACCCAATCTCCGAGCAAAGGCAACACCCTTTGCTCGCGTTGTTGTTGCCAATGCTGCAGCAATAGCTCTTGCCAAGCCTGAAAGGGATGAGCGGACGCGTGAGGGAAGAGACCATAGGCTAAGGCGCAAAACTCTGGACTCGCCCATGCTTCCAAAGGCTCGACGCGATTGTTCAAGTGCGAAAGTGGTTTGTGCAAAAAGCGCGACAATGCTTGCGGATAAAACGATACGGTTAAAGCATGAACTGCCCCCGGGGACCAACTTGCGCTTGGCATCGTCTGTGGGCCCGCGATGACCAACTTAGGCAAAGCAGGTTCTAGGCTTGGTTCAGCATGGCGTTCTAATCGCGTTAGATGCAATTGACCTTCAAAGATCCAACTAAGCTGAGGCAAAGGGCTAGCTGGATAATAGTTGAAACGTTGTCTCGCGTCTAAACTTCGCTGCAAGGTATTGCGCTCGACTGCGGCAAAAATGCAAGACGCCAGTTCTATTTGCGGCAGGTAGAGCCACGCACTGTCCCGGTCACTCGCCGATATCGTTTTGTTCGTCGATGTCGTTTTCGTTCTATTCATCGCGCCACCCTCACTGGCATGCTTCGCTTTATTTCCACATCTCGTTTGGAGCATCAGCATGCCAAAGACTATCATTCAAGGTCGCCTCAGCCACAAACTGCGCAGTACTTACCACCTCTATCACACGATTGCCGGCGTTTTTCTACGTCGCTGTCTAGGCCGTCCACTCGACCCCGCATGGCCTATCGTGTTTGAAATCGGCACGTTGTTCTGGCGCCGTCAGTTCAATTATGCCATGCGCCTCCAAAACATCGAGGAAGCACGCGAGTATATGGATAGCTTTTATTCGGTACTGGACAATGTCGACGATGTCACGATTCAGCCTTCGAGCGCCACAGAACCGCTGGGCGATTGGTTTATCCCAAGTTCGTCAACATCATCGGCCACCATGCTGTATCTGCATGGCGGTGGGTATAGCTTTTACATGGAGGTCACGCGCCATTTCATCGCGCTCTTGGCACAGACCTTAGGCATCCGTATTTTTGCGCCTCGCTATCGTCTCACGCCAGAACACCCGCACCCAGCGCAGCTCGAAGACGCACTACAGAGCTATCGCTTTCTTTTGAGTCGCGCTGTACCTCCAACACAATTGATCGTGGCCGGTGAATCAGCAGGAGGGCATTTATGCTTGATGCTATTGGACGCCATCAAACGGCAGTCGCTACCGATGCCAGCCTTGATCATGCCACTCAGTGCGTGGACCGATACGGCAAGTAGAGGCAAAAGCTTATTTGAAAACGATCACTACGACATGGTGCAAGGGTATATGACCGAATTGTTCTCAATTTGGCTCAAGGGCGACACTCAACTGAGTAATGCCGAAGTCTCTCCTTTCGGCCGCGACTTTCATGATACGGCGCCTATCTATATGCAAGCGGGCGGCAGAGAAATTTTGGTCGACATGATACGCGACTTCGCCAACCAAGCAGCGGAGCAAGGGGCACGTATCCGACTCGACGTGTGGCCGCACATGACGCATGAATTTCATTCGTATGGCAAACACCATCCCGATAGCCACGCCGCTTTGCAAGAAATCGAGAAGGCTATCGCTTGGGCCCTCGCAGGAGCCAAAACAGGACAATTCGCGAAAAATGCGCACAGCGAAGTCGATAGGCTCTAAGGGGCGCGCCTACTGCGTCGCTTTCTCCGCAATTTCCTCCATCACAAAATCCACAAAGGCGCGCACCGTTGCTGACATCATCCGATTCGGTAGATAGACCATAGAGTAAGGGCGAGTTTGGCCGGTGTAGTCTTTGAGAATTTCCACCAAGCGGCCTTGCTTGAGATCGTCGGCGACGATGTAGTGGAAGCTTTGACAAATGCCGCCGCCGTTTTTCGCCAAGGTCATATTGCCGAGCACATCGTCTGTGATGGAGACAGCCGCTTGGAATTCAAACTCTTTGGTTTCGCCATCGCAATCGAAATACCAAGAAAACGGGCGCCCAGTGCTCGGCAATAGAAATTGCAAACATCGATGTTGATGCAGGTCCTCGGGTGTTTGTGGTACGCCATAGCGTTTCAAATAATCAGGCGAAGCATAGGTGCCGCGCACTACGTCCTCGAGTTTGCGCGCCACCAAGCGTGAATCGTCGGGCATACCCAATCGTATCGCGACGTCATATCCCTCTTCGACGAAATCGACATTGCGGTTGGCGACATTGAGTTCAATTTTGATTTTCGGATAGCGCTCGAAGAACTTCGGCATCAAGGGTAGTAAGCGATGATGGCCGTAGGTGGTCGGCAAGCTGACGCGCAGACTACCACTCGGTTCGCGCTGTTTGCCTAAGAGGCTCAGTTCAGCATCCCGAATTTGCTGCAAGGCTTGTGTGCATTGTTCGTAATACGCCTTGCCGGCATCAGTTAAACGAATTTGACGTGTGGTGCGAACGAACAGTTTGACTTGCAATCGCGCCTCTAAGCGGGCGACCGAACGACTTACTGCGGCTGGTGTAATGCCGAGCAAATTTGCCGCCAAAGTAAAACTCTGTTGCTCGGCGGCTTTACAAAATAGTTCTATGGAGCCGAGTTGGACAGCATCGAAACCGCGATGAATCGGGCGTAGGTTTTGGTTCATTTCTTCTCCTGATCCTCGTTTCCAAGGCCAAAGTCGTACTTTTCCACGGCGATGCAAACGTACTGCATTCCATCATTTCATGGCAAGAATAAGCCATTAAACAGTCATTAAGACCACAATATATGGGTAAAAACGCCTTTATAGATTACACAAGGTAACAAATGATATGCATTGTAATCCGTTTATTCGCGGCGTGTTGATCTCTACACTGGCGCCATCGACATCACTCTTTGAAAGGAAGAAATCATGCAAACAAACACAGCAACCACACAAAAAGCCGTTCGCATCCACCAGTTCGGCGGTCCAGAAGTTTTGGTCTATGAAGATGCACCCGTACCAAGTATTCAAGCCGATGAAGTCTTGGTCAAAATCCATGCAGCCAGCGTCAACCCGGTTGATTGGAAAGTGCGCGAAGGCTATTTGAAAGACATGCTGCCACATCGCCTGCCTTTGATCTTGGGTTGGGACTTTGCCGGTGAAGTGGTCGCAGTCGGTAGCGATGTCAGCCAATGGAAACTCGGTGATGCCGTGTATGCACGTCCTGATATTGCCCGTGACGGTAGTTATGCTGAATACATTGCTGTGCGTGCCAGTGAAATCGCCGCCAAACCCCAAAAGGCTAACTGGCAAGAAGCCGCTGCTGTGCCACTCGCAGCCCTGACGGCATGGCAGTCTTTGATCGAAGGTGCGACGATACAAGCTGGTGAGCGCGTCTTGATACACGCCGGTGCTGGTGGCGTCGGTAGCTTCGCGATTCAATTAGCCAAATCACGCGGTGCCTATGTGATCACCACGACGTCGACTAAGAACGTGGCTTTAGTCAAATCACTCGGTGCAGATGAAGTGATCGACTATACCCAAGCCGATTTCAGCCAATTGCGCGAGATCGATGTGGTCTTCGATACGCTAGGTGGTGAGATCCAAGAAAAATCTTGGCAAACCCTGAAACAAGGTGGTCGCCTCATCTCGATTATCTCTTCTCCATCAGAGGAAGCAGCCGCGAAAGTCGGTGGCAAAGCCTTGTTCTGCTTCGTGCAGCCAAGTGCGCCACAACTCGATGAATTGGCGAAGATGATTGATGCGGATCAGTTGAAAATCATCATCGATAGCGTGTTCCCACTGAGCGATGTGGTCGGTGCGCATGCCAAGAGTGCTAGTGGCCGTGCTGTTGGTAAAATTGTGATTCAGGTTGCGTAATTCAGTTTATTCTCTGCACATGCACCAATGAAAGCTGCGATGCTTGAGAGCCTCGCAGCTTTTTTGCTCACGGAAGCAAGGCACATCATTTCTTGTTCAAGCATGCTCATGATTTTTGCGTACAATGCATATCTCGTTCTGCATTTTCTCTGCACACAAACTGTTACGCAACACGCTCTCAACCATGTTGAAAATTGTCAGCCTCGATCACCTTGTTCTTACCGTTCAAGATATTCAGACTACCTGTGACTTCTACTGCAACGCACTCGGCATGGAGCTCGTGCGTTTTGGCGAAGGACGCGTGGCGCTCAGTTTTGGCCAGCAAAAATTCAATCTACATCAAGCCGGTAAAGAGTTTGAACCAAAAGCACAACGCCCCACACCAGGCGCAATCGATCTCTGCCTTTTGACGACGACACCAATCAACGAAGTCATTGAGCATTTAATCAATCTTGGTATTGCGATCGTCGAGGGCCCCGTGCGGCGCACCGGTGCACAAGGTCCAATTTTGTCTGTCTATGTGCGCGATCCTGACCAGAATTTGATTGAGATCGCCAATCAGCTCACCGAATAAAAAATCACTATGCGACTACGATCACACTTTTTTCGAACTTGGACATTGGCATTTTCTGCGCTCGGTTTGATGCAAGTTGAGATGGCAAACGCTCAGCAAGTTTCGTCCTCTTCTGCTGCTTCAGCATCGGCGGCGCAGACGCAAACACAGTCACAAAAACTGCGGCAAAGCGATGCCTTGGCGCTACTCACACAGTTTTATACTGATTACTTAAATCTCAACATTCATACGAATCCTAATGCCAAGGTACCGAGCTTGCCCTTCACGCGCGCCTTCAACAATGAGCTACGCAAAAACAAACTGCTGTGCCGGAAACATCAAGATGAAATTTGCGGTTTCGCAGCAGATGGTGATCCTTATCTCGATGCACAAGATTTTGCTGATGGACTCAATGCCAAGAATGCGCGTTTGAAGCTTGATCTACTCAGCAAAGAAAACGCCAAAAATAAGGCGCTAGTGCGTGTCCATTTTTTCTTATTCCCTGACTCGAATACGGACGAGCGCAATCTGCTATATCGACTCAAGTATGAAGAGGGCACCTGGCGGGTCGATGATATTATCTATGGTCCAAACAGCAGCGCACGTCAGCAAATTCGCGATGAGATACGTTCGCTATTAAAAGATGCGAAAGGTCAATGAAATGGCATTCCAACTGATAGAAATTCTCAGCGAACAAGAAGTCTGCGGCAGCTTTGCTGCGATTCAAGCACTGCGTCCACATCTCAGCTTAGATCAAGCATTGTCTCAGATCCCACGTCAGCGACTACAAGGCTATCGCATGCTGGGCTTGCGCGATGAAAGTATTGCCGACAAGTCGAACCCAGAAGCGATTCCAAGTTTCATCGGCTTTCGTGTGGCAGAATTTTTAGCATGGGGCAAGATCATTTACATCGATGATCTCAGCACCATAGACTCGCAACGCGGCCAAGGTCACGCCAGTATCTTGCTCGATCACGTGATTGCCATCGCTCGTGAACAAGCTTGCAGCGCGGTGCATCTCGATAGCGGCTATGCGCGCAACGCGGCGCATCGTCTGTATCTGAATAAGGGCTTTATTTTGTCTTCACATCATTTTGCGCTGCAGCTCTAGTTCGCTCGCACAGGAATGAGAGGAGCTACTAGGCAGCCTGATTTGGCGGCAGCGTTGCGCTTGCTTGAGCCTGTTCAACCTGCTCTGATGGTTTGACCAACGGTGGCAATTTCTTATTGATCAAAGGCAGGTTAGTGACTTCACTACCATCGGGGCGTACCGCCTGTTGCGCCGATAGCCAATCACCATTATCTTTTTCAAACTCTTGCATGATGTTTCTCCCAGAAGCAATACCAAGGTCAAAAACTAATGGGAGAAAATCATAGCCCTCACTTGAGCAAGCGCCTAGGGCAAACGAGCTGTAATTGCTGAGAACTTGTGCCAGCTCAAATGCTGGCAGCTTTCCGAGTTCTTTTCTGAAGTTTTAAACTACAAAACTAAGCGCCGAAGAATTCCGCATGCACGGCTTGCAAGGCCTTCTTGCGATCATCTTGATGCACCAACATATAAGCAGCGACTTCACTAGCGCCAGCAGCCGCTAGTGTCACACGCACACCGCTAGCGATCGCTGCCGACAAAGCACGGCTCGCAATTGCACTACCCACATCGGATGCTTCCAAGACACCGTCACCGACCACGGCCACAATCGCCACTTCATCATCGCGACTGACATCAACCACGCCCGCTAAGTGATGTTCTTTCAGAGCGGCGTAGGCTGCATCCAAGTGATCGCGCGCCAACAAAATATTGATCGCAGTTTGCGCCGTCAACACACTCTTGATGTTAATGCCATTTTGGTCCAAGGTATTGGTTACTTGCGCCAAGATGCCAGGTTTAAAACCAACGCCAGGGCCATGTAATTTGAGGATGGCGACGTCCTCAGTTGAAGTCACACTTTTCACCACGTCTTTGGTCACTTTACGTTGGGCATTAATGATGGTGTAGGGTTGCAGGCCACGCTCTGGTCGTGTGATATTCAAAATGCGAATCGGAATATCTTGATCAAACAAAGGTTCGACTGTGCGCGGATGCAAAATCTTGGCGCCGAAATAGGACAGCTCAGCGGCTTCTAAATAATTGAGTTGCGAAATCGAACGCGGTGCACTGACTGTGCCCGGATCAGCACTTAAGAAACCATCCACATCTTTCCACACATCGAGCGACTCAGCACCAATACAGCATGCGATCGAAGCCGCAGAATAATCCGAACCTCCACGACCAAACAAGGTCGCTTTGCCATCACGATCCACACCATAGAAGCCCGGCACCACGATCACTTCATTGCCTTCAAGTGCTTTCGCTACCGACGCTGCACTGGCCGCAAAATCACAAGCAGAATTACCAAACACGCCATCGGTAATCAAACCAATGTCTTCAGGCAAAGCTTCACGTGCGGCAATACCACGGCTCTGCAAAACTTCGGCCAACAGCAAACTCGATAAACGTTCGCCATAACTCAAAATCGCATCATTAACAAAAGTAGGCACATCACCAATACAGTGGATCCCGGTCAAATAGCGTTCGAGTTGATCAAGCCGTTCTCCCAAAGCTTTTTCAGTACGGGCGCGGTGCTCGACATCGTGCAGATTGGCTTCCAAAATCGTCTTCTTCAAGGCACGTAAAGTCTGCGTGTAATTGCGACTATCGGCCAAGGCCGCCTTCGTACCAGCCCCTTGCTTGGCTGCTTGGACGCAGGCGATGAGTTCATTGGTGATGCCATAAAACGCCGATACCACCAAGACCAAAGGGCGTTGATAAGTTTGCACGACATTGACGATACGATCGATATCTTCAGGACGGCGCAAATTCGAACCGCCAAATTTCACTACGATTTTTTTCATGATGAGAGAGCGCGATGATAATGGATTGCTAAGGCAAATTTTTGTTTTTGCCAATATGCTAGACAAGCCGACAAGCTTACTGCATGCGGCTTGGGCGGTCAAATTGAGGCTAGCGTAAGAGTCTGTCAAATTGAGGGGAAATTTCGGCGCTATTTCTATCTTCGTTTCACGCGATCTACAATAAAGTACATGCACAAACTAAAGAGGATGCAGAGCCAAGGCGATGTCGACCGATCATTCCCAACTTCACACACGCAGCGCACACACTGCCATCGAGAGCCGTCTTACGGGCGCTCCGCGTGAACGCCTTGGTGAGAGCAGCGCGCGTCTACGTTTAAGTGCATACGATCCGCGTGCGGTTGGCGGGCGGCAGCTGGTTCGACTTTCCTTGCCCGCCGAATTTGCCGAAGAGGCCGATGAACTTGAATTGCGGGTCCGTTGTGATTTGCTGCCGCTGAAGGTAAGCCAGTACCGCTTTATCCGCGCCCTCAATCGCGAATGGCAAGCGGTGCTTTTGAGCTTTTCTTCTCGTGACAAAGAACATGGTCAATATGTGTTGGAACTAGATCTACGTGCTCAGGCGAACAATCGCAGCACCAGCGGGCAGGCCGCACCGGTCATAACACGACGCTGGCTTTGCCATAGCATCTTGTTCTTACCGCGTAGCGATACCAGCCTGAGTGAAATTCATCAAGTCTTCCTCAGCAGCCAAAAGCAAGTGCGCGTGCTTGCTGAAGATGGTGCCATCGCCCGGGTAAAGCATGGCGCCGCAGCCGGACAGCAAATGCAAGTCGAGGTGGTTGCGCGTGATGGCGCCATCGCGCAAGTTCAGCTCGCTCCCCATCAAGCTACGGCGATTCAAGAGAGTACGCCCGGCTATCTGGCGTGGGACGAGGCCTTGGTCGAAATCGCGGTCGGCGCGGGCGATACGATGAAGACGCAGGCCAAGCAAAATACCAAAACACTAGACGCCGCTGCGACTCCGCATCCGAGCGCAACACTTGCTTCACTGGCGTATGCAGAGACAGCAAGCGAACTGCCGCGTCATCTCGATCTGGTACACAGAATACGCCACCATCGCTTTCGCATCGTGGCCGCCGATTCTTGGCAGTTTGGACGCGAGCGCAGGATCATCACGAGGCCCAACACGCAAAGCATCACGATTGATCATCCTCGCATTAGCACGCTTCATGCTGAAATTGGTATCGACGGCGGAGGTTTTATGCTGCGAGACCATTCGCGATTTGGTATCAGCTTGCAAGGGCGGCGGCTCTTGAAAGATGAGACTCATCGCCTTGCAATTGGTGATCTCATCGATTTTTGTAGTAGCTTTCCCGGCCAAATCCTGTGGCAAGTAGTGGCATTATTCCACACCGAGAATGGCAAAGCAGTCTGCGTATTACGTTGCCAGCACCAACACGGGTCTTTCGAACATCTGTGCTTGGTGCAGGCGGCTCAGCTGACACCAAGCTGCCTGCTGAATCTGAACCAAGGGCTCGCGCAAGTTTATGCTGCAAGCTCCGACCGTGCATATGCCGCAACGCTGCCGCCGAGTACCGTGCTGATGGGACAAGATCACCCAGAATGGCATTCTTATCAAGACCAAACCTAAGGCTAGCATCTGCTGGATTTCAAACGCCACTTATCAAAACACTACAAACCACGATATAGCTGGTTTTCCTCGACCTGTTTGCGTCTTTCGTTTGGCTCCTCACTGCTACTATTTTGAGCATATCCAGCCCTTTTTTCGAACCCGCATTGCGGCGGCAGATCCGCCACGGAGTTTCTTATGTTCAGCCTCTTCAAGCAGCAACATTCAAGCTGTTCTCGTTGCGGTAGCGCGCTTGCCTCTCAAGCCAATCCGGCGGCAGAGCGTCGTTACTGCACCCAGTGTGGATTAGATCTCGATCTTGGCGCTTCCGACTTGCTCGCAACGCACGAAGTGGCGATTGGCTTCCACGTGCCTCAACTTGGAAACTTCCTCAGGCTGCAAGCGCAAGCGGCGCTGCAGTATCGTGTACAGATTTTCCAGTACGGCCACATTCACGAATTGGACCCTGCAAATGCATCGCTCCAAAGCACAACTGCAATGGCGTTTGATAGCAGCGCTGCAGCGGGAATTTTGATCAGCCGTCGTGGCTGCTTCACCTGCACTCTACAATTTGGTGAACTCCACACGGCCGAATTTTTAGCACTCGATGCTAAGCTGCAATTGCAACTCAGTATTGCACCCACCACTCAATTCGCGCGCAAATTCATGGCGGGCCAGTGTCGTATTAGTGAAATGCATTTAGAGGACCTCCTGAGCGCTAGCGCCCGACAAGCTTGCTTGGAAATGATTAACGCTCATAGCCTACGAGAATTACAGGATCAGAGCGAACTCCAACAACAACTGCAAGCAGAAGTGCGCAAGGCATTACAAACTCGACTCGATGAACTCGGTCTAGATCTTGAAGACCTACAAATTACCGAACTGCGCCATGACAAGCTATCTGCAGCACGCGAAGCGCTCGGAGAACAGCTTGCCAGCCTCTACTTGATTGCCGACGACAAACGCGCCAAGAACGTACATCGCAAAACGCTAGACACGCTCTACAGCGAAGCCGAGTGGCAACAAATCGCGCGCGATGAAGAGCGAGTGCGCTTGCGTTATCGCCACGAAGAAATGCGCCAACAACTGGGCAATGATTTATCGTGGCTGTATCTGCGTGGCGAACATGAAAATGCCAAGAAACGACTCAGTCGCGCCAAATTGCGCCAAGATGAGGCCGAACGTTTGCATGCCATTCAACTGCGGGAATTGGAGCTCTACGCGCGTATCGCTGAAGCCAACACGAGAAAGCAAGCAGTCGAACGCGGTGCTGCGAGTGCGATCACTGAACTCGAACATCAACTGCGTGCTAAGAAAGAACAGCAACTCAACGAGAACGATGAGTGGCTGCATATTCGCACTCTAGCGCGTATCAAAATGCGCTCTGAGTCAGAATTGGCGCAAATGCATAGCAAAGAAGCGGCGCAGCTACTGCAGCAGAAAATAGAGCATCAATTGCAAAGCCAGCGCCTTGCGCATGAGATTGAGCTAAACCAACGCACCAGGCAAGGTCTGCGCCAAGAGGAACAAGCTGCGTGGTTGCATGATCAAACCCGCAAACATCAATTACGCGAACAAGCGCTCGAAGAGGAGGCGCATCAGACCCGCCTGCTTAGTTTGAGTTTGGAAACCGAGGTGCGGGCTCGTGAATTCAAACGCATTCAGGAATGGGAAGATCAATTAGCACAACAACGTCAACAGCATTTGGCACGCGAGGAGGCTCTCGCCGATCAAGAACACGCTTTGTCGGTCGCTCGCTTACAACATGAAATCAAAGAGCTTGAGCATCGCTACATCGCACTCGAAACCCAAGCGCAGCACGATAAGTTGCAGCGCACCTTAGAACTTGAAGCTCGTTACGCCGAACAAGAACAGGCACGAGAACTGAATCGAATTCAGCATATTGCCTCACTCGATGAGCACAGCAAGATTGCGCTCAGTGATAAAGACAATGCTGCGCTGTTAACCGAACTCGCTAAATTGAAAACCATGGCCAACATGAGTCCTGAACAAATCCTAGCAACGCAAGACAGCGCCTCAGCTCACGCCGCGGTAGCCGAAGTCAAACGCCAAACGCATGGCCTTTCATGGGAGGACACTGTACGCATGTTGCATGAACGAGTACAGGAAGAAAAAGCGCAACGCGAAGCAGAGCAATTGCGTCGGCATGAAATTGATCTACAAAATGCGCAACTGACCGCGGCAGCAAGATCTCATCATTCCACGCTACCGCGTAAGTAAGTGGGTAAGTAAGTTTGTAAGTGAGCTGAGAATGCCACTAGGAAAAGCCCAGCGCTTGAGCTGCTATGTCAACACCGATCCAACAAATTCGTGAACTACGCGCCCTGCATGACGAAGGTCTGTTGAGCGCGCACGAATTCGCGCAACGCAAAAATGGCATCCTTGATTCAGTATTTCAGTTATCCGCTAGCAAGCACAACGAAAGCTATGCAGAGGCAGGGGAAAGGCAAAAGCGGAACAGCAAAGAACCGGCGCCCAACACCATCACCACAGATCTCGGTTATCTGACTGGCCAACATCTACTCGGGAATGGCAAAGAATATCGACTACAAAAGCAAATCGGGCAGGGCGGCATGGGGCAAGTGTGGCAAGTGCATGATCTTAGCACCGAGACCGAGCTCGGCTATAGCGAGCCGCTTGCCTTAAAAATTCTATCACCAGAACAGAGCCAAAATCCCCTACATCGGCGTCTCTTAATCGAAGAGGCCCGTATGGTTCGAAAATTGGCGCATGAGAATATTGTACGCGTCTATGATTGGGGGCAAGATCCGGCGACAGGTAGTTTGTTTATCGTCATGGAGTATCTCGAAGGGCAAGACATCGAGCAATATCTGCGCCAACAACTAGCACGCGCAACGCCAGAACAACGTGGTCTCAGTCTCCAGCATGCACTCAAAATCCTAAAACCCGTTGCCCATGCGCTGCACTATGCCTGGAAGAAACAGGGTTTGGTCCATCGTGACTTAAAGCCTTCAAATCTTTTTTTGTGTAAGAACGGGCAGATCAAACTCTTGGACTTTGGTATCGCGGCGCGGGTCGCAGGCTCTTCGAGCCTACCGTCTTCGACAGAACATACTGTGCTCAGTAGCTTGCTGCCACACGCCGGAACCTCGGGTTACCGAGCACCGGAGATCCAACTCTGCAATGACAAAAACGTCGATGATACGGCACAGAATGCAACTGCCGATGTATATGCTCTAGCAGTCATGCTCTATCAAATGTTGGAAGGGATCTTACCTTTCGGTGAAACTCGCTATCGCTACCATCAGGCGAGTCGGCCGAAGCTCCTCAATCAAGCACAATGGACAATCTTACAGCGCGCCTTATCTTGGAATGCCAAAGAACGCCCGCCGCATCCGGTCAGCTTTCTCCGCGATCTCGAACAAGCAGGCACGATACCCGCACTGGCCACTCCCGTTAGCGATACCGAACAACGTGCCTTGCAGCGTCAACAGCAAAAACAACTTGAGCAACAACGCCGCCAACACGCGAGCAAGGCTTTACTCTATTTGCAGGCCAAAGTTTGTGAAGGCGAAGCAAAGACCGATCATCTATCGTGGGAACGCTCATTGAACTACCTTAAATCTGTGAGCAACAAGATGAATAGTTCGACCTAAACAAAACGATTCTGACTGTGTCGCGGTGACTTGAGGCGACCGCCGAGCTGCCAGATGCAGAAACGCTACTATTTGTGCGATCTCACTAAAGCCCAAGATTTAGGAACGATACCCAGCAAGCTCCACTCTTCGGCGCAAGATCAAGTTTCGCTTAATGAATCTTTTGTTGGGCCAAACAGCAAAGACTCAAAGATCCTTTTTGAACCGATAACTTGTCTCTTGATAGTTCTGCGCCCTGTAGAACGCATGCGCAGATTCCAATTGAAAATTACTCGTAATCTCCAACATGCCACAACCACGTGATCGCAACAAGACTTCAGCGGCATTTAGTAGAGCTCTACCAATCCCTTGCCCCCGCACTTTTGCATCAACCACAAGCGCCGAAACCCGACCTACCGCCTGTGGTCTATGCAAAACCTGCATGATATTTAAACTCGCGACGCCCACCACGAGTTCGGCATGTAAAGCGACCAGAACCATTCCAGGCATATGTTGAAGTTGATCGCAGACCTGCTCAGCGCTACGGGAGAATCCAAGTTCTCCGAGTAGATATGCGATACGTTCCGCATCATCGACACTTGCTTCGCGAATCATAGGTAGTCCCGTTATCGAAATCAGTCTAGGGCTCGACTAGCCTCACACAGAGCTTTAGAAAGGAGCTCTTTGTCGATTAGACCAGACTGAGGTTTCTTAATTGAAGCGGCCGCCGACACCGCCCCATTTTGGTATGAGATCCCGTACACCGTGAGGTAGCTACCAGTCGGATCAGGAACGAAGGCATAAGCACCGTTGAATCCCTCCTCACGCAGTGCATCGGCGAAATTCGTCGCGGCCGGTACCACACCATGCACGGCTTCCAATAGTTTTGCTTTGTCGAGTTTCTTTGAGAATTTTTCGAACTGTACACTTTCGATACCATCAATTTCGACAAACTTGCGCCAGCAAGCGTGTTCGTAATTCTTATCACGCAGGGCCTTAAAAGACTTAGTACCGATCTCGCCCTTGCTGTAATCAAAGAAAGCAACATTGAGTGGCTTTAGGCCGGCTTGTGCTGTGGCGGCAAACAAGGAAAAAACCAAGACAAAGAGCGTAGTAGTGACGATGTGCTTCATAGACGATAAGGAAGTCCGTAAAAGTGAGTGCTGGATATTTTACACCTCAACTTGAGAAAGGCCCGGTTGCCGCAAAATCTTCAATGTCAAGTTTATGCCTTGCATTATGAGAGTTGCCTAAGGTTTCAAACATCATTCGACAACGAAATATGTCCGGGTAAACTGGGCTAGGGTGCACACAAGAAAAGTGCACCAGGATTTCCCTTACTGCGCTGTGCCACCGTAAACTCTTGGGCGACCTTTGGCCACTGAGTGGCTAAGGCTTCTCTTGCCGCTTGTGTGCGATTGAGGACTTGAACCGTATCATTCGTCTGAAAAAGAAAATCCGCGACATAATTCACACGTCCCTCTTGGACTTCAACGACATTAAGAGGAGAGTTAAGTTTCGGGGCATTAAAACCATTCAAGACATAGTGCCCCTTTGGTGCGCTGAAGAGATAGTAGTGAATACCACTAGGTGGTATATCAAGCATTGAGATGGAAATATGGTTATAGCGTAAGCAATTCCCTTTGATGGTTTGGTCCGCAAGCTCGTATTCACTGAGGCTTAGCGTGCCGTTCTCAGGCCTCACTCTCACCTCGGTTCCGACACCTATCATCACCAACGTCGCCGCTTGAGAGACTGTCGCCCCTGAGGCAAGCGGCTTAACTTCGTTCAATAACACACATGCGCTAAGGTTCAGAATAGATGTAAAGATCAATGAAAGTATCAAGACGCGCAAAAAGGAGCTTCGGTTCATTTCATTATTCTTTACTGACTTCAAGTGGAGTCTTGAGCCCCAAACAGGATCCGAACTAGGTACTCAATTGTCGAACACAGGGCTGCAGCCACTGTTTAACCTGGGTGCCATAATGACTGAGCCAAGCGTTTAGATCAAAATCACGATTGCTGCTGAGCTGGGCATTGCTGAGGAATTGAGTATTCAAACATTTTTGTAGTTCAAGTACTAGCTGTGGGAACTCGAAGAGTGATTGCAGGCGCGGCCACTTGAGTTCATCGCGAAAATAGGTAGAAGTCGACTCTATGCGCAAATCATCATAGGGTCTCCATTGGGCAACGAATTGGCCATCGTGGCGACGAAGATCGACGCACCAATGACCATAACTGGGAATGCTAAGCGCCAACCTTAGATCTTCGTTCCTAAGTTGATCGCGGTCGGTAGTCCAAGACTCATGTGCGGTGGTCGACAAACAAAATACAAGCGACCACGGCTTATCGTGGGTCGGCAAACCCACGTGTTTTGCCCAATCGATCACGGTCGCAGAGTTTTTTTGTATCACACACTTTCCCTAGGAATTTCAAGTTTTAAGCCGATGGCGAAAGATTATGGCTAAGAACTCAAGCCACCTTGATCATTAGTCTTTCCGCAAGGCGATATCTTACATGCTTTGCTTACAATTCGCTTAGTTTTTGTATAACGTATTGTCACGTATCAAGCGACCGAGGGCTCTAACATCAATTGCCAATAACCGACGGTGAGCCATTGATCAAATTTATATCCAACATCAGCGAATTCGGCGACCTTCTTGAAGCCAAGTGATTCATGCAAAGCAATGCTGGCCGGATTGGGCATAGCAATCCCACCAATTAGGCTACGTATTCGAGCCATGCGTACTTTCTCGATCAAGCTTCGATAAAGCAGCTTACCTAAACCCCGCTGAAGATACGCATTGTGTACATAGACTGAGCTCTCTGCCGAGTATCGATACGCACTTCTAACGCGCCAAGGGCTGGCATAAGCATAAGCGAGTACTTTTCCACCCGAATGCAAGACCAACCAGGGTAAATGAGAGGCACGCTGTTTGATTCGCGACTGCATTTCTTCGTGGCTAACAGGTGACTCCTCAAAACTAATCGAGGTATTCTCAACATAGTAGTTATAGATGTCGCACAGGTGTGGAGCGTCTTCTATGCTGACTTCGCGTATTTCATAATCCATCAACTTTCCTTACTCTAGTTTGCTATTGTGTGCTCAGGTTGCCGCTCTGATTCTCGTCGATGCAGGGCCTCAATCAATATCGCCAGGGCGTCATGGATCTGTTGATGCTGGTCGGGGTGAATATGTTCGAACACGCGTATTGCATGGGCGTTCAAAGTTTGTTCTAGCTTTTCAGCACGAATCCGACCTAGCGCCGTCAAACTCAATTTCATACTGCGGCCATCTGACTCGTGTGGACTTTTTTGTACCACGCCGTCAGAAACCAAGGACTCAACCGCGCGGCTAATCCATGCTTTATCGAGCGAGAGTCGATCGGCTAGTGCCTGCTGAGTCAGGCCATCAACGCGCAGGAGTTCTGTCAGCACATGGCATTGCACATTTGAGGCGCCATCGACCGACGCCGATTGCGCGCGCTGAGAGCGCACAAATAAGCGACTCAGTTCACGGACCATCAGAGCGGGATCTTCTGGAATAGACATAATTGGCTTTCTTGCGATATAGTTGTTATTGACAACGATATGCTAAGGCGAGATTCGCTGCATGTCAAATCATGAAAGAGATCAAGAAAGTGATGCGATAGCGCTGCCATCCTTCCTAGAACTCCATCTTTCGAGCAAACTTTGCACACATTTTAAGGGATGGTTATATGCTCTACGCCAGCCTCAAGTACTTGATTACCGCTGCAGTCGTGGTGCTCGTCTCAGAATTGGCTAAACGCAGCGATAAGCTCGGCGGTGTCATCGCTGCTCTGCCGCTGGTAACGATTCTCAGCTTAATCTGGTTATACATTGAAAACCAAACGACAGAAAAAATCTCCAATCATGCGTGGTACACATTTTGGTATGTGATTCCTACGCTGCCGATGTTCTTATTTTTTCCTTGGGTTTTGCCACGCCTAGGATTTTGGATCAGCCTGGTTCTAAGTCTAGTCGTCTGCGCCGCGTGTTTCGTGGTTTTCGCTATTGTCGTGCGTCGCTGGGGAGTAGAATTATGGTGAAGCCATAAAACAAACTCTAATTACCAAACCAATGAAACTATCGTCTGTAAAAACTCTATTCAAATTATTTACCTGTGCCGCATTGTTGAGCGGCATGTATACGAACGCGGTCGCGGCAGACTTCGTCATGCATAGATCAGTCCATGCGAGTACGACGCTGCCACAAACCGTGAAGAACGAAACACAAATCGCGCGGGAACGCGGCTTAAAACCTTTTGTTATGATGTACGCCGATTGGTGCTCGCCGTGCCATGCGATCAAAAAACATATCAAGCATCCGCTGATGCAAGAGGCTTTCAAAGGCACTTATGTGGTGCTTATCAATGTCGACGAATGGGAAGACGAGATTAAGGGCAAATACTTCGTGCGCGGTATTCCCAGTTTTTTTGAAATCAGCGCTGCCGGTGAGCCGACAGGTAAGAAGATCGATGCTGGCGCTTGGGAAGACAACACGCCCGCTGCGATGGCGCCCGTGCTCAACAAATTCTTCCACGCTCAGAAATCAAAATAGGGAAGGCCGGGAACAGCTAACATCTGTCCAAAAAAATAGCCCAAAGTTGCGAACAACAATGGGCTACTTTATTCTGAGGAAGTACGCCGCAGCGTATGCTTGCTTAGGGCTTCGGTTCTGGATTCAACAACACTGGCTCACCAAATCCTAGCTCCTTCATGCGTGGCAACTGGGTTTTTGCATCACCAACCACCAACCACACCATTTTGTTTGGATCGAGATACTGATTCGCCAATGCTTTGATCTTATTCACCGTCATATTTTTGACGATTTGCTCGCGATCTTTGACATAGCTTGGTTTCCAATTGTATTCAGCAATATTATCGAGCATACCTAACTTCGCCGCTGCTGTTTCGAATGCACGCGCATTACTCTTAATCAGGAAACTCTGAGTGGTTGCCAAATCGTCGTTAGAGTAAGTCGCTGCAAAGTCCTGTAGAATTTTCTTCACGAGCTGTAGAGATTCGAGCGTGACATTAGTTCGAACACCACTGGCAATTTGGAAGCTGCCAGCACTGCGCGTACCGCTAAAACCCGAGTTGATGCCATAGGTATAGCCTTTTCCTTCACGCAGCTCTTGGGTCAAGCGCGAGGCGAAACCGCCGCCACCGAGGATGTAATTCATCACTGTCGCCGGATAGTAATCGGCATCGGTCGCTGCCAAAGCTGGATAACCAATTTGAATCACCGATTGTTTTGCGTTTGGAATGTCATAGAAATAAACCTTGCCACCAACAATGCTTGGAGCAGAAACCGGCGCTGGCAAATTCACTTTGCCCGCTTTCCAAGCCTGATTCAAACTCGCAAGTGAAGCTTGTACTTCCGCTTGAGATAAAGAGCCAACGACATGCATGCGTGCCGCCGAGGCCGCAAAATTCTTCGCATAGTAAGACTTCAAATCATCGATGCTAATGGCGTTCACGCTGTCAGCCGTTCCCAAAATACTGCGTGAACGCAGATTGTTTTGGCCGTAAATCAATTTCGAGAACTGCGCACTCGCCACTGCATTCGGATTCGCCTCTTGCTGTCGAATTTGACTCAGCACACTTTGCTTAGCCAATGCAAATTCCTGTTCATCCCAACGTGGTTGCAACAAAATTTCTTGGACCAAGGCCAGGGTCTCAGCGTAATTACGCGATAAGGTCGTCACACTCAAACGGATGTCTTCGTTACGAGCATTGACACGAATGCTGGCGCCTAGCTGTTGAATTGCCTCTTCCAATTGCTGTGTAGTTTTAGTCGCAGTACCGCGCATCAGCATGCGAGACAGCAAATTGGAGACGCCCACTTTATTGATGTCCTCTAACAGCAGACCGCCCTTGATCACGATCTCAAACTGCATCAAAGGCACTTCGGTATTTTGTATGCCACTGAGGCTCATGCCATTACTGAGTTTGGTATCCCACACCGTTGGTACTTTCGATTCGGCTGCTTTGCCATAAGGCGGTTCTTTGCTGCGATCAATCTTTGATGGCGTCTTGGTATAAGTGGCTTTAATGTTAGGATCAACCGCGTCTTCCGCACCTTGCACAATCTTTTCTTCGACCACTTCAGCCTTAGTCGAACCACTCAAGATCTGATTGGTTTTCCCTTTCGGTACAAAGCTGGTCGCCACGAAAGCTTTGTCTTTGATGTACTTTTTATAGACCCGCACCACATCATCAGCTGTGACTGCTTGCGTTTTTTGGATATCGGTCGTAATGTAGCCTGGATTGCCGTTCAAATAATTGTATTCAGCCAGCAAAGAGGACTTACCCAAAACGCTAGATAAAGATTGGTAGAACTGTGTTTCTTCTCCGGCCTTGATACGCGCCAAATCACTTTCTGAGATACCTTCTTTCTCGAATTTTTCGAAAGCTTGCTGGACACCTGCCAACACTTGATCGAGGTTCTTATCGTCGAAAGCGCGTACCGACAACATCATTTGACCGACTAACTCCGAAGTGTAGTTACTCAAACTTGCATTCGCCGTCAGCTTCAATTGATCGACCAAGACTTGATTCAATGGAGCCTTTTTACCTTGCGACAAATAGACGCCCAAGATCTGCAATGGATAAGAATCCGGATGCAATTGCTCCACTGTCGGCCAAGCCATCGTCAACGCTGGCACACGCGCAAAATTATCCTCATGATAGAGCTTAATACTTTCTTTGAGCACCGCTGGACGTTTAACTTGTGCTGGAATTTCAGGTCCGCGTGGAATCTCGCCAAAATACTTTTCTACCCATTTGCGCGCTTGTACTGGATCAAAGTCACCAGCTAAGACCAAGGTCACATTGTTAGGCACATACCAACGACGGAAGAATTCTTTGACGTCATCCAAAGTCGCGTTTTGCAAATCTTCTAGGGAACCGATCACTTGCCAATTGTGCGGATGATCTTCTGGATACAATGCCTTATTGATGACATAGTAGGTGTGACCATATGGTTGATTATCGACACTTTGGCGCTTCTCGTTTTTCACGACTTGCTTTTCTTTGGCCAACACCGGGTCGGTGACCGTATTGATGAACCAGCCTAATTTATCAGCCTCAGCCCAAATCATTTTTTCGAGGGCGTCTTTGGGTACTGTTTGCAAGTAATTGGTACGATCATTCGAAGTTGAGCCATTTGCGCCAGAGCCACCAATTCGCGCAGATAATTTGTCTAAACCACCTTTGCCCAGATTCTCTGATTCCAAGAACAATAAGTGTTCGAAGAGATGTGCAAATCCTGTGCGACCCGCCTTTTCGCGCGTCGAACCAACGTGCGCTGTTAAATTGACGGCGACCACAGGGTCAGAGCGATCAATGTGAAAAATCACCTCAAGCCCATTCGGCAAGCTAAATTTCTGATAGTCGATCTTCAACTCGGATGCATTTTTGTTAGCCTTGATGCTTGCCATCTTCGACTTTGCCACACTAGGCGTTGGCGCCGCGTTCGCCGCACCAAACAAGGCGCTTAAGGCAGCAGCAACAAGCATCGCGGATGTTTTTCGTTTCATTTGTGTTCCTCCCAAAATTTGTATCCAAGCACTTGTACGTCGCCAAACAAGTTAGGCTGACAGTACATTTATTGAATTGACCCCTAGGCTGAGCTCTTCGAATGTTGCGAGCCAGATTAAGAGGGCAGTATTCCTTAATCGTGCATTTTGCACAAGTTGGCTTTGGAGCCTAATTCCATCAACAAAGTTCCAAAGCCTTGAGCATATCCTTGACACTGCTGGTAAGATAAAGCTCCTCTTCTGGATTAGCGACGGTATGGCTCCACTGTTTCCTTCACATGGCAAGTATTCAATTTATCGAGATGGCTCGATCTTGGTCACCGAAGTGGTTGGCCCATGGAATATTGAACTGGTCCAAGAATGGTCAAAGGCCGCGATCCCCTTTTGCATAGAAATGCACCAAGCCGGCCCTTGGGTCGCTGTCGCGGTTGCCTCACAGTCTATGCTGGCGACGCCAGAAGCCATGGCTGCCCTACGCAAGATCGTCAAGATTAGTGTCGAGCAGTTCGATTGTCGAGCGCATGTGGTGGTCGCCTCGCCCGAGGTTGATGGCCGCGGAGTTGTTGAAGGCGCCTTTGAAAAGGCCTACGAAGGTTTGTGTGCGTCGGCCTTTTTTGATGATTACGCCAGCGCAAAGACTTGGGCGCTGAAACTACTCAATCACTAAGACTCCGCACTGGCCAAAGTGACGCAAACCGGGACAGTTCTCGGTTCATGATCGCAGGACACAACAAGCCTACTGCTATTTCGCGCCGAACTTGCTACTATTGCTTATCGAAGTCGTTTTGCTCGGCTGCAGCACCACATGAGATGCGCAGCGATTTCAACAACTCCAGATCAGTGTTTGTTTTGAATAGACATGACTAAGCCTTTTCCAGCGCACGGACGATATAAGCTGTTTTGTGATGAGCGCTTAATGGTTTCCGAAATCATCGGCCCATGGAATCTTGAGTTTATTCGAGAATGGTCGACCGCATCGATCCCGTATTGCGAACAAATGAGGGCCGGTGGGCCATGGGTCGCGGTCGCCATGATCTCGGGATCGATGCTGGCAACCCCCGAGGCGATGGACGCCTTACGCAAAGTCATCGTCAATAGCCGTCAAATTTATGGCTGCGTGGGCCATGCCTTGGTCGCGGCACCCGATGTGGCCGGACGCGGCATCGTCGAATTGGCTTTTGAGCGATCTTACGGTGATATTACAAGCACCGCCTTTCTCAATGATTACGCGAGCGCCAAAGCATGGGCGCAAAAGCTCTTAAACCAAACTACCCACAAATAGCTTGGTGGTCTCACCAATAACACTTCACAGCCAGTTTCCTTCCTTCATTTCATTCCCTTATTTTCTCAGTTGGTCGCTTCGAGCATCAATGCCGCCCCACTAAGCCTTACAGTTACCCGCATTGTTCACTCAACCTAGATGAAGCGATGCACATTTTTCCAGAAATCAAGCTACACATCCTCGCCGGAAGTGTCGGATTATTATTGGGTCTAATACCCATGCTCACGCGAAAAGGAAGCTCGCCTCATCGGCGCAGTGGGCGCCTGTTTGCCTACTGCGCGAGCCTAGTGATGATCTCAGCCGTTCTCACCATCGCTTTGCGCGATAAGCCTAGTTTCTTGAGTCTTAGCCGGATTACTTTGACCAGCAGCTATTTGCTCTGGGGTGCCATGCGCGCCCTGCGAATACAATCGAGCGGGCCGACCATTATTGATCGACTTGGTGCAGCCGTCGCTGTCGGCTTAAGCATTCCACTGTTCTTACAAACGGTGCCACATTCAAGCGTACCAGTTGCACTAGCGAATTTCACTTTATATTGGTTGTGGACAGTCATCGCTTACGACCTTTCGCGCCATTATTGGTCCCAACAGTGGCAACAACACTTTGCCGCAACCGACCACGGCATCAAGATGATTGCGGTATTTTTTGCCATGTTGTCAGCCGGTGCAGGTAATTTTTTGCCGCAATATCGCCCTTGGAGCATCCTTTTACCTAACCTCGCTGGCATGCTCATCATGACTGGTATTGGCATTAGTCACTTCTACCGATACAGGAAGTCTCGCCAGGTCTAAAGAATATGATGAGGAATACAAAAGTGGTCTGTGGTAAAGAAATGTGATGAAAAAACTTGCTAATTTAGCTTTTCACTTCCATATTTATCTCTGCTTTATCAACCGGAGATACTATGGATTCTCAAAATCAAAACTCTAATTCTCGAGGTCTAAGCACAGCCATTGCACGGCGAATAAATGAGCTCTTTTGTATTGTACTGACTCTGCTTCTCGTTGCTTGTGGCGGCTCGGGAACCGGCACGAGTAACAATACCACTAGCGCAAGCGGAACAGTTGGCGGGAGCCCCACAAATACGACCTATGTTGACCTCACCCAAGCCAAATTATTGAGTGATTCGGAGCTACAAACACCAGCGTTTGCCGGATTGCCACTGCCAAGCACGGAAGAAATGACATGGTTGCAGGCGAATCACAAAAAGATACGGTCTCTAACCTACGATAAAGACTTTTCTGATCTCGCTTTTCTCGATCGACTACTTGCGGGGAAGCGCATTGTTCAGCTTGGAGAAAGCTCGCATGGCACGCGCGAGTTTAGCCAAGCAAAAGTCCGCCTCATCAAGTATCTCCATGAGAACCTTGGATACAACGTATTGGCTTTCGAGGCGTCGACGATAGGTTGCTACTTACAAGAGCAAGAATTCGCAAAAACACAAGGAATAGCGACTCTCGGGAACTGCATTTTCTCGGTTTGGGATACCAAAGAAGTGCAAGAGCTGTTTGATTACATCGCCCGCACACATCAAACAAAACAACCGCTCCAGCTCGCGGGTTTTGACATGCAATTTTCTTCAGCCTTCGATCGGCCTGAAATTGTCGGCCCTTGGCTACAACAAACCTTAACACTATCTGGCGATAGCTCATTTACGAATGTCGAGAAACTCATCGAAGATAGTATTCGTCTCGCACTCGATGGTGAATCCTGCTACAACGATAAACAGAGCACAAAGTGTAAAAACTTTCTCGCACACTACCAAGAGCAGATCGACCAGTTATCGCAGCTCAACGCTCGCTTCAAGCCCTATGCTATGAATGCGGACAGTCAACTTCGTCCTACCATGATGATGGCATGGCTCAGCATCGATAATCTAATCAAGCGCATCACGGTCACACTCAGTTTCTCAAACAACTTCCAATTTACCGAACCACGCGATATTGGTATGGCCGAATCCATTACGACGCTGGCGACTTCGGTTTTTCCCGATGAGAAGATCATTATCTGGGCCCACAATTCTCACATCGGACGAGGCGCTTCTGGCTATCCAAATAGCGGCAAACCCATGGGCAGTTTTCTCGACACGCAATGGCAACAGCAAATATACTCTATTGGACTATTTATGCTGCGTGGCACTACCGCAGGGAATGACCGCTCTGTCATGAAGGTTATGGCGCCTATCGATGGTTCTCTCGAGGCCTATAGCGCAAGTTTGCGACTGGCTGCGTTTTTCTTACCCATTGCTCGCGAAAATCAAGTTGGCAATGGAGACGATTGGCTGTACCGACCGACCTATGCTTATATTTGGGGTAACTATCTGACCCACGACGCCCTCAATGCGCAGTTTGACGCCGTCTTGATGATCGATTATTCCAAGATGCCGGAGTATTTGCATTAGCTTTTTCTGCATGACGTCAATACAAAAAAATGGCGCGAGAAACTCGCGCCATCGATGTATTTTCTATTGGCTTGCAATTAAGGCATGCGCATCGTATTCAACGATAAAACGGCTCAACCGTTCCTTTTACTTTAATCATCATGGGCATGCCGCGACGATCGAGGGCCTTCCCTGCTGGCACCAAAATCCATCCTTCGCTGATGCAGTACTCTTCCACATCACGACGTTCTTTGCCGTTTAGCAGAATGCCCACATCGTGCTGAAAAATTTCAGCGACATGGAATTTGCTACGTGGATCGACCGACAAACGGTCTGGAAATGCTGGTTTGCTATTGTCTGTCATACACTTACTCGCACAAATAGAACTTGCGCAAAACCGATGTTAACCGAGTTCTCACCCAGCCTAAAAGATCTTGCTTTCGCCCTGATAAAAAGAAGCTAGGCATTGTACGTTCGAAACGCAGGCGAATCAATCAATGCTCGGCGTGAAATCAACGCTGCATCTGGTTTAATTTTTTGTAACGACGAAGACAAAAGATTGCTCCAAGAACAATCTGTGGCATGATAATGGCTCATTGATCGCGCAGATTGAGCTGCGGCAGCTTAGCCGCCGGTCTTCCGCTTCCTGTTCTAGCCCTCCACCGAACTCATGTCGCTCGCCATTTTTCTTAAACTCCTAGTCCTAATACTGATCGTAACCATCGGCTGGTGGGCAGGACGCACCTCGATGCTGCGCGGCCCAGAGCCTGTGCGAGTGATCTCGGCCGTTGCCTTTTATTTGCTGGCGCCGGCCCTGCTATTCCGAGCGACGGCAAAAATCGATGCGCATCATCTGCCGTGGCAAACCTTGACGGCTTTTTTCGTTCCGGTGATAGCATGGTTGCTATTCAATTACTGCCTACAAAAATTTATGGCCAAAGCCGACGACGCTGCCGAAAAACCAGCAGTGCGGGCCTTGAGTCTCAGCTTCGGTAATAACGTTCAAGTCGGCTTGCCTTTGATCGCCTCTCTGTTTGGCGATACCGGACTTTCACTACACGTGGCCATCATTAGTTTACATGCGATTCTTTTGATGGGTACGGGCACGCTCTTAATCGAACTCGATATCGCCCGCCGACAGCATCATGCACAACAACAAAGTCTCGCCAAAACTCTGCAGCAGACGCTACGCAACATCATTATTCATCCCATTATCCTGCCAGTGATGTCGGGCTTCGCTTTCAATCTCACAGGTCTTAGCTTGCCACAGCCTTTAGATGAAACCTTGCAATTAATGGGCTCGGGCACGGTGCCATTGTGCTTACTCTTGATTGGTTTATCGCTTGCCCATCACGGCGTCAAAGGCTCGGTCTTACCAGCCACCCTCATTAGCGCAGGCAAAATGATAGCCATGCCTTTGTGTGTTTTTCTAACAGCGCGCTATGGACTACATTTAGAAGGCGTACAATTAGCCGTCGTCACTCTCGGCGCGGCGCTGCCCTGCGGTAGCAATACGCTGATGTTTGCACAACGCTATCAAACCCTAGAGGCCGAAACCAGCGCAGCTATTGTGATGTCAACGGTCGGTTTTGCGATCATGGCCCCACTCTGGCTACTGGTTCTAAGTCACTAGAACTTTTCTTGTTCACTGGAGTCGTACTTCCTTATTCACGCTATTCACGCTTTTTAATCGAACTTGCAGGGTATCGCTATGAAAATGTATCAATTGCTCACTATGCCTTGCTTGGCATTCGCACTTTCTTCTCCACTTTGTCAAAGCAGCATTGCAGCGCCGGCCAAGGATGCACAAGCTGTTAGCTACCACGCTAGCCGCCTCCCCGCTAGTTTCTTTGCGGGCAATCGCGCACGCTTATTGGCCGAGCTCAAGAAAATGGGACCAGGCACGATCGCCATCATCAAGTCCATGCCAGAGCAAAACCGCAATGGCGATAGTTACCACATGTACCGCCAAGACTCTGATTTCTACTACATGACCGGGATTGAAGAAGCGGAATCGGTGGCGATTTTGGATGCCGATAGCGATAAACCATACACCTTGTTGGTCAGGGCACGCGATGCCCGCCGTGAACGTTATGATGGCGCCCGTCTGGGTGTTGAAGGGGCAACCCGCAATGGTGCCGACAGCGCTGAGTCCTTCCCTGCGGCCGAAGCGAGCTTGAAGGCACGCATACAAAAAGCCCAACGCGTGGTGTTGATCTCTAACTTTGACGAAGAGTTCCGTCGCAAGGTCTTGGATCTGGTCTACCCCTTCGGTAGCGACAACAATCACAGCAACTTCAAGAAGACCTTAGTCGATGGTCGTCACCTCGTTGCCGAAATGCGCTTGATCAAACAAGTCGCCGAAATCGATATGCTGCAACGTGCGATCGATGTGACGGCAGCGGGCCATCTCGCTGCGATGCGTGCTAGTAGAAACGCGCAAAATGAGGGCGAAGTCGCCGCAGCCTTTCAAGGCACGGTACGCAGCCTCGGCGCCCGCTTCACTGGTTACGACACGATTGCTGGCGCCGGCGGCAATAGCTGCACGCTGCACTATGTCACGAATGACGCTGCGATCGAAAAGAATGGCGTGATGTTGCTCGATGCGGGCGCCGAAGTTGGCTACTACACTGCCGATGTCACCCGCACTTGGCCAGTCAATGGCAAATTCTCGAAAGAGCAAAAAGCCATTTACGAATTAGTCTTGAAAGCACAAAACGCTGCGATCGCTTTGGTCAAAGAAGGCAAATTGCATCATGAAGGTTTTGACGTAGCGATGCGCATCATGAGCGATGGCATGGTTGACCTTGGTATTTTGAAAGGCGACAAAGATGCGCTGTACAAGAGCGGCGCCTATAACCGTTTTACCATGCACGGCATTAGCCACTGGATCGGTTTAGACGTGCACGATGCCGGCGATTATTTCATGGAAGTCGGCAAGCGCGGTGGTAAACGTCCTTTACAAGCGGGTATGGCATTGACGGTGGAACCGGGCATTTATATTCCGAAAGATGCCACCGATGTCGATGAAAAATGGCGCGGCATCGGTGTGCGTATCGAAGACGTGGTGCTGGTGACTAAAGATGGTAATCGCAATATGAGTGAGAAATTACCGCGCACGGTCGAAGCAATTGAAGCAGCGTTGGCTAAATAATCCCACCACTTAGCACATCCCAAGGCTAGACGAAATCATTGTCTAGCCTCGCTCCGCCAAATCCCGCAAACGCTGGTGCACCTCATCATCCCACTGTAATTTCTGCTGCAACTTCGCTCGCAGATAGTGCTCCGTGTACAGCGCCAAATAGGCGTCGAGCGTTGCCGAGGCATGTGTCTCTCCTGCTAATTCCATACACAGCGCCGCCACTTCGGCGGTACAAAAATGATCATCGCGGCGTGAACGACGTAGCTGGTAATTCGAGATCTGTTCGGGATGCAAACTCAAAACAGGGAAGGGCAGCAGATAAGGGCTCTTCTTAAAAATCTTACGCGCTTCCGACCACGTCGCATCAAGCAAGATGAAGAGAGGGCGTTTGCTTACCTGAGTTTCTGATGCCTTGGGTGAAGGCGAATCAAGCAATGCATTCACCACACGTGCAGGATCAACAAACTCGCCAGGGAACACCACATAAGGCTGCCACTGGGGATCCGCCAACAAGGCTAACAAGGCAGGATCAACCTCGGTGCGCGCCCAGGCAAAGGCATAGGTATCGGGAATCACATCGGCAATCAACCAGCCCGTGTTACTCGGTTTGAGTGGTTCGGTATCCGACATCAACAAACACACCGCCGCCTTGGTCGGCACGCTAGGTCGCAAAGCGCAAATGCAATAACTTGGCAATAAACGACAACCAGCACAACGCTCGCCATGCGGGCCACCACGTGCCATGAAGGGACGTGTACTGCGTTGTAGACGCTGACTGCGTAGGCGTGAGACGGCGTGGGGTGGTAAATTACTCATCAAAAAATTTGTATGAAGTCTAAAACGGAAACTAGTGAATACAGTCTACTGTTCGAACTGTTGTAGTTCGATGATTTCGTGAGTCACCGTTTTGTATAGAAGAATTTTCTCAAATGGCGTCTTTGCTATTTGAACAAAATCATCCCGCCTAAACATCTGGTCTTGCGCACGGTCCCAAAAGTCAATCACTAGTAAGAGCCATTGTTTGTCACATGATTGAAAGTCAAAGGATTTCTTCACTTTTGCATTGACCTGTTCTAACAAGGATTCTTTGTTTAGATTCGGCACAAAGTAAACTTGATTCAAATTCCACGCAGACCTATCGCCACTTGCATCAGTTATATGTAAGTGACGAATTTCTGGAATATCTGGAAACGGCATATATTTCGAGAGAGATTGTTTGCCCGCAACTTCATCAAGAATTTTTTCCGCAATTATTTTTACTTTCTCACTCGTGTCGACTACTGGAAAGTCAGGATCAAAATCCAAAAAGAAGTCTCTCTTAATATCACTAATCTTTTCAAACGATCGCTCAACATTTCTTAACAAAGTGACGCGTTGCCTTCGTTGTCGTTGTTCGCTATTGATATCGCTTCCACTCCGAATATACAAGTTACAAACTTCAATGCCGACTTTCTCTGGACCAATCACAACAAAATCTGGTCTCTCACTTTCAGAAATTTGTCCTTCTGGAAAATTCGCGTAATGTCGCCTAAACATGTCCAAATAATGGCGTTCCTGAATTTTTTGCCTTTTCTTGGTCATACGAAAATTCAGTCTGAAAATTTTTCGCAAAACCGTTCAAACAAGGCCATACCCTCAGGCCACATCCCCAAATCCGCTGCTTCGCCAATATGATCGTGCTCGCCAAGCACGACTAACTCAGAGCCCCAAGCCTCAGCAAAAGCGCGACTGCGTGGTTCGCTTGCGTAAAAATCATTGGTACTGGCAATCAGCATCGAAGGGAAGGGCAAACGCTGCATCGGCATCGGTTTAAAGCCATTCGTACCTTCTGGGAAACCCGGTGCGTCGACATCGCTCGGTGCGACTAGGAATGCGCCGACAACCGGACCACTATGTTGCATAGCCCAGCGTGCGGTTAAGACGCAAGCCAAGGAATGCGCGATCAAGACTGTTGGTGCATCGCTTTCGCTCAAAACCTGCTGCAATTTCGCAATCCAATCTGCGGCGTTGGGCGTCGTCCAATCATTTTGCTCGACTCTATGCCAGCGAGGATGAGCTTGCCCCCAGTGCGTTTGCCAATGACGCTCGCCTGAATTGCCGAGCCCTGGGAGTATCAATACGCGCATTTCCTGATTCATCATTTGTTCCTAACTCACATCTTTCAACGATTGCCAATGCCAACCAAGACTTCTGCCCACATCGCCACCACCGCAAGAAAATTGATCATAAAAACCAGACCGCGCAAACGAATATTGGCGGTGAAAATTTGCACCCCACTATGCACGATCCGTCCGGCGATAAAGACCCAAGCTGCGATCGATACGTAAGACAAGTTCAGATTTGGTGTGAACATCGCAACGAGGGCGATCACATAGAAAAATAGCGGCCACTCGAACTGATTACTCAAATTGGCACTGATACGCTTCTCGTAGACCGCCCAAGGATTATTGCCTTGGCTATCTTTGCCTATGCCCCACACACTAGGCAGACGCGCAACCGTGAGTGCGACGTACAACATCATCGTCCACACAAAATGTGCTGCCATGGGATAGATCAATGCCAGATGACCGGGCGTACTCATACCAAGCTCATTTCGCTTTGCGTTCAAGCAAATAGGCGACGAGAGCAGTCGCCGCAGCTGAGAGTATCGCCGCTAAGAACAAAGCAATCTTAGGTGCGCCTATATTTGCAAACATGAGGCAAATGCCAATTGCCGCCAAACCCCATGAAACGGTGTAGCGAAGAAAAACCAGTGTTTTGAATTGCGGAATGCGCGCGAGGCGTTGCTCCAAGATCAGCATGAAGACGAAGATCAAGGCAGCGTAAGACGCGATTTCATTGAATTGCTTAAGCATCATGAATGAGGAAAAATGTGGAATGACATACTCCAGTCCTTGGCGGCATTGTACCTGATCGCCTTGAGGTTTTCGCTGTCCGCCTTGGCCATAGAGCCCCCTCCGTGTTTAGTGGAAACAACACTAAACTAGGTGGCAGCGCCGTCGCTTAGCGGGCGTAAGAGCCTTGGCAACATAAAATACGCTACACTCAGAGCTTATTCAGATTGCGCTCGCTTTTCCTATGACTCAGGTTTCTACTGATCCTTCCTACCCACTGGTTTTAGTCGCCGATGTCGGCGGTACCCACGCCCGCTTTGCGCTTGCACAGCTTGAAGCAAGGGGCATACAGATCACAGCACAGGAAAAATTTCTTTGTCACGACTATGCCAGCTTTCCATCCGTGATCAAGGCCTATCAAGAGCGGCACGCCGATGCCCAGAATACACCAATGGTGATGGCGGTGGCCGCACCGATTATCGAAGGTGAAGTCGCGGCGCAAGCGAATATGCCGTGGCCTGTGCGTCAGGCTGAATTGCGACAGCTATTCCCGCAAGTCGAGAGTCACTTACTCAATGATTTCGTAGCGCTTGCCCATGCGGTGCCGACCTTGGCTGAAAGCGATTTACACAATCTTTGCACTCCAACTTCCGGTCGACGCGAGCTCGGCAAAGAGTCGGTCTTGGTAATGGGCCCCGGCACAGGTTTAGGTGCGGCACTTTGGTGTCCTGGCGCGGCTGGTCAAGCATCAACTGTCATCGCCAGCGAAGCAGGGCATGCGACCTGGGCGCCGGTTACCGATTCGGAGTGGGCGATTGCAGGCTTGCTGCGCAAGGAGTTTGCCCACCTTGATGTAGAGCGTGTATTGTCCGGACCCGGCCTCATGAATTTGTACCGCTCCATTTGCACGCTGGATCAGCAGGCAGCGCAATGCGCCACACCCGCTGAAGTCACTGCGCAGGCGGTGCAAAATCTTGCAACACAAACTGATTCCGCAGCACGCGCGGCGCTTGATCATTTCTGCGGTGTTCTTGGTAGTGTGATTGGAGATCTCTGTATTAATTTTGGCTGCCAACGTGCTCTACTGGCTGGTGGCATTCCGTCACAAATCGTCGACTACTTGCGCCGAAGCACTCTACAAGAGCGGCTACTGGCAAAAGGCGTCATGCGCTCTGTGATGGAGCAGGTGCAAGTCGATGTGCTCGATCACGGCCACCTCGCTTTACTTGGCGCAGCACAATACTATCGTGAGCAATACGCTCAACACTAGCCGCATTTTCTAATAGGAAGCCCCATGATTTCTCGACGCAATTGGATCAAAACGACTTCACTTGCAAGCGCTGGCCTGCTGCTGCCGGCTAGCTTTTCGGCGAACGCGGCCAGCGGCCAAGCGAGAGTGATTTCCACTTGGGATTTCGGCGTCGGTGCCAATCAAGCTGCATGGAAAACACTACGCACTGGTGGCAGTGCTTTAGACGCGGTTGAAAATGGCGCGCGGTGGGCCGAGAGTGATCTGTGCAACTCAACAGTTGGACGCTGTGGCAACCCTGACCGCGATGGTCACCTCAGTTTAGATGCCAGCATTATGGATGGCGATGGGCGCTGCGGTTCGGTTGCCGCGCTCGAAGATATTTTGCATCCCATTTCGGTGGCGCGTCGCGTCATGGAAAAGACACCGCATGTGATGTTAGTCGGCGCCGGGGCACAGCAATTCGCCATCGAACAAGGCTTTCAAAAACGCAAACTGCTAACCCCGACAGCGAAGAAAGCCTGGCAAGAGTGGAAGAAGGAAAGCAAATACCAACCGCAAATGAACGTAGAGCGTTTATCGAAAGCCATGCCCGGCGATAAGAGCAATCACGACACGCTCGGCATGTTAGCGATTGACAACCAAGGCCGCTTAGCCGGAGCCTGCACCACCAGCGGCATGGCGTGGAAACTACGTGGCCGCGTCGGCGACAGCCCCATCATCGGTGCTGGCTTGTATGTCGACAATCAAGTCGGCGCCGCGACCGCATCGGGTGTCGGTGAAGAGATGATACGTAATGCTGCCAGCTTCTTAGTGGTTGAGATGATGCGGCAAGGGAAGTCGCCGAGCGAAGCCTGCCTCGCGGCCTTGGAACGCATCGTGCAAAAGCGCGAAGAGGCTAGCAAGAATCTGCAAGTGTGTTTGCTAGCGATGAATAAACACGGCGAGGTCGGCGCCTATGCTTTGCATCATGGTTTTGTGTATGCGGTCTGCGATCATGATCACGATGAGCGCTTGATTGATTCGGCTTCGGTCTATGCTAAGAGCTAGCGAGGATCTACATTATGAACAAATCGTGGTCGGAAATTGAATCCTTTTACCAAGCCTTCAATGGGAATAACGAGCCTGTTAACGCTCTACGAGAGCTGGTTCGACACATTTCACATTCAATTTTAGCGAGCGGTTTATACGGATGGACTTCGACTATTGACTTATGTATTGCGCAGACAGAGGTCTCTTATCCATACAACGGTCCATACCTCAAACTCTCTCCGTATCAGGCAAATCAAATCGAATTTAGGTATATAGATGCAATGGACGAAACGAAACATTGGGCCCGAATAGTAAGTACTAGTGAAGTCATTCCTCGTCTGCATAGTTTTCTTGCGCAACTCAATTGGTTTTCTCAAAAAACACTAACTGAGGTAACACATTGATCCCCCGCCGCACCATCGTCGAAATTGCTGCCAACTCGCTCAGATCCGCCATCGCTGCAGAGCAAGGCGGCGCTGATCGTGTCGAGCTTTGCGAATTTCTCGAAGGTGGTGGCGTGACGCCCTCATTCGGCACGATTGCTTACACACGAGACAAACTCAACATCCCCTTACACGTCTTGATACGCCCGCGTGTTGGCGATTTTTGTTATGGCGAGGAAGAGCTGGAGATCATGCTGCGCGATATCAGCATGTGCCGTCAACTCGCCTGCGATGGCGTGGTCATTGGCGCTCTCGATCGGGAAGGAAATATCGATCGTGAATTGTGCCTGCGCTTGATCGAAGCGGCGGGTGATATGCGTGTGGTATTCCATCGTGCTTTTGACTGCATGAATGATCTGGAACGCAATTGGTCAATTCTCAACGAGTTGGGGATACAAAACATTCTCAGTTCAGGTGCTGCCAACACGGCGATCGAAGGCGCTGAACAATTGGCCGCGTGGGTGCGAATGCATCCAGAAATTCAATTCATGGCTGGCGCGGGTGTCAATGCGAAGAATGTAGCGGCTTTGATAGATCAGACCGGTGTCGCGGCTGTGCACGCATCATGTCGCGGCTTAATGGAAAGCTGCGCCACTGCCCGCAAGATAGCTGGGCTAGAGATGGACTATTGGGCAACCGAGCTGACGCTGGTGCGGGCATTGGTGGCTGCCGTAAGAGAAGCAGACCAAGGCGCGGCATTCAAAACCTTGTAGCTTCTCGCTACAAAAAAGGATGCAAGGAGTGCGAGCGAGCTTCTCAGCACTCCCCCACAGGAACTTACTTCGCAAACTTCGCGTAGTAAGCTGCCACCGCTGGATACTCAGCAACACGCTTCATGTGCGCATTCAATGTTGGTGCAACTTGTTCAACCAAATCAGTTGGCACGTGATCCAAACGACCTGAATTCAAACCACGAATATCGACGAACACTTTGAGATCAGCGACCGTCAAACGATTGTCGGCAAAATATTCACCGCCATGCGCTTTCAATTGCTGCTCTAACCAACGCAGATACACAGGAATAGAGCCATTGACCAAGGCCAAACGTGCTGCTTTTTGTTCTTCACCGGTCATGCGATAAGTTGGACCCATACGCATACTCGCTTCTTCCACCACAAACATCACTTCATCGCACAACAAGGCTTGGAAAGCATCCGTAGGATACAAGCCCGCCAACTTGCCGGCGTAACGCAATTGCGCATCACATTGCGTGACTTGCACACCATCGACAGTGAGCGTCGGTACTTGACCAAACGGTGTCGTCTTGCGGATCTCTGCAAATTCTGGAAATGCGAAACGATGATCTTCAAATTCAACACCACCGACAGCTAATGCCAAACGAACAGGTTCAGCGCGGCCACCGTGCACATCGAAATAAGTTACTTTTAATTGCGGCATATTATCCTCAGAAAAAATCTTGATCACGGTAACGCATGCTTGAGTGACGCTACCACCAGGCTACAGGGTTCGAAGCGCTTGCTTCGAATTGAAACGAGCGCTGATCATAGCACGCATAGATTTTTTCTTCAGGGCGTTCATTCTTACATTTGAAGCAATATCTCGCATCATCCATTTGCCGATTGCACTTTGCGCTCGGCAAATGGATCAAACAATATCGCGCATCAACTCATGCCTACAAATACTGCTCGTTACCAATGATGCCTAAACTGGTAACACCACGGCTTTGTGCCGCTGCCAACACCGCCGCCACATTCTTATACGATGTCAAACGATGTGGATAGAGTTGCACCTCAGGTTGCTTGGCGAGATTCTTAATACCATCGAGTTTGGCCTCGAGCTGTGGGCGTTCCAATACCTGACCATTCCACATCAAAGTACCATCAAAATCGACATCAATCCTAACCACCTCTGGCTTAGGACAATCGCCCTTGCAACCATCACCGGGCATGGCTAAATTCACCGCGTTTTGCGCAATCGGTAAAGTGGTAATGAACATGATGATGAGCACTAACATGACGTCGATCATTGGTGTCATATTCATTTCCATCATCGGTTCAGCGGCTGCATTGTTATCCGCTGTTTTGCTTGGAAGACAGGTAGTACCCATGGCGAGCTCCTTAGAATTTAAACATTCACAAACTCAGAACAATGAAGCGCAAATGGCTTCGATAGAGAGCGCCGACTTCGACCAACACAGGTCTCGCGACGCATGTGATGTTATCGAACTGGCGATCAGCTTCGCGGATAGGAAGCCGTGACACGCGGCATCAAAGAGGATATCAATGAGGCCTGAATTCACTATTGCCGAGGCCATCTGATAAATCAAGGGGATAACAAAGATTTGGGATCAGTTCGGGTTTACTTGGGATCGAGCCGAATCTTGTCTTGCAAAAACCGTGTATTTGCCAACACAGCAGAAAGTTCCATTGCCACCGACAACATCCTATCGCTTATCAATACGTCGAGCTCGCAAATAATGTAGCAAAATGCTTGTCACAGATTCATATTGTACTTATGCTTACTTTTTTTAAAAAGGATACCCATGTTCAAGCATAAAAAAATCTCCGCCGCTCTTGTCAGTGTCTGCTTAAGTTTGGCCTGCTTACCGGCCTTCGGCGCCGATGACAAGGCAGATCTCGCTTTGGTTGCCAAAATCCGTGAAGAAGGTTTGAATCGTTCAAAAGTAATGGACACTTTAAGCACGCTGACCGATGAGATTGGCCCGCGGCTAACAGGATCACCTGGACTCAAGCGCGCTGGTGAATGGACCAAATCGCAAATGCTCGAGATGGGAATGCAAAACGTACACACAGAAAGTTTTGCTCCCTTCGGCAAGAGCTGGACTGTAGAGCGTTCCAGCATTCGTTTGGTGTCACCGAGCGTGACCGAACTCATTGCATTGCCGCGCGCGTGGACCGGCAGTACCGGTGGCATGAAACGAGCAAAAGTCGTATTTGCGAAATTAGAAAACGACGAGGACTTGGAAAAATGGAAGGGCAAGCTCAATGGCGTGGTCTTGCTTCGATCACCGGCGATGGCCTTGAAACCGAATACCGCCGCTGATACCTCGCGTTATTCCGACAAAGAATTAGCTGATCTGACACAGTACTCTTTTAGCGAGAACCAATTTATACCGCCTGCTAATTTTGATGCGGCGTCTGCCGCGAAGCGCGCCGAATTCAACAAGAAATTATTGACGTTCCTAACGGAAGAAAAAATATTGGCCACCGTGTTCCCATCGTTTGGTCAAGATGGCACGGTGTTTGTGCAAGGTGGTGGCTCGTACAAGAATGATGCGCCGCCCTATCCTTTCGCCTCACTCTCGATGGCCGCCGAACACTACAACCGCCTGCATCGGCTGGTCACCAAGAAGAAAGATGTTGAGGTAGAAATCGAAGTACAAACCACCTTCGCGGATGAAGATCCAGCGAACTCCATCAATGTCTTTGGAGACTTTGTTGGTAGTGATAAAAAAGATGAGATTGTCATGCTCGGGGGGCATCTTGACTCATGGCATGGCGGCACCGGCGCGACAGATAATGCCGCTGGCGTAGCGGTCGCGCTCGAAGCCGTCAGAATTCTCAAAGCAATTGGGTTCAAACCACGTCGTACGATCCGCATCGGGCTCTGGGGTGGCGAAGAGCAAGGCCTGCTAGGCTCTCTTGATTACGTGAAAAAATATGTCGCGGAATTCGCCAGTGCGGAAAAGGATAAAGAGAAAGCCAAAGACCAAGCTAAAGATCAAAACAAGGATCAAACTAAGGAAGCAACTAAAGTCTTGCAGACCAAGGCGCTGTACAACAAGTTGTCCGCTTACTTTAACCTCGACAATGGCTTTGGCAAGATTCGCGGTATCTACACCGAGAACAATCTTCAAGTACAGCCTATCTTCGACGCATGGTTGTCACCATTCCGCGATCTCGGCGCTAGCACCACCACGACCCGCACTACCGACGGCACTGATCATGAATCTTTCGATGATGTCGGCATCCCTGCATTCCAATTCATTCAAGATGCCGTCAACTATGAAACCCGTACCCATCACACCAATATGGACGTGTATGACAAGGTACAAAAGAATGACATGATGCAAGCTGCGGTCATCATGGCGAGTTTCATCGCCCATGCGGCAAACCGTGATGAAATGCTGCCACGCAAAGCCCAACCGAAAGAATCGACTCATCGTTTCTAAACAATGAGTGGGCGCAGTGCAAATTGCGTCCTCCCTGTGTCCCAAATTGTGCACTAAGCTGTGCATTGAACTGTGCACAATTTGGATGCAGCTTAGATACCTAAAGCTTGGGTCAGGAGATGACGATCCAAGCGCGTCGCGACAAAATCATCAAAAGCCCGCGACGAGGTCTCGATAATATGGCGGCGAATAAACTCAGCCCCTTCCCGTGCGCCAGTTTCACTGTCTTTTAGGCAGCACTCCCATTCCAATACCGCCCAGCCAGCATAATCGTATTGCGCTAGCTTGCTGAAAATCGCTTTAAAATCGATTTGACCATCACCGACGCTACGGAAGCGCCCCGGACGTTCTGGCCAATTTGCATATCCACCATACACACCGGCCTTAGGGCTGGATCGGAACTCAGCATCCTTGACGTGGAACATGCGTATGCGTTGATAGTAGTGGTCGATAAAGCCCAAATAGTCCAACTGCTGCAGCACAAAGTGACTTGGGTCATACAGAATATGGCATCGCGGATGGTCTTGCACCAGCCCTAGAAAGCGTTCGAAGCTCAGGCCATCGAACAGATCTTCACCGGGATGCAATTCAAAACAAAGGTCGACGCCATGTGCATCAAACACATCAAGTACGGGATGCCAACGACGAGCCAATTCGGCGAAAGCCAGCTCTAACAAAGCTTCGGGTCGCTGTGGCCAAGGATAGAGATAAGGCCAGGCTAAAGAGCCGCTAAAACTCGCACAGGCGGTCAAGCCCAAACGCATTGAGGCTTGCGCCGCCAAGCGCATTTGCTCTTGTGCCCAAGCGACATTCGCGCCTCGTTTAGCGCTGATCTCGACTGGCATAAACGCGGCGAACATGCTTTCATAGGCGGGATGAATCGCCATGCACTGACCTTGCAAATGGGTCGATAATTCGCTGATCTGCAATCCGTACGAACGCAACAGGTCAGCCACATCATCGCAGTACATTTGGCTTTGCGCCGCCAACTTCAAGTCAAAAATATGAGGATGATTGGTCGGCATTTGCAGCGCGACATAAGCATGGTGCGCCGCCCACGACGCCAAACCATCCAAGGTGTTAAACGGCGCTTGACTGCCTACAAATTGAGCTAAAAATATGCCTGGGCCTTTCAAGGTTTTCATCAGAGTTTCTATGTGTAAAAGTCAGAAAAGTGCACTGAGATTACCATTGCTTGAATCTCGGATCGAGGGCACTCGACGCTCAAACGCCACGTCAAGACTATAAAGATTTCGGCAGTTCGCAAACGAACTGATGACGACTCGTGATTCGCGATTGATTCGCCCAGCCCCCTCGCGCACGACTCGAACGCGACAAAACCGCTAGCCCGAAATGAGCAATAAGATCTGGTAAGCCTTGGTGTTTTCCCGTCAAGAAATGGCTACTCAGACATCACACAAATCGCTCTGTATGCCGAAATCCTTATATTTTTTGCGGAATTTCACCTAGGAGAGCATCTACCCCGGTGCTACCATGAGTTCACAAAAAACAGAATATATTAAAAATATTTTTGGAGAATTTGGATGGAGAACCCAACTGCAAGGCGCGCTGATCTCGGATCGGCTCCTGCCTTACAAAACGACCAGCGTAGGCTACTCAAACTCGCCAATCTTACCATTTTTACGATCGGCCTTGGCTTCGCGGTCCGCGCATCGATAGCCGACAATTTGCGTACCGAGATATTCAGTCACATCGATCCTCATCGGGCCGCCAGCATGGTCGGTGAAGCCTTAGGCATGACCTTTCTAGGCTTCGCTTTCACCCTCTTGGTCGGCAGTGCTTTACTCGACTTAATCGGTATACGCCGCATGTTGCTCCTATCGGCGCTATGTAATCTAGGCGGCAGCGCGGTGGTCATGCTGGCCTCCAGTATGAGTCCCAGCATGAGCGTCTACTATTTGATCTTGGCTGGCCTGCTGGCGACTGGCATAGGGTGGGGCACGATCGAAGCAGCCATTAATCCATTAGTCGTTAGCATCGAGCCCGAAAATAAAAGCGCGCGTCTCAATGCAGTCCATGCATGGTGGCCGGCAGGCATCGTACTTGGCGGCTTACTGGGTACGGGCTTCAAAGTAGCGGCTTGGCCTTGGCAACTTAATTTACTGACTCTGTGTGTTCCAGCCATTTTGTTGTTCATCTTGATTTCGCGTTCGCATTTCCCTGCCACAGAACGCGTACAACAAGGCGTGAGCTATGGCGACATGTGGCGCGAACTGTACCGCCGACCACAATTTCTAATCTTTTGGGCCTGTATGTGGCTAACTGCTTCAACCGAGCTAGCGCCGGGGCAATGGGTCGACCTCAGCCTTTCCAATACCGTGGGGATGAGTGGCCTCTTGATTTTGATTTACGTCAGCCTACTGATGTTTAGCTTACGTCATTTCGCGACGGTATTTGCACATCGTATTTCAAGTATGGCCTTACTGGTTATTTCTAGCGCCTTAGCCTCAATCGGTCTGTTTGGACTGGCCTATGCCAGATCGCCTGCGAGCGCATTATTGTTCGCCACCATTTGGGGCGCAGGTGTGTGTTTCATGTGGCCGACTATGCTCGCCAATGTATCCGAACGTTTTCCGCGCGGAGGCTCACTCATGATGGGATTGATGGGCTTTGCAGGCGGACTAGCGATCGAAATTCTGTTGCCACAACTTGGCAAAATATTTGATCAAGCACGTATCGAGGCCGCTGGTGGGGTCGATCAACTCAGCAAACTCGGCGAAGAGCAATTGCGTCTGATCACCCAGCTTGCATCACAAGAGTCGTTCCTTGCCATCGCTTACTTGCCCTTGGCACTGGTTCCTATCTTCAGTGCGGTGTGGATCGCAGATCGCTGGCGATTACAGCGACGCATGCTGCGCGACCAACAGGCCGCGGTGCAGTCCAGCATCGTTACCACTGATCTGCAAGGAAATGCACCATGAGCGCCGCCACATTCTATGAAGACCATGGCATCAGTTCGCCGCACACCATGTTTGATTTACTCAGTGATATTTTTTACTTTGCAAAAAATCGCGAAGGTCAATTTGTCTGCGCCAACAAACTCTTGCAGGAGAAATTCAATTTACTCAGTCCACGCGATGCAATTGGAAAGACCGATTTCGACTTTTTTAGTCAAGACATCGCCAAACGCATACGTGCCGACGATCTCATGGTCATGAACAACGACATCACTGTCAAAAACAAATTTGAAGTGGTGGCCGGTGCCGAAGGCAAACTCTATTGGCTATTCACCACCAAGTCCCCAATCAAAAATAAGCGTGGTGAAATCATCGGTGTCGAGGGTTTCAGCCGCGATGCAGAACGCTCGCAGAACATCATCGAACCTTACCACGTCTTCAAGCGTTGCATCGAACACATGCAAGCCGAGTTCATGAATGACCTAAGTATCGAATATTTGGCAAGTCTGTCCTTCATGTCCTTAAGTACTTTTGAGCGCAAATTTAAGAAACAATTCGCGCAAACACCAACGCAATACATTAAGAAACTGCGCATGCATCAAGCCTGCAATCTCCTTGCAAGTGGCATGAGCATTAAGCGTGCTGCGGCTGAATCGGGCTTCTGCGACCAAAGTTACTTTTCAAAAGAGTTTAAGGCCTTGGTCGGAATGACACCGCGCCAATATGCACTGGCCAGCAGTCAGCGCAGCGACTCCATCGATGCTACGAAAAAAGCGCGCTTACAGCCAGAGGAAGCCGGCCGCACGAGAGCGCTGCACAGCGAGAGTTTCCCTCATTCTTTACTGCAAGCCTAAAGCAAGGACTCGACATGCGTAAATCAAGCACCAGTTCTCACTCCAATCCACCCGATTTGGAACGACGTCAAGCCTTAGTGAATATCGCTAGCCTACTTGGACTCTCGATCTCGGCCGATAGCTTGGCCATGATGGAGCACGCCCAACAGGAAGACGCTGGCTTACTGAATGAGCAGCAGCTCAGCATCACCGCCGCACTCGCTGAGGCCATTATCCCCGCGACCGACACGCCCGGCGCAGTCGGCGTTGGTGCGCCAAGTTACATCTCGCATCATCTCAAATTCTGCGCACCAGTATGGCGGCAAGAACAATTTGTCAAAGGCTTGCAACGCATCGAACAACAAGCCATTGCGCGTTTCCAATCGGGCTTCACGTGGCTGACTCAAGAACAGCAAACCTTATTGCTACAGGCGCTTGAAGCCAAGCGTGAAGGCTTTACTGAGCACGACAAGGATTTCTTTGTGTTGATGAAGTCCCTCACGCTCTTGGCTTACTACACCTCTGAAATTGGCGCGACCCAAGAACTCGCCTATTTGGCGATACCCGGCGGCTACAAAGGTAGTTTTCCATTCGCCGCCGTCGGCCGCGCATGGGCCAGCTAAGATCAACCGTATTCAGAACGCCATTTATGGAAAAGAACGTGTATATCAAAAAATCCGCTAAGGTCTATGATGCCATCGTGGTCGGCTCAGGCATCACTGGCGGATGGGCCGCCAAAGAACTGTGCGAACGCGGTTTAAAAACCTTAATGGTGGAACGTGGTCGCCCCGTCGAGCATCGCAAGGATTACATCGGCGAAGGCAAACGCCCGTGGGATCTGCCACATCGAGGTAAAGTAGAACAAGCTCTGCTCGATGAGCAATACAAAATCCAACGTCAATGTTACGCCTTCAATGACGCCACCAAGCATTTCTTTGGTAACGATAAAGACTTACCGTATAGCACTCCCGAAGACAAACCGTTCTCGTGGATACGCGGCAATCAATTAGGTGGCAAATCTCTGTTATGGCATCGCCAATCCTATCGGCTCAGTGATCTCGATTTCACCGCCAACCTCAAAGACGGTAACGGTGTCGATTGGCCGATTCGCTATCGCGACTTGGAAAAGTGGTACAGCCATGTCGAGCGTCATGTTGGCATTAGTGGCGCATCCGAAAACATTGCGGTCCTGCCTGATAGCGTATTTCTACCGCCCTTCGAATTCAACGCCGTCGAGTCATGGGCCAAACAGAAAATCGAAAACCACTACCGCGATCGTAAGATGATTATGGGACGCTGCGCCCATCTCACCGTGCCAGCTCCACACCATCTGGAGCAAGGTCGCGGCAGCTGCCAAGCGCGGAATGAATGTCAACGCGGTTGTAGTTTCGGTGCCTACTTTTCGACGCAAAGCTCAACTCTACCGGCTGCACTCAAGACCGGCCGGCTCTCGATTGCCACCAATGCGATTGTCCATAGTGTGATTTACGATGGTAAGACGAATCGCGTCAAAGGTGTGCGAGTCATCGATAGCGAAACCATGGAAACGCAGGTGTACTTCGCCAAACTCATCTTCCTCTGCGCCTCGACTTTAGGCACGACACAAATCATGTTGAACTCGGTGTCACCAGAATTCCCAACCGGTCTTGCCAATAGTTCTGGGGTTCTCGGTCACTATTTGATGGACCATCTGTATGGTGCAGGTGCTGAAGGTCGGATTGAAGGCTTTGAGGAGCACTATTACTCCGGCCGGCGTCCTACCGGTCCGTATATCCCGCGCTTCCGCAATGTCGACAAGGCCCATCCTGACTTTGTGCGCGGTTATTCTTTGGGCGGCGGCGCCTACCGTCAACAATGGCGCGAGTTTTCCAGCATCGATGGGTTTGGCATTGACTTTAAAAAACGCATACGCGATGCGGGTTCATGGACCTTCGATCTCGGCGGCTCGGGTGAAATGCTGCCGCGCTTCGAAAACAGTGTCAGCCTTCATCCGGAAAAGAAAGACAAATGGGGCATGCCGCAGTTGCATATTGACTGCAGCTATGGCGACAACGATCTACGCATGATGCGCGATATTGCCGATAGCGCAGCCGAAATATTGGAAGTGCTTGGCGCTAAGGATATTCAAACTTATGTTCGCACTCAACGCGAATGGCCGCCGGGCTTATCGATTCATGAGATGGGGACCGCTCGCATGGGGCGAGATCCGAAAACTTCGGTCTTGAATGCGCATAATCAAGCGCACGATATTCCCAATCTGTTTGTCACCGACGGTGCATGTATGACCTCGAACGCGTGGCAAAACCCCTCGCTCACCTATATGGCAATCACCGCGCGGGCTGCCGCCTACGCAACACAACAATTAAAACTTCAGAAAATTTAAGGAAACAATATGCAATTCAAACGGTGGTTCAGCGCCTTACTGCTGATTAGTGCAAGCCTCATATTGCCCTTGGGTACCAGCTATGCGCAACAAAAACGCCCGCAAATCAGCCTGCAGCTGTGGTCGATCAAAGACGATCTCAAGCGTGATTTTGAAGGCAGCCTCAGACGGGTCGCGGCGCTCGGCTTTAGTGGCGTCGAGTTCGCGGGTGACTTTGGTCCCTATGCCAATAATCCACAAGGCCTCAAGACCTTGCTCGATCAGCTCGGACTCAAAGCCGCCGGAGCCCATTTGAGCATGGATAAACTAAGCGAAAAAAACTTCTACGCCACAGTCGCATTCTATCAAACCATAGGCTGCCAAAACCTGATCGTCCCGTGGGACGATCGCATTGCCACTAAAAACGGTGCGTTGCAAGTGGCAAAAGATCTGCGCGAAGCCGCCATCAAGTTACGCGCTTACGGCATGCGTACCGGCTATCACAATCACCATGAAGAAATGCTTGAAGTCGATGGCAAAACAATTTGGCAATGGATTGCCGATAACACACCCGCTGAAGTCATCTTGCAACAAGATGTTGGTTGGACCACTTACGCTGGAAAAAATCCTATCGACTTCGTGCGCATGTACCCTGGCCGTACAGTCCTCACACACTACAAAGCAAAGTTACCGAAAGGTGAAAGCGGAACTCCCATCATCGGTAAAGATCGCATTCAATGGAAGCCGCTGTATGTTAGCAATCGTGATATCGGCGGCACACAATGGCTGACGGTTGAACAAGAGGAATACCCAAACGGTTTGAGTCCTTTCGACAGCGTTAAGGCTTCGTTCGACAATTTGCGTAGCCTGATCGCAGAAGTTGAGGCGCAATGAAGGATGCCAATATGCATAGGCGAATCCGAGTCGGTATGGTAGGTGGCGGGCATGGCGCTTTCATTGGCAATATTCATCGTATCGCGCTGCGCATCAGTGATCGCTACGACTTAGTGGCCGCTTGTTTCTCCTCGGATCAAGCACGCAATCTGCACAGTGCGGTAGAAATCGGCGTCGCTCCTGATCGCTTGTACTTCGACTTCGAAAGTATGGCGAGCGCTGAGGCCGAACACGCTGAAGGCATTGAGGCGGTGATTATCGTCACGCCCAACCATCTGCATTTTGTCATGGCCAAGTGTTTTCTGAAGCATGGTATCCATGTTATTTGCGACAAGCCATTAACTACGGATTTAGCGCAATGCCAAGAGTTATTAAGCCTCAGTCGATTGACACAGAAACGTGTATTCGTCACCTACAACTACAGCGCTTATCCTATGATTCGCGAGGCACGTGAACTGGTGCTAGAAAATCGACTCGGCGCAATTCGCTACGTCAAAGTCGAGTATCTGCAAGAGTGGTTGGCAACTGAGCTTGAACAGAGCGGCCATAAACAAGCCAGCTGGCGGGTTGATCCTGCGCTCGCCGGTCGCGTCGGTTGCCTTGGCGATATCGGCATTCATGCCTATAACTTAGCGCATTTTGTGACCGACTTACGCCCTGCGATGTTGGCTGCCGATTTAATTCACTTTGTCGAGAATCGCCGTTTGGATGATCATGCTCAAGTGATGTTCCGCTATGCCAGTGGCGCGCGAGGCACATTGGTAGCCAGTCAGGTCGCACATGGTTGCGAAAATCGTTTAAGCCTCCACGTGGTTGGCGAACGAGGTGCACTTGAGTGGCAGCAAGAACAACCCAATCAATTACGCTTACATCTACCGGGTCAGCCTATGCAAGTGCTGAGTCGCGCGCGAGGTGCCGACAGCCTCTCGCAACAGCTTAGCATCCTGCCCGCAGGGCATCCCGAAGGTTATTTGGAAGCCTTCGCTGTGCTGTATCGTGATATTGCGAATTGTCTTGTGCTCAGTGGCTGTGATTCCATGTTGCCGATGGTCGACACCGCGATCAAAGACATGGAATTCATCGAAGCGTGTATCAACTCTTCACAAAATCAAGCGGCATGGGTCTGGTACTGACATCTATCCTATAACTCTCGAGATGAAATCAATCGCTGTGCGCGACTATCCTTGTACTCCTCCACACTTCCTCCTGTAGTGCGGACTTTACATACAGGCTTCGGCCTGTATTTTTTTGTCCCGCTTTCGGCAGTCGAATACAGCGCTCTGATTTGGTATGACGCACATCGCCGAATTCATTATGTGATTTGAGAAGGCTCTGACATTTCTCCATCTGGCTCTTGATTAAGATATTTGTTGTGCTTCTTCATCTGCGACGACAAACCGTGGAGGACACATGACAGAAGGTAAAACTAAAAAAACGCGGTGTCGAGTATAAGCAAAGGCGCTGCACCAACATCAAACATTCGGAGAGTCTTTAATGAAAAATCGGTATTACCTACAACAGCTAGGACGCACAGCTATCGCGGCCGCGATCGGTCTGTGCTTCGCAAGCGCTGCCTATGCACAAAATGCAGACGGTACCATTTTTGGTCGCGCCAAAGCGAAGGAACAGATTCAAATTCAAAACGTCGAAACTGGCCAAGTTCGTGTGATTGAAGCCAGTAAAGATGGCGAATTCACAGTTCCCCGTCTGCCGAGCGGACAATACAAAGTGACAGCCAGCGGCGTAACCAAAGATGTCATCGTGGTGATTGGTTCGGGAACCGAAGTACGTTTCGATCAAGCGCAATCGCAGACCGTTACCGTCACGGCCTCACGTAATCGCAATCCTATTGACGTGTCTAGCGTAGAGTCAAACACCGTCTTCACACGCCAACAAATTCAAGCCCTACCGGTTGGACAAGATGCGACTTCGATCGCCTTACTGGCGCCGGGCACGGTCAAAGGTGTGGGTGGTTTTGCTGGCCTCGCCTCCTTCGGCGGCGCCTCAGTTGGCGAAAACGGCTACTTTATCAATGGCTTCGATGTTACGAATATTCGTAAATTTGTTTCTTTCATCGGTTTGCCATTTGAAGCACTCAATGAACAGCAGGTAAAGACCGGTGGTTACGGCGCCGAGTTCGGTCGTTCCCTCGGCGGCATCATCAGTTCCACTACCAAACGTGGGACCAATGAATGGAAATTCGGCACTGCCATTAATCTTGAAAACTCTCAGCTTGGAGCGCGGGGGCCGAATGTCACATCACTTGACCCTGTGGCGATCAAAGAAGGGCGTTACTACACTGTCTACAATTCGCCGCAAAATCGTTGGAATAACACGACCTACAACTTCTATGGTGGCGGTCCATTAATCAAAGACAAACTGTTTATGTTCGCCTTACTCGAAGGTCGCAGCAATACTTGGAATGGCTATGGCGGTTCGGGCAGCAATGCGGGCTCTGATCACTCACCACATGGACTTTTGAAACTCGATTGGCAGTTAAGCGAGAATCATCGTCTCGAGTTTACAGGCATCAATAATAAAACAAAACAGCGTTACCAAAACTGGGACAATTTAGCCCTTAAAGATAAATACGCGACCACGCATA
>CAYWNE010000012.1:23950-48260 GCA_964459555.1 uncultured Burkholderiaceae bacterium | reverse complement strand
TATGCGAATGCAACTGAGATGTCAGAAGCCATCAAGGCCTTGGTCGGTGGTGTTGACGTGTATTTCGATAACGTCGGCGGTGTCGTCAGTGATGCCGTGATTCCCTTGATCAAACGCCGTGCCCGCATCGTGATCTGTGGCAGTATCAGTCAATATTCTGGAGGTCTCGATGAGGTTGAAATGGGACCACGTTTCTTCCATCATATTTTGTATCAGCGGGCGACGATTAGTGGCATGTTAGCGCGCGATTACTTGCATCGCATGGACGAAATGATCGCCGTAGTCGGGCCGATGGTGAAGGCCGGAAAACTTTGGGTGGAAGAGAGCATCGTCGAAGGTTTTGAAAATTTGCCGCTGGCTTTGCAAAGCCTATTCACGGGCGATCACCGCGGAAAGTTGTTGGTGAAGGTATGAGGCAGTCCTTGAGCCGATTTACAAGTCATCTCTTGGCAGCATGTGCTCTATTCTGGTCAGCCTATGTGCAGGCAGAAACTGTCCATACTCCATTCGCACCAGCGAGCAATGTGCATAGCTCTGCCGAGGAGCTAGCAAATCAAAATACGACTGCTTGGGGCAAGCACGGCATGTTGATTTTTGGTGGCGAGCAATATCTGTATGCTTCTCATTTACCGATGTTTCATGCACCGCATCACTACCAAGTGATCTTTCGCTTTCACTTACAAGACGGCAAACGTGAGCAAGAGTTGCGGCAGCAATTGAGAAAAAAAGCGCAAGTATGGACTATTGATCCTATCGAGTTTGACTTACTCTCATTAAGCTCGTCGCCTACAGGATGGACTTTTCAGGCGGATGTGTTTGAAGGACATTTTGAACGTAGTGGCATAAAACGATACTCGCAGCAAAGCATTGTGGTCGATGAGGTACTAGTGTTTCGTGAATTGAAGATGGGGATGACATCAGAAGATCAAAAAGGTCTCTCGGCTTACTATTTTTTGTTGAAAGATGGTTCCCGGTTTTTCGCGATGAAGGAAATCGATCGCCGTCCAGATTTCGATACCTTGCTGATGCTGACGACGAAAAGCTTACGGCTAGCGGATTTGCCCAAAATGCTGTCATTGCCAAACAAGACGCTGGGCGCACCAAGTCGCACACAATGGTTGGAGGCACTGAAAGCGTATGGCACAACCAGTTTACTTAAGATTGAAACGATCTACCACGAGACCGAGGATCTGAAGTAGAGCGCTTGGTTGTAAGAAAACCGCGTCAGTGTGCGTTAACGCGGTTTTTGATTCTGCTTCAATGCAGGGGCTCCAGCTTGCGCCTTACTTTTTGTATCCAGGAAGTTCAACCACGTACACATTGACCACTTCGCCGCTGCTTCTGCTATCACCCCAGGAACTTGAGAATAGTATACGGGTACCACTAGGGCTCATCACAGGATGTGGTTCGGCCCAATAGTCGTCAGATTTGGTACGGTGATGGCCAACTCGGCAAACTGCAGACTTGGGATTGGTTACAAGGTCAGTGTCGACAAATAAGAGTTCGTTATCCAACAAGCTATCGCCTTTGAGATCATCTTTGATTGAGACAGCAACTAAACCCGTACGATGGAATGCCGTCGCACCGACATGCGTACCGCTCGGAGGGTAAGGGTAACCATTTGATTCGCCCACGATCACCCTTGTGGCACCAGTGTTGAGGTTGAATTGAACCAGCGTTCCGGTGCCGCTGCCATTCGGACCGCTATCGAAGGCGACCGCATTCCATGTGTCGTGACCGTTGGAGAGCATACTGAGGGCACCGTGTTCGTCAGCACTAGCGATATCAATGGTCCGTAAAATATTGAGGTTGGCATCGCGTACAGTCGCCGGGCGATTGCTCACATTGGAATTATTCTCATTGACAAAGAACTGCGTACCGCTCGGAGTCGCTTGTGGAGCGCCATAGTCGTAGGTGCTGGCTAGGATCTTGCCGAGTGTATTGCTAGGTACATCGTAAGTGAAGATTTTTCCGTTCGGTGCGCATGCGAATCCGAATTTTTTTGAGTCCCAAGAATTGAACAAGGGATCAGAGCCGCCATGCAGTTCAGTTCCGCTGGTGCACTGCGCATCGAAATTGTGTAGAACTTCTTTGGCCCGCGTGCTGACACGATAACGGTACAAATTATTGTAAGTGCGATTGGCGTAGTAGAGGATGTCTGGATCTGATGTATCCCAGTAAATTTGCTCAAGATCTACCGGATCGATGTCGTCGAGCTTACGGATGAATTGATAGGTCTTGCCATCAAAGAGCTCATGCGTGGCAGCAGTTCCATCGGTGCGATATAAGATTAAATAAGTTTCATCGGCGTTCCAAGCGGAGACGGTTGAGTACATGGTCTTCAATACCTTGTTGCTACCGCGGCCGTCGTTAAGTACGTCAGTCACTCGACGTATCGTTGTGCCGAATTTGGGATCTGCAAAGGATTGCCCGACCGTCAATGCGGGGAAACTGGCATCGAGTTTATAGACCAGTTTGTCACTCTTTAATCCCATGGCGGTACACACATCGGTGGTACTTGTTACAGGTACGAAAATTGCGCCTAAGCGTTGTCCAGAGCTGACGTCGACAGTGCAAGTGGGCGTGTTGCCACTGCAGGCACCTGTCCATCGGTCGAATTTAAAACTGTCATTGTATGGTGTGGCAGTGAAAGTCATGAGGCCAGCGGGCAATGCTTTGACGCAGTCACTGCTGCGAGAATTGCCCAGGATGTTGGGTACGCTGCCACAACTAATACTTTGGTCTGACGATCCTATGTGTCCCATCCCAGAGACGCTGACGCGCGTGCGACTGCCACTGCTAGTACTTGTGAACAGTGCGCCGATCTGCATGTTGCCCAACACTTTCAGACTGCAAGTATTGGTATTGCCGCAACTAGCGGCGTCGCCAGTCCAGCCGGAGAACTGGAACTTCGCGGCAGGTATCGCAGTGAGGTTTATGGTTGATCCATTCGGAAGTGTTGCACTACATCCTCCTGGACATGCAATGTTACCAGGGTTACTGTTGACTTGGCCGGAGCCACTGACAGCAACAGAAACCGTCACGTTATTTGAGAGTAAAGTGAAATTTGCTTTAACCGTCGTTGCGGAATTCATTGTGATACTGCAATTTCCTGTGCCGGGGCAATTAATGTTGCTACCACTCCAACCGGAGAACTGGTAGCCATTGCTAGGGGTTGCAGTTAAGGTGACGTTGCGACCTTGTGCGTAACTTTGTGTGCAGTCCGTGCCGCAAGTGATACCCGATGGCGAACTCGTCACACTGCCATTGCCAGCGAGCTGCACTGTCAATTTATATTTGGTGACTTTAACAAACGTTGCTGTGACATTGTTTGTTTGACCTGTGACCACCGTACATTGCAGTTCGCTGGCACAGTTTGGCGGCCCTTGCCAATTGAGGAATTCATGCTCTTCATCAGGCACGGCGGTCAAGTTTATTGAAACATTTCTCTCTACTTGAGATGTACATGAACTATCGCAAACGATGGCCGGATTCGACTGTTTGATACCGCCTCCACCGCCGGAAGCGATGGTGAACTGCATGAGTTTTGCGTCAGCGTTGTTGGAGTTGGTATTTCCAGATCCGCCACAGGCAGATACGAGTACCAACCATAGGGCGCAGCTTAGCATTCGAGTCAGACCTTGTTTCATAGCACATGTCTCCAATTTGGGTTGTTACTAGGTCTAGCTATCAGTGTGGAAAAGTGTTAGTCGATGATTCAGGGAAAAAGTCCAATATGTCGCCACGCCAGCCCGTGTGTGCGAACATGAGTTGTGAAAATGTGCAGCAATAAAACACGAAACTTGGCCATGTTTTTGCAACAAAACTCGGGAACACAGCCTGTTGCGGATTTAATTTGAGAATCAATTTTGTGAAACTTGGGTGGACTACATCGAGAAACAACGAAGGTTTAGACAGTTAATAGTTAGAATATTGCCACATGGAAATATTGATGAGGTTCAGTATAGACTTCGAAACTCTCTCGTCAAGTTATTTTTTATTATAATCAAAAGTAAATGCAAAATATATAAAATCAAGATTGCTTCGATTTGTAAATTCCGATGGCTTGGGTTGACAGTACTGATGAGCTTAGAGCTATGGGATATACCACATGTTTGGCGTATCGGTCTTGAAATGCAAGAATGTTTGCCGATGCGCATGGGGGGGCATGCGGACCTTCTTAATTTGCAAGGGGCTTGTCCGTTCAACGCATGTGCATTGTATTCGGCCTCATAAAGCCATATGTCTCGAGAGGTTCAAGTGGCGGAAGCAGATCAAAGTAGTTGACGGCGAGGTTTGGGGGGAGAAAAAAAGCCGCATCATTCTGTGTATGATGCGGCTCTTCGTATGGCGATCAATCAGCCAACTTAATCGATCAATTAGAACTTATATTCGTAACTCAAATTGATGTTACGAGCACGGTCAACTTGAGTATGCGTGGAGCCGATGTAACCGGGCACAAAACTTTGCGTGTTGGTGTCGATCAATTTGGAATTCGTCAGATTGTTCAATGCAAGACGTAGTTGGCTCTTCTTGTCGAATTTCCATAAGCCGTACAAATCGAGACTCGACGGAGTTTTTACATACTGGCGGTCGGTCAAATTGATTTGTTGCCAGTGCGAGTCTTGTAATTTTGCATTCATACCCATCGTCAATGGTAAGTCCTTCATACGATAGTTCAGGCTCATGGTGTATTGGTAGGTATAAGGATTGAGCTGGTTATACGGTTGCGGCAAGCCTTTTACATTCGACCAAAAATGCATGTAACTCATGCTGACATCGACATCGGGCGCATTGTCGATAAAACGTTTGATTGGAAATTGTGTACTCAATTCCAAACTCTCGCCAACGGCACTTCCGGTGTTCACGTATTTCTTCCACCATGCATTGTTTTCGAAATACAGGGTATCGCGATGGAGATCGTTAACCTGCTGCACTTTGGCGCGAATCGCGTAGTTCAAACCATCTTTGCCATTATGTTCAAACGCCGCATCCAAGCCCCAAGCTAATTCAGGGCGCAAATTGGGATTGCCGACAAAATTGGGGTTTTGTACGGAGTTGTTGACCGAATAGATTTTTGGCGAAACCAAGAAGAAGTCGTTCGGAGCTTGGTAGGTACGTGCCAAACCAAGGCGGAAACGCTCCGTATTTTGTGGGTCGAGTTGCCACATGGTTTGGACGATAGGGCTTAAGACGCTAGTCTTGTATTTGGATTTGATTTGCTCCGAGCCTTCACTGTTGATGCCCAGTGACTCCCAACGTAAGCCTAAGTAGATTGAAGAGTTTTTCTGGAATTTCCATTCATCTTGGGCGTACAAAGCGGACTTGAATAATTCGTTCCTGGCGCTCTGCGGCAGATAAACCGTGCTCGCTGTCGCTAGCGTGTAATCGGTTTGGTTGCGATCAATATGTACGGTCGTGCCCGAACCTTGCCAACCCATGACAAGGTCGTGTTGATCATTGGTTGGAATACTTAACTTTCCGCTAGTGTGGATACCAAGAACGCGAACCTTCGTGTCATAGTTTCGATTGAAGTCTAGATGCCCATTTGCGGCATAGTTTCCAGTCTGTTGACCGTTCGATGTACGATTCGCATGGAAACCTCCAGAAATGTCTAATTTTAAGTCATCACTAAAGCTGGTAGTCGCGCGCAAAGTACTGTTAAGGTTAGTTCGCTCGCTTGTATCATGGTAGCGAATTTTATTGATAGGAAATGCGTTACCCTCAATGAACTTATAGTTCTGCTCGCTATTCCCTTCGCCGCTGCCATAGGCGAACATAGTAGTAGAAGTAAGATTCGTATTTGAATCTGTTTTGTACTGAAATCGAGGGCTGATTCGTATGTCTCTATCGTTGTAGTTACGTTCGGTGAGTGAGGTATAGTGCTGCAAATTTTGCCCGCGATCAGTAGCGAGTTCCTGTTCTACAAAAGTGTTGTGCGGAATACTTGCACCTATCGTATTGAGGGAGGCCACCATTGCAACAGAGTGAGAAAAGTTTCCGTCCTTTCCTGAGCTATTCCATTCGACACTTCCTTGATCACGCTGTGTATGACCTGCGCTCAGCTTGATCGATTGTTGGGAATTTGAAGAAGCGCGTTTCAAAATAATATTGACCGTGCCACCGACCGCTTGCGTAGAGAATTGCGCATTGGCGGTACGATAGATTTCAATGCGATCAATCATCGCCATCGGAATGTCTTCAACATTGACACCACGTGGTGGTTCGCCATCGATCAACACCTGCGTGTAATTGGCATTCATGCCGAGCAGTTGAATCTTGTTGTTGTTAACTTGCACGCCCGGTACGCGGCGCATTGCATCGAGAATATTATTGTCGCCAAATTTAACGAGCTCTGCATTACTGACGATGGTGCGTGCTGCTGCTTCTTGACGCGCTAATTGAGTTTCACCTTTAGCTTGGACTTCGACGCGTTGAGTGACTTCGTCCTTTTTTGCCGCGGCCGTTTCTGCTTTATTCGGGCTGGTGTTGACCTGTTGTGCTTGCGCACTGACCGCCAATACATTGCATAACAATAGTGTAATGACTGAACTTTTTGAGATTTGCATACTTTCCTCGGTTTGAATTTGCTGAAATTTCGCCTTAGTTAGGAAGCTCAATATGATTGTTCCGAACTACGATGGTGCGAACTTTACCGATTGCGAGGGCAGTGTGCTGAGGTTTGCGATGAAAAGAAGAAATTGAGGCGCGAAGTGTCAAAATTAGGAACTGAACGTTTCGCCTGTTAGTTCCTTGGGTACGAAATCCTGAGAAAAATAATCTCGCAAATTTGATTGGTGCGTCGAAGCGGCGCCGTTCGACGCATGGTCAATTTCCAATCAATGCATTTTGCATAAAGTCGACAATGTCGTTAGTCGCGAGTGTCAAAGGGAAAGGCACTTAGCATGGTGAGATTTGGCGATAAAGTAATCAAAAAAGCACTTTCTTTCGAAAACATCATCTGTTACTGTGACGAGCAATTAGTCGAGCTCTTTTTCCGATGAAAGATGATAGTGGAATTTGTTGTCCTGACTTAAACAAAAGCGAGGGTATCGTCGACCATATTCGACTGTATTCGAGTGTATTAGTCTATATACGCGCTGCTTCACTGGTAGTGCCGAGCCCTTCAAGGAAAGTAACACATCATGGAAGAAAACATTAAGCATCAGCAGAGCCAGCAAGATTTAGCACTACAACTCAAAGGCTTGCGAAAAGTGTTTGACAAGCCAGCCGTTGATAATCTCGATTTGCAGATCAAACGCGGGGAATTTTATGCTTTGCTAGGACCGAACGGAGCTGGCAAATCGACGACATTGCGCATGATTGCCGGCTTGCTCGCACCTGACGCCGGTACAGTCGAAATTCTCGGTGTGGATCTGGCGCGGGACCCAGCAGGTGCAAAGAGTAAGCTCGCGTATTTGCCTGATGATCCTATGCTGTACAACAAACTCAAACCGTTTGAATATCTCGAATTTGTTGCCGGTTTGTGGGGTATAGAGCCTGATTTAGCGCAAGAGCGTGCGACGCATTTACTGGAATGGCTAGACTTGTTGAAACACTCTCACGAATTGACCGAGGGATTTTCCCGTGGCATGAAACAAAAGTTGGCTTTAGCGGGCGCCTTAATTCATGAACCCGAATTGATTATTCTAGATGAACCTTTGACTGGTCTTGATGTTGCTGCCGGTCGCCAAGTCAAGGACCTCTTGTTGGAACACGTGAAGCGTGGCGGCACGGTGATTTTGACTACGCATATTTTGGACGTGGCAGAGCGTTTGGCCGAACGCATAGGGATCATTCAACATGGCAAGCTGCTGGTCGAAGGCAGCTTGGCCGAACTGCGCGATAAGAGTCACCAGGGCGCGAAGACTTTGGAAGATTTATTCCTCGAACTAACGGAGACCGCGGTATGACGCAAGCACACAGCATATCGCGTCGTCGTTCACCATCTTGGCCAAAGGTAGGAAGTGCCCTTTGGTTACTCAAGCACGAACTGCGCTTGTACTTTTTTGAGAAAGCGAATGTCAATAAAAAGAAGAAAGCGCAGCGTGGAATGGGAATGGGGTCTTGGCTTGCGACCGGCGCCTTGAGTTTGTTTTTGCACGCTGTTGCTTGGCTTATTTTACGTTTGGTTCCGACGTTTGGATCAGAGCTACCGCCGAAGCTTGTCATGTTCGCTGGCCTTGCTTTGTTCGTCCTGTTTACTCTGATGTTGTCACAGGCTTTGAGTAAAAGTGTGGCGGCATTGTTTGAGCGAGGTGATCTAGACCTTCTGCTATCGTCGCCGCTTTCTTCAAAAACGATTTTTCAAGTGCGACTCGCTGGTATTGCTGCTGGATCGAGTATTGTCACCTTGTTTTTTCTAACACCCTTTGCCCATGTCGGTTTATTCATAGGACAGTTCCGCTGGCTAGGGATTTATCCGACTATCATCGCATTAGCGGTGCTGAGCTCAGCCTTGGGGATGTGGATGACCTTAGGCTTGGTGCGTTGGATTGGTGTGAGGAAGACACGCGTAGCCGCGCAGTTGTTGGGAGCATTAGTCGGCGCTCTCGCTTTTATCTCCTCGCAAGCTTTCGGTAATTTGGGAGCAAGCTATAAGGCCAAGTTTCTCGCGACCGTGCAACCTTGGTTTGCCGATGGACAAATCTTAGGTGCGGATAGTTATCTGTGGGTGCCTGCTAAAGCTTTGTTTGGCACGCCGCTTGAAGTTTTGATGTTGAGCTTGATTGCTGCTTTTGCCTTTGTTTTGGTAGCAAAGCGCTCGCATCGTTTTTTCGTGCAAGGGGTACAGCAAAGTGCAGGGACGGTGCGTACGAGTCCCAACGCGGCCAGTGGTCACAAGAAGACTTTCGCTCGAGGATTGGTGCGCAATGTTATTTTGAAGGAGTGGCGTTTGATTTTGCGAGACCCGCAACTTATTTCACAAATCTCGCTGCAAATTCTTTATATGATACCCTTGTTCTTTGTGATTTTCCGTAAGGGGAATTTCGCACCGAGCGCCGGAGCAGGCTTGGTGGTTTTATCAGCCTTGTTGGCCTCATCCTTAATGTGGGTCATCATCAGTGCTGAGCATGCTGCTGATTTGTTAGCGACCGCACCGGCACCACAAAAAGAGATCCGACGCGCTAAGGTGCTGGCGTCAGTGCTGCCACCATTGATGTTGATCGCTGTACCATTGTTGTATCTGTCTTTGTCCGCCCCCCTGCTAGCTGCTTTAACCTTAGTTGGCAGTCTCGTCGCAATGCATAATATCTCGCAGATTAATTTGTGGATGGCGCGGCCAGCCGATCGTAGCGAATTTCAGCGTCGTGCCAACGGCAGCGCTGGACTGACGATTTTAGAGAAACTTAATAGTTTTTTTTGGGCCGGCTCTGTGTTTCTTGCTGCGACCTACGGATGGTGGGCCTTGGTCACAGTGGGTTTTGCCTTGGTGTGCTTGTTGATGGCTTGGGTTTTTAAGATTGAACATTAGTTTTCCGAATGCTTATAAATTTCCGATAGAACGATAGATTTACCTTCACAGAAAAACCACTTCGAGGTTAAGGAGTGGTTTTTTTCATTTCGCACCTTCAAACCGACGGCGTGTCGCAAATCGCCTTCGTTTCTTGGCTCATTTTTTTATGATGTCAATGCATTTGCGAATTGAGCTTTTTGAACGGAGGGGATATGAAAGAGAGCGTTTTAAGAATAACTTGCGCAGCGGTGATGATCTCGCTGGTATCGATGTCTGCATCTGCGGTGGATAGTAAAGGCGGGCAATTCGACCCAAGCCAACATAAAGGGCCGAAGAACGGAAAGATGAATCAGGTATTCGTTCTCGGTACACCCCATCTGTCAGGGTTCCCGAAAGAATTTTCTGCGCAAAATCTTAGTCAATTGATGGATAAATTGGAGACGTGGAAACCAGAGTTGATCGCTATCGAAGCGGTATCAGGAACCCAATGTGATTACATGCGTCACTATCCAACACGTTACGCGGAAAGTGTGAAGTACTACTGTTACGACACAAGTCCTGCTAAAACGGCGACAGGGCTTGATGTACCCAGCGCCAATGCGGAAGCTGAGCGTTTGTTTGCCAGCTTGCCGAAAGATGCTAGCCCATCGCAACGTCGTCGTCTTGCCGCTGTGCTATTGGCAGCGGGTGAGCGTGCCTCGGCTTTGGTGCAATGGTTACACCTTCCTGAAAATGAGAGAGTGCAGGGCGATGGCATCGACGAGAAGTTGCATGCCTACTTAGATAAATATAAGGTGAGCATGAACGAAGACACCCAAGTGGCAGTGCCCTTGGCGGTGCGCTTGGGTTTGCAACGTGTGTATCCGGTCGACGATCACACCGCAGATACTGCCCCGTATAGCGCTGAAGATGATAAAGCAGCTGAGGTCGCGATGATGAAAGCTTGGACCAATCCAGCTTCGACCAAACGCCAAGAGATGAGTAAAAAAATCGAAGCGAAGTTGGACAATCCCGATTCAGTACTGGCTATGTATCGTGCGTATAACCAAGCATCCTTGGGACAACTCATTTTCGAGAGTGACTTCGGCGCAGCGATGAATGAAGGTTCGTCAAAACAATTCGGACGTCAGTACTTAGGCTTTTGGGAGACCCGCAACCTCCGTATGGTTGCCAATATGCGTGACGTGCTCGGTATTGCACCGGGCAAGCGTATGCTTGCGATTGTGGGCCTATCACACAAGCCGTACTACGAAGCCTATTTGAACATGATGCATGATGTAAAACTTCGAGTCGGCGACAGCATCTTGAAATAACAATATTGGAGTAGTAAAGCGTGCCTAAGCGGCCACCGTTCGAGGTGGCCGTTGTTCATTTCACTTGAGGATGCTTACGGTTTATCGACGACAATCGCAGCTTTTTTAACGTCTTGATTGATGGTTGATGGAGGCAGCGAAAATTTATAGACATCCGCGCCGATCGCGTAGGCGGTGAAGCTATTCTTTCCATCTGGTAGAATGCGAATTTTATTGACGACGCGACCTAAGTTGATCGGCTTCCAAGTTTGTCCACCGTCGCGAGTCTCAAATCCACCTTTGCTGGTGCCGACCCACCCGAGATCTTTGTTCGCAAAACCAATGCCAAATTCACGCACCGCGAAATCTTTGACGAGTGGAACTTCCTGCCATGTTTTGCCACCGTCGGTGGTCTTTGCAATCCAACGTTGATCTTCGGTTTTGTCTGGATTGTAGTTTTGAATGCTGGCATAACCGACCTCGCGACTTGGGAAACTTCCTTTCCAAGTGAGCTCATACTGACGCGTCGATTCATAGACTTTGGTCCATGATTTACCGCCGTCATGGGTGGCAACAATCAGTGCATGGGAATTGGCGATTTGCGCATCACTGCCAGCAAACACGATGCCATTCATTTCATCAAAGAATTTGACATCAACAATCATCGCGACCCAAGGGCTCATATCGATATTGGTCCAAGACTGACCGCCATCAATCGAACGTAGCAGTTGTGCAGGACTGCCGACACGACCACCAGCATGGATAATGGTGCGACGATCCAAAACGCCAGCATTGATAAATTCTGAACGCACGATGTCGATCGCACAAATGCCTTTGACCGGTTTGCCGGGGAGATTGGCGACAGGGTGCCAAGTTTTTCCACCGTCCAAGGTTTCATAAAGAGGCGTCTCGTCGGTCACACCAGGAAAATATTCCGTCCCGATATTGCCCGCATAGCCGTGAAGAGTATCGATCATGCCAAGCGCACGAAAATAAGTGCCGGGTTTGTCGAGAACCAGCTCCCAGCTCGTTCCACCGTCGCTTGAACGATAAATTTTGCCTTGTCCGTTTGCGTAAAAACCGAGCTCAGCGTTGACAAAGAAAATGTCGTCTTGCTTTCCCTTGTATTCGACGGTCGGCAGCTTAAACCATTGTGAGCCTGTCGTTTCTACGAGAGGCTTGGAATTTTGTTGTGCAAAACTGTGTGGATGAGCAATCCCAATGAGGGCCGTTGCTAGTCCAAGAGAGAGCATGTGATTCTTGAAAAATTTTGGTGAATGGAGCATAGAATTTTTTTCAGGTGAATTAAGAAAGTTCAGTCATTGCCCGAATGTTTCGGAGTCATGCATCTTAGTATATCGCCGGTGTCGAGATAGAACAAAACAAATAGTGTAAAAAAATCTAGTTATTTGTGATACGCTGCGATTGTACTACTGAGATGGCAAATCTTTTGAAATGAATTGTTCGAGAAAGGATTGTAGATGCTTAAAGTCGATGGCGTTCAGCAATGGAGCAACTTTGCATCCCGAAAATTTTTGATGGCAAGTTTTGCCTACCTTTATTGCTCCTTGTGTTTCGCACAATCGCTAGAACCATCCAACGATGCAGCACAATTGCCTTTGACTGAACGCGTTGAAGTCAGTTCGTACAAAGGGATTGATTTGCGTTCGTATGCGCAGCTGCAGAAAGGCCTCAAGGCCTATCAAGAAAAACGACAACTTGCACCAAATTCCCAGCTTTACTTCATTCTCATCCCCAAAGAGCAGGAAACGAAGCTCGATGGATTGACCATGCGATTAGCAAGCGATGAAGTGTCTACTTCGGTGAGAGTGGATGAATTCGGGCGTTTTCAGTTGCCAATGTTGGAGCTGAAGAGCGAAGATGAATACGACTTGATCTTGAACCGACAGAAAGGGCAGTTCTTTATTCGTCCTTACGTGAAGACGCTAGGATTGGCGGACGACGTTAAACGTATGGGAGATCTACGATTGGAGTGTCAAGTTCGTTGGGCGATCGAGCGACAAGATCTGTCCTTTGTTTTCAAATCCTATGTGAGCATGTTTGCGTCTGGCAATCCTTGTGAGTCACGTACGGTTGACGTGGGATTCTATGCGCCTCCCCAGATTCGTACTTTGAGCCTTCAGCATCAAGGGCAAATTCGCTATTTTGCAGTTGCAAAGGATCGTCGCTTTAGTGTTCCGCTGTGGGACAACAAAATTGCTGACGATGAGCTTTTACATTACGTGTTGAATACTTCTGATGAAAGTTCGCGCTGAATCGTATTGCAATCTCATTTAATTCTCTAGTTGCACCTCAAGGAACGGGGCGCCCACAGTCCCGTGCGCACAAGATAGCCCGCATGACGAGCTTAAAACACCATTCGGGGATTTCATGTCATGCTTTCCTGTTTTCGTGCATTTCCACCTGAAAACACAATGCGAAACTTCTACACTGAGGTTTCTCGTACTTTTGCAGGGATTACAGCTCCTCCGTGGCCATCGAAGCATTACTGCCTGAGTATTCAACGCTTAATCTTTAGTCTAAGGAAATAAATCATGAATTCGAGTTTGAAAAAATTTTCCATCTCCACGCTCGTCGCGCTCATGCTCACAAGTGTAGGCTTTGCCGGCTTTAGTGTCTATGCCGCTCCTCAAGCAACGGCGAAGGCGTCGGAAAGTGCTGAAGTCAAGCTAAGCGCCGAACAGTTGAAGGCTTACGAAGGGCAGTATCAACTTGTTCCAGGTTTTGTGATAACGATTAGCGAGAAGGATGCGAAGTTAATGGCTCAAGCGACTGGCCAACCGAGTTTTGAGATTTTCGCATTGGGCGAGCATCGTTTCTTCGCCAAAGTGGCCGATATCAAGTTGCAATTTAAGTTGAATGGTGAAGGCAAAGCAGAGGGAATGACTTTATTCCAAAATGGTCAACAAATGCCTGCACCGCGCGTAAAATAAGCTGGGATCAAGGCGGGAAACCATCGACTGAACCATCAATTAAACCAAGAATTTAAGGGAGTGATAATGCAGCTACTCAAAAAAATAGTCGTTTGCAGCGTGATGTTGGCGAGCAGTGCGGCATGGGCCGAGCAACCCTATGGCGATTGGATGGGGACACTCGCCGGGTCTTTGCGGATCAAGATTCAAGTCAGCAAGTCTGAGGATGGCAAGCCGCAAGTCAAACTCACAAGCATCGATCAAGGCAATAGTGTGATCATGGCTGATAGTACAGATCTGGCCGAAAATAAGCTGGAGTTTGCGATCAGTCGTCTTGGTGCGAGTTATAAGGCAAGCTGGGATCAGGCTACGCAACAATGGCAAGGTGAATGGATGCAAGCGGGCCAACGCATGAAACTGGATCTTAGCGCCTTGAAAGGTGAAGCGCCCGCACCAGTTAAGAAGAATCGCCCTCAAGTGGAAGCCATCAAAAATGCCACACCGAGCTATATCAATAGCGAAGTGCAATTTCCTGGACTCGACAGTAATTTGAGTTTTGCTGGCACGCTTTGTTTGCCAAACACCAAGGGGCCGTTTCCAGCCACAGTATTGGTACATGGTTCGGGGCCTCATACACGAAATGAAGATCTGTTTGGGCACCAAATTTTTACTGTGATTGCCGATCACTTGTGCAAGCAAGGTGTTGCAGTGCTGCGCTATGATAAGCGCGGTGTTGGTGCTTCCAAGGGTATTTATAAAACAGCGACGACTTTAGATTTCGCTGATGATGCACAAGCAGCAGTGAACTTCTTACGCTTACAGCCGCAAATTGATGCAAAGCGCGTCGGCATCATCGGCCATTCGGAAGGGGGCATGATCGCACCGATCGTTGCGAGCCGAGATGCGCAGCTTAAATTTGTGATCTTGATGGGCGGTCCTGGAATCGCGATCGACCAATTAATGTTGGAGCAAGTCCGCGATGCGATGAAAGCCGAAGGCGCATTGGAAGCAGGTGAACAACAAGCGAAACGTTATCGTAAAGTGTACGACCTGATGTTAGGCGAAAAGGATGTCGACATCCTGCGGAGCATGTTACGCGCGCTGATGATGAGTGAACCGAATGCGATTGAAAAATCGGTGCAAATCGAAATTGATCAATTAACTTCGCCTTGGTTTCTCACATTTATTCGCTTCCAACCTCAGCAGTATCTGAGTAAGTTGAAGTTGCCAGTGCTGGCGATCAATGGCGAATTGGATTTTCAAGTCAATCCTAAGAGTAATTTGGCTGGCATCCGTCAAGCGATGAAGGGCAATTCTCAACTGACGACGCTTGAATTGCCGAAGCTTAATCATTTATTCCAAACCAGCACGACTGGCGCATTTTCTGAATACGACAAGATCGAAGAAACGGTGGCGTCGGTAGCGTTAAATAGCATGTCGGATTGGTTGAAAACGCAGTTGAAAATGCAAACCAAGAACGCAGCAAAGTAAGTTGCTATTCATTTTGATTCATATATAGGCCACAGGGAATGAGCTGATTTCCTGTGGTTCTTTTTTGTGCGCTTTATTTTTAGTTCGAGTAGATATTGGGTTAACTTTCTGTGAGTTTGCGCAAGCTTATCGAACCGTTGCAAAATCATCGTGGGGAGGTGTTCGCTTTCTGATTCGATGCGGCCTTGTTCAATTTGTCTCGCTGGAGCGACAAAAATATCTTTGCCATACGGCGTATCATTAGAAAATCGGTAGACTCAAGGCTTTGCGAAATATCTGATGCAAGTAGGTGGGGCTCGTCGCAGAGGGAATTGGCGCCAAACAGATTGTCGGCGCAGTGACCGATAAGCGCCCGACTCCTGTGTCTGGGAATTTGGTTTTAGGAGAGAAAACCATGCGTACAGCCGCGCCCCAAGTTGCACAAAATAAGGCCGAAAGTCGGCAACCTCGACAGCTTGAGCCTTCTTCAAGTGGGTTGGTCGCTGATGGCTTGAGCCAGTTGCAGGCCATGGCAGCTTCTAGCACGCAACAGCAGCAGCTCCAAGCTCGCGCAGCACAGGCCAAGCAAAGCCCCATTGTCCAACAACATCAGCGCCGCGCGCAGCTGCAACAGCAGGCGATTCAAGCCAAATTCTCACCCTCAGTACAACTTGTCGCCGAGGCCGATACTGCGCTTGAAGATGGCGCGATTCAGGCCAAATCAGAGGCGAATCAAACTGGATTGCCGGCACAATTGAAAGCCGGTATCGAGAGCATGTCGGGCATGAATATGGATCATGTTCGAGTGCACTATAACTCCGATAAACCAGCACAACTCAACGCCCATGCGTATGCACAGGGAAGTGAAATTCATGTCGCCCCTGGACAAGAGCAGTATTTGCCGCATGAAGCCTGGCATGTGGTACAGCAGGCTCAAGGCAGAGTGCGCCCGACCATGCAGATGAAGTCTGGAGTGGCGGTCAATGATGATCAGGGCCTCGAAGCCGAAGCTGATCACATGGGCGAGCAAGCAGTCAACCATGGGGTGCAGTTGAAGTCGAATAATGCCGCGGTGGTACAACGAGAAGGTAGCAAAGAAGATCAAGAAGCTTGGCGAGTTGCGAATCATGTGTACGGTAACATGCCACTCGATGCGGGACATTTGACTGGCGGTATTTTGAAAAAGATCGTGATGTATGCCAAATATCGCGATGCCGCTGAGCGTAAGCGCATGACTGAGCTCAGTAGTCAAAAAGCGCACATGATAGAAAAGAACATGTACGGCCGCGGTAAGATTGGCGCGGTGATGCGTTCTATCGATACGGCTTCGCGCATCATGCATTTGATCGGTTCGATTGCGAGTGTGGTCGCATTGGCAGCTAATATTGCGGCCTTCTTCGCGCCAGCAGCTTTACCGGTTGGCGCGGTAGCCGGCGTGATTGCCTTGGCGGCGCACGCGGCAATGGCGGCGCTACAGATTATTTTGATTGGCCGTAATTTGTATCGCCTGCGCGGTCTGTCTGAACCAGAAAAAGCGAAGATTCTGCCTACGCTGTATCGTGATTGTGCAAAACTGGGATTCGCCTTGCTTGGTGTGATCACAGGTGGCGTCGGTGTTGGTAGTGCAGTCGCTAGTGGAGGCCTGATGGCACAGCACGCCTTGCATGGTGCAGAGGCGGCGGCACATGCCGGTCATATGATAGGTGAGGCGGCAGGGGAAAGCATTGGAACCTATGGCATGGCAGGTACGATCGCTTACCAAAATGAGAAAGAAAATCAATTGGGCATGGAAGGGCGTTTGGCTTTGCCTGAGCATCATGAAGCGGCGCAAGAAGCCCCGGTTGCTGATCCTCATCCAACCGCTACTATCGCTAGCGAGATGCAGCAAGACGTGACAAGCTCGTCGAGCGCGATTGTAGAGATCGACACTGCGGCGCAGGACGCGGTTGGCGGTGCGGATGGCTTGCAGGCTGATGCTCAACCATTGACCAAACTCTCTGAAGTGGAGGTGCAAGGCCAACAAGCATTGGGTGGATTGCAAAGCGGCGAGGACAGTTTGGTTGCGATGCCTGAGGGGAATGAAGCCGACCTCCAAGCGAAGAAAGATAAAGTCGAGAAATTGGAAGATGCTTTGGGCTTGGCTAAAGTCGAAGATGCTGAAGAGAGTGCCAAAGATGGTGATGAGCAAACCGTTCAATCAAAAGCGAAATCCGATACCACGGCAAGTGTGGAGCAGGCTAAGACCGTCGCACAACGGGCGGGCGAAGAATCGCCAGGTCTTTTGTCACGCGCTGTGAATTGGTTGAAGCGCAAATTCTCAAGCTTCAAGAAACGCGCCAAACGTGCTTTCGCCAGTTTGCGTCAGAAGTTGACCGAGTTGGTCTTGAAACTTGCTGGCGTTAAGAATTTTCCGCTTGAGCTTGGTGATGCCTTGACCGAACAGCGCAGCGACGCCAAACAAGTGATGGCCGCGGCAGCACAAGGTCGCACCGCCGTGGCAGAATGGAAAGCCATTGCTGATCAAATTGCCGAGAAAAAATAATGAATTCCAAAAAGTCCTCATCGCTTGCTGCAACTGGTTTAGCACAATCCTTACTGCAAAGCATACGGCGCGATATTTTTAAAGTCGCTAATGCCGGTACGTTGTGTGGCTCTTTGGCGGGCTTTATTGCTTTGTTTGGCGGTGGTAGCGCAGAACAAGTGGGGCAACAAGCCGTGCAATGGTCGTGGCTGTTGGTGATCGCCTTGCCTCTCGGGCTGTGGACCGCGAAGGCCACATATCAATGGTCTCCAGCCGAGCAGAAGGCGGCGCATGCGATGAATTATGTGCAGCCAAATTTTGCAGGGCGAGCGCGCTTGCTGCTCCTAGTGGGCTGTGTTGGCGCATTGATTGGAATTACATTTGAATTCGTTGTTGCTAATTATGTCACCCTTATCTTTAGTGGCTTCAAACTCGACATGGTTCAGCTACGTGCCGCGATGGTTGCCAACTATCCGTGGTATGCCGCTAGCGCTGCAATGCTGAGTACGATTATCTCTGCTCTCGTCTTTGCTTGGCGCGGCTCTAAATCCTAGTCGCCATCGTTTCAACTCTTTTTGCCTGAGAGTGAGTCAGTTTTTCATATGCTGATTTACGCTTGAGGCGTGATTTGGCACGCCTACTTCCAACTATCGTTTCCACCGTCATCTTTATTTGGCATAGCTTTTGTTGAATGAATGCATATGGGCTGTCTGAATGCCCGGCGCTTGACGACTGCAGTTTTAGTTGTCAGTATTTTTACGAGTTAATAAACTGTAAGCGCTTGCGTTTTACATGTTGTGCATCACTTAGTAGAAACTGGGCCAAATCGCGAATTGGTCAGCAAGGAGGTGGCTTGGGTGCGTTTGACGGGAGCTGGATGAATGGCTATGGATCGGTCTTGCGCTTGAAATCACACGGTAGCTTCATGTTTGGCAGCTATCAAACGGACGTGAATGTGAATGGGCGATTTCACGTATGTGGTTATGGTGATGCCGGGCTTATCACGCAGGAGAAAGGCCTTGGGCTGGCGTTGAGCGTCCTCTGGCGCCCATTCGAAGGCAAAAATGCGATTCCAAGCTGGCATTGGGTATCAGCTTTCGCTGGACAAGCCCTATTGCGAGAAGATGGCACACCGCAGCTTTGGTTAAATCATGATTTAGTGGTGACAATAGAACAAGCGCATAAGATAGAGTGTGGTTCCTATTTGGACAAATTGGTTTACGAACTGGCGGATCTCGGCGGCGCGACTTCGGCAAGTATTGGTAATTTCAGAGTCTCTGACCAAGCGGATGCGATCAATGGGGTTTGGTATTGTGTGACACCTGAACTTAATCTGACACTTGAGATGCAATTGAAAGATGGAATTTCAGGGTGGTTGGATGGCTACTTCCGTATCGATGGAGTGAAGTTTGTTCTGCAGGGTTTTACCGACAGTGCTTTGAATTCCGAGCAGGCTGGATTGCCGCGTCAAGGTCTGTCGGTTTGCGCGTCCTTGAACGATGGTCGTTTTATGGCCTTGTCAGGCTATTTTGATCGCGAACAAGATCGTTTGGTGCTGCTGCAGCAAATAAGCCGTGGCACCCATCCTAGTTTGGTGTATGCCCAGACCAGCGTTTGTACTTGTATCTTTCAACGACTTCAGCGTGAGGAGTAGTGGCATGCAGACAGCGGGGTATGTTCAACGTACGAAGTTGTCGGTATTTGCGTTGAAAAATACAAGAAAGACATGAATATCCTCAGATTTCTCTCATCCTTGCGCAAATTCGTGTCTATACTGAATCCTTATCAGAGATCAGGGATTGTAAATTAAACCAATCAAGCCGATTCAGTTAAATACGGCCATAGCCTTCTTGCCCCGAGAGTGATCATCATGTCGATACGTACTTACACCGAACAAAAGCCTACTTCTCAAACTAAACAGCTAACGTCGGTGTCGATGCCAGACGCGGTGCAATTGCGTGATGCTAGACATTCACAGGTTTTGCAAAAGCGACTTCAAAGCATGGTCAACACGACGGGGGCGGCTTTGCAACTGAAACTTATACAAGCCCAACTGCAAGCTAAAACTCTGCAACGCGTCGAGGAAGAAGAACCGCTGCAAGGTAAGTTCGAAGCAGTACAACGGGTCGAGGAAGAAGAACCTCTGCAAGGGAAATTCGAGGCAATACAACGTGTTGAGGAAGAAGAACCTTTGCAAGGAAAATTCGAAGCAGTGCAACGCGTCGAGGAGGAGGAGCCTCTGCAAGGTCGATTCAGTACAGTGCAACGCCACGAAAATTCCGCAGCGCAGGGAGGCTTACCTTCACAACTTAAAGCGGGAATTGAATCCATGTCAGGCATGAGCATGGATCATGTCAAAGTCCATTACAACTCAGATAAACCAGCACAACTCAATGCGTATGCCTATGCGCAAGGCAGCGAAATTCATGTTGCGCCTGGTCAAGAGCAGCATCTGCCCCACGAAGCGTGGCATGTGGTGCAACAGGCCCAAGGACGCGTACGTCCTACCATGCAAATGAAGCAAGGTGTCCCCGTCAACGATGACGTCGGTCTCGAGTCTGAGGCAGATGTCATGGGCGAGAAGGCATTGCAACTCGGAAAAGCGCGCTAAAGTCGACACTCAACCGTCGAGTAGTCCTCGAAGTCGGAGGACTTGTCACGCCGTCGACTATACGACTCAGTATCTCCCTCCAAAGCAAGCGACGGAGATCTTGCCTTCCCAAAGCACTCAATGAAGTAGCGCACTTCGCTAGTGAGCTATGCTATCGTTCTTGTTTCGTTGATATCTATTAATATGCAGTTGTGCCACATCCTTCGGGTGTCAGCTGCGCATTGTTTTAATGGGGCGCATTAAGGTGGCAACATTTATTTTTGTTGAGAAGTTCGAGTCGGGAGTGAGTTCTCCCATGCCCTTTGCGAAGGTCTGTGAAGTCCTGGCCCACTTCGGAAAAGTGAGTCGGGGTGAAGCCGACTATGAAGTGTACTTCGAGAGCGCCACAGTGGCTAACGTGGGAATTATCGTGGGCAACGAGGTCGATGGTGTACGTGGCGTAGGTTTTAAGAATCCGCATTTCGATAAAGCCTTTCGCGACTTGATTTGGTCTTTAATGCGGGAATTTTCTTGTACGGTTTACGATGGACTACTGCGAGAAGTGCAAGTAGCAAAGGGGCACATATCGGACCTGACATCAGCATTTGCGCAGCATGGGGTGCGTGAGATTTCTGCTGTATGCCAGCTTTGGCCAGATCGATTACTGAGGGAAGGGAAGGAACGTGTTTATCCTGCCTTGCGATATAACAATCGCATCGCTGGTGCGCCGAATGTGCAATTCTTCGATCACTTGGCTGCGCAAAATACGGAGTTGCAGTTGGATGTGGAGTTGGTGCCTGCCGCTTGTAATACGTTGACCTTGCGCTTCCTCAAGAATATTTCTTTGCACATCGATCACGGTTTGACTGATAACCCCACGCTGCAGGCGGGTTTGCGATTTGTCGAGGCTGAAGTGGGGCTGCAATTTGTTGAGTCAGCGCCCGTCGCAAAGCTACAAAATCAGATCAAAATCATTAGTCCATTCCCTGGAAACTCCAACCCAATCAATGCATTTCAGGTTGACTTTGAAGTGGTCGAAGAGCAAGCCAAGTTCGAAGCCCAGTTGAGGGCATTTCTCAAGCAAAAACATGGCGTTGAAATTGAATATGATGCTTCTGGAATAAAGCTGGTTCTGAAACTGCTGAGCCAGTTGAATGCCGAGTACTTAAGAAGGTCCAGCGACCCAGCGGCGGATGCTGAGAAGAATGCCCAATTTGTTGGTGCTTGGGCGCAACTTCTCGGGGCCTATTTCGGCAATTACTTGCGCTTCCAGTTGGGTGGACATTGGGGCGTTGTGGCCCGCCGATCAAATCAAGTGTATGTACTGCAAAGCTATCGCGAACGTTGTATCTTTCCGCAGCTTTTGGTTTTTGATCATATTGTGAATGGTGAGAGTGCGTCTATCGCATTGGCTTTGCAAAGTTTGGAGGCTAGTGATCAATCGGCTTGTGCGCGAAGTGATGATCTTGTATGTAAGATTCCAGAGTTCTGCGGACTATTACAGACTAGACACAACACTGATGCAAGTTTTAAGTTAGCCTTGGGAGACGAACTCAATCCCGCGCACTTCGATTTCAGTCTCGCTTCTTTAAAGCGGCTCGACACTTATGTTTTGCGCCTGCGTGCGGAGAGAGAAGCAATCGATGAGAAGACATTGATCGATACATGCATTGCCATTGGCACTTATCTCGGCGAGACGGTCAGAAGAAATGCTCAAGTCGATTCGCCATGGCGTTGGTTTACCTATGATGACTATGCTCTTGAGCATCCGGATTTTGCGCAAAGGCGCGAACGTCATTTATCGACATTACTGATCTTGGATGGTGCTGAATCGACTTGCTACCCACTCGGGACTGTAATGGCGATGGTGCAATCGAGTGATGGTGATGAACACGGGGATTGTAGCTCCTTCGTCGCACAGTTGTTGGCGTCGAATCAGGAAGACCTCAATTTGGCATCGGGTCAGGTAAGGAATGCGCATGCGGGGAATCTTGCTACGCCTGTACCAACGCCGGCGCCTTATGTGCCCGAACGGGCAAGCACACGTGCTGCCGCGAATGCCACCAGCACTTTGTTTGGGTATCTACCATTCTTGCTTTGCTTGCTGATTCTTGGACTGAGTTTTCAGGAAGCATGGACTGCACACAAGCAAGTGTTCTTGCAATTGCCTGCAGGGAAGCGAGTATTGTTGCGTGCATGGATTGGTTTGCCGGCGCTGTATCTCGGCGCTACTCTTTTGTTGAACAAGCGAAGATTTATGTACGATGCCTCATTGCTGATGGCGATGATCATCTCTTTGTTCGCATCCTATGCTTTGTACGGAATGAATGACGTCAAAGTCAAATATACGGGCGACTACGCCGTCTTCCTCTGGCTACCTCTCGTCCAGTTCGTGTTTATCTTCGTTTGGTTGCGACTGGTACAGCGCCACAAGGAAGGCGATGATTCAGAGCCATCTTCGATTTAGTATCGTTCAGAGTGTCACAAAATTTTCACGTACTAAGGTGCCGTAAAAAAACGCCGACAATGGCCCAACGTATAAATGAAGCCTTCCTCATTTTTGCAATGAAGCCGAAGACGCAAGCCACCGCGATAAACTTCGTCCGGGCATAACGTCGGCGTTTTCTTCTTCTGGACTGAGTTCATCTGCCGCAGGACTAGTTCGACCCGCATTGGCACTTGAGCTGTTTGCGCTGTTTGGATTGGCGGGATTCTTGATCTTTCCGTTGCCATCAACCAGCTTTTTGATGTCACGCTTGGCGTCGTGGATGTTATCGTAACCGCGAAATTCCGATTCGCCATTCTCTACACATGGAGTGGTCCGCTCACGCCGAATTCCCTGCCAGTCAAAACATTGATATCCGTTTTTTTGCGGGGCGACGGTCGGTAAATCATCATCAAGATCTTTCCCGAACGACAAAGATGCGATGGTCAACAGAAAAATTAAACCTCTGAAACGAGTGAAGAGATTCATCGGCAAATTGAAAGTCAAATAATCAAGAGACAGAAATATCTGTGCATTGTAAGTGTAGTTGCGCGAATGGCAAAAGAAGACTTTTGGTCGTTTGCGATCTATGTGAGTTTAGTGATGGTCGTGAAAAAAGCGAGCGTCTTTTGTCGATCCAAACTGACCGTTCATCGGCTTACTTTTGTTGCTTCAGAGAACTTATTCCATACTTTGCAGTGCTTTTTGTGTTTTCCAATAGTGTCGTTTCTCGTTTGGATTCGATCACGCGAATGGAAAAATAAACAGGATTTCCTCGCTCACCACATTTTTTCGTGAGCCAAACTGCATTTCATTTCAGGAGACGCAGATGCATTTCTTTCACCAACTATTGCGAGGAATGCTGGCATTTCTCCTCGTCGCTTTACCCATTTCACAAACGGCGTACGCTTCCACCTTAATCATTGATGGTAAACCCACCAATGCAGTACCGCTCGGTTCAACGGTTTGGTTTGTCGGCAATCTCGATGGAAAAAATGTCGGCATGGAGTTCTCGGTTAATGGCATCAAAGGTGGCAATGCGCAGTTCGGTACCATTAATTCGCAAAATGGACAATACAATGCACCGACTACGATGCCACCGAACGGCAAGGTGACGATTACAGGCGTGACACGCACGACACCGGCTATGAGTGCTGAGCGGGTGGTGCAATTTATTTCTAAGAAGGCGGCGACTATTTACCGCGTAACACCAAGTCGACCAAGTTGTGGCGTCACGACCTTCAAAATCGAAGGCATTGATTTCTTGAATGGTGCCGTCACACAAATCAACGGCGTTGCCATGCCGACGACTGTTAATTCTTCCACCAGTATTTCAGTTACTGCGACATTAAAGGCTAATGGCACACTCGCCTTTGTGGTATTGAACGCGAGCGATGCGAAGTCGAATGTGTTTGATCAAGTTCTTGTATCTGGATGTGGAAGTGGCAGCAACACAGGTGGCACTGGTAGCACAGGTGGCACGGGTGGTACAGGCACGGGTAGCACAGGTAGCACAGGTAGCACAGGTAGCACAGGTAGCACAGGTAGCACAGGTAGCACAG
>CAYWNE010000012.1:0-23850 GCA_964459555.1 uncultured Burkholderiaceae bacterium | reverse complement strand
GTGGCACAGGTGGCACAGGTGGCACAGGTGGCACAGGTGGCACAGGCACGGGCAGCACTGGCACGGGCAATACAGGCGGTGGCACTACCGTTCCTCTGCCAGCGACGGATGCCGCCAGTATCAGTGCTGCGCGTTTCCTCGAACAAGCTTCTTTCGGCCCGACACCAGCGCAACTCACTTTAGTCAAACAAATTGGCCCAGCGACATGGATTAACCAGCAGATGGCGATGCCGGCTTCAGTGATACCCGATACCACTGATCTGAGCGTGTTACAGCGCGGCGTGTTCAACAATATGGCGAGTGGTCAAGATCAATTACGTCAACGCGTGATCTTCGCACTATCGCAAATCTTCGTCGTCTCGCAAGAGAAAAATCCTTACGCCAACGAAATGCGTCCATGGTTGATGAGCTTGTCAAACAATGCTTTCGGCAACTTCAAAACCTTGTTGCGTGAAATGTCCCTCAACCCAAGTATGGGCAAATATTTGGACATGGGTAATAGTGTGATTCCAGCACCGAATGAGAACTATGCACGCGAAGTCATGCAGTTGTTCACGATTGGTACGGTAATGTTGAATCAAGATGGTAGCGTGCAGCTTGATGCGAGTGGCAAGCCAATTCCCACTTACGATCAAGCGCGGATTGCCGAGTTCGCCCGCGCTTTGTCAGGTTGGACGTATGGCGGTAATAGTGCGACGGGCTTGAACTGGGAGAGTTTCACGACACCTTTGCAACCTCGTGATAACTACCACGATAAAAAGGCGAAGACGCTATTACTAGGAAAAGTGTTACCAGCGGGCCAAACCACACAGCAAGATTTCGACGCGGTGATGGATAATTTATTTAATCATCCGAACGTGCCGCCATTTATCGCTACCCGTTTGATACGCTCGCTCACCACTAGTAACCCAAGTCCTGCTTATATCCAACGCGTTGCCAATGTGTTTGCAAACAATGCTGGTGTACGCGGTGATATGGCTGCCACCATTCGCGCTGTCTTGCTGGACCCTGAAGCGCGGCAAGATACACCAACAACTACCCAGGGCTTCTTGAAAGATCCCGTCTTGCATTCTCTTGGTTTGATTCGGGCCTTGAATGGTACCGTGGTGGACCCTACCAATATGTTCTGGGACTATTATCTGATGGGCGAGAAAATCTTGAGTTCGCCTAGCGTGTTTAGCTTTTATTCGCCTCTCACGCGCCTACCCGGTTCAAGTCAATATTACGGACCATCGTTCCAAATTTATGCACCAAGCATGGCGGTTGCACGTGCGAATTTCCTCTACCAGCTGATCTCAGGTAATTATGGAAATATGGTCAAAATTGACTTAACACCGTTCATTGCTGCCGCACCGAATACCACGAATTTGATTAATCTCGTTGATGCGACGCTTTTGCAAGGGCGCATGTCAGCCAGCACGCGCCAAGCTCTCACAGCAGCGCTCGCCACCAGTAGCGATAACAAAGAGCGCGCCATCATTGCTTTGCATTTCACAGCAATCGGTGCAGATTTCGCGGTACATAAATGACGCTCAGAATGGTTAAGGACATGATCATGACAAATAAATTTCTTTCCCGCCGCGAATTTCTTGCCCGCACCGCCAAAGCCAGTGTCGCCGGTGGCTTAGCATCGATGGGCGTGTTTTCCCATATCAAAGATACGCAAGCGGCAAGTGACTTTAAAGCCTTGGTGTGCGTTTATCTGTTTGGCGGTAATGACGGCAATAATCTGATTGTTCCGCTCGATACCACGCGTTATACGCAGTACCAAAAGGTTCGTGGATCAGTGGGTCTTGCGCTATCGACTTCAGCCAAAACTTTGTTGGCGCCGCGTAGCTCGACTTTGCAAGCCGTGACTTCACCGGTCAATCAAGCATTTGCCTTCCATTACGGCTTGCCGGAAATTGATGCACTGTACGGACAAGGAAAAGTCGCTGTCGTGTTGAATATGGGAAGTTTGCGTCAACCACTGACTAAAGCGCAGTACAGCGCGGGAGTTGGTGTGCCTCCTCAATTGTTTTCGCATCCCGATCAAACTTTGCAAAATCAAGCCGGAACGCCAGCCGTGGCAGCGACTGGCTGGGGCGGGCGTTTGGTCGATTTGCTAGGTACCGGCGGACATCTTGATTCGGTGGCCTTGAATTCCGGTGGTTTGTTCATCGAAGGAGCGACAGTCCACGGCAATTTGATTCCATCCGATGGCAGCTTGTATTTATCGGGATTGAATGCTTGGCCACAGAGCGCGAGCGACGCGCGCAAGGCTGCTTTGCAACAAATGCTGAACGCCAGCAATAGCAATATCATGGCGGCGGCCGCCAACAAATCATTGGCGAATGGCGTTGATTTGATTACCGACCTCCAAGCGATGTCGACCGCTGGTACGGTCAATACGACTTTCCCCGGTTCGACTTTGGGCCAACAATTAAAAACAGTCGCTCGCCTTATCAAAATGCGTGCCGCCAAAGGCCCCGGTCGACAAGTTTATTTCGTGGGCATGGGCGGATTTGATACCCATAGCCAGCAACAGTGGACGCAGTGGGATAACCTCGTCAAAGTGTCGCAAGCGATGAATGCCTTCTACCAAGCAATGGGCGAGATTGGATGTGCGAACCAAGTGACGAGTTTTACCATGTCGGATTTCGGCCGCAGTTTCGAACCAACCAGCAATGGTTCAGATCACGCCTGGGGCAGCCATCATCTGGTGGTTGGTGGCGCAGTGCAGGGCGGCTTGTATGGTCAATTCCCAGACTTCACGCTAGGCGGTCAAGATGACGCGACAGGTCGTGGTGCGTGGATTCCGCAAATTTCGAATCAACAATTTGGCGCTACCTTAGGAAAGTGGTTTGGTGCCAGCGCGAGCATGCTTGATACGCAAGTGTTCAAAGATGAATTGCTGAATTTCCCGCGCCGTGATCTTGGGTTTATGGGCGCTTAGTGTCACGATGTTTCGAATTTCTTGAGTTGAACTTTAGTCGAGCGACGAAGTCAAAGTCAGCTTCGTCCTAGACGAATTTTAAGAAAATCACACTCAGGAATTCATTATGGTTTTGAAACACAAGCTCTTGTTGTTGGCGTCCTTGTTTTGGATTGCGCCAGTTTCGGCGCAATCGATCGATATTTCGATGAAGCACAACAGTGTCAGCGAAAATGCGATACGCCAAAAGTTGTTGTCAGCGTTCGAGAAGTATCAATTGCAAAAATGGACCGTCACTAACAAAGTGATGATAGATGACGAGACTCGCATTCCATTTAGTCACCCAGTGTTGACTCTCAATGGCATCCCAAGTAAGAACTCTCCAATTGATCAAGATGAAGAACTCGTGGCGATTTATGTGCACGAACAAGGCCATTGGAATAGTGTGAAACATGGGAAACTTTCCATGGATGAGGCAGCGACAGCGATCAAGAAATTTGCCAAGAACTTGCGTAGTGACTTTCCTTATGGATCAGGCGACCTTGTTGGTACGCTCAATCACGTTCCTGTTTGCTATTCAGAGTATCGTGTTTTGTCGCAGTTATTTGGCGAGGAAGCGGCCCGCAAGAAGTTGGAATCGAAGCACTACTACAAAGACATCTATGCTTTTGTTTTAGATCCAGCGAATCACCCCGCCATTGAGCAATATTTGAAAGAAGAAGGTTTGACCTGGCAGCAGTTCGGCGTTCCTAAGAAGTAGGGCGCAAGATGAATCGGGACAGGTTCAACGATCGCGCAGAGCTGGGGCGTCGCTGTCATTGCAGTCCGCAGAACTACTGTGTAGGGCCGCTCGATTCAATTTTGAGTCCTGTTTTGCCGTATAGTGCAATCGTGGTGCCAGCATCAGAAAGCATGAAGCTCGCACGTACTCCGGTATCGGCGTGAATGAAAGAAAAATGTTCGCCGACGATGCTGGAAAGCGGATAGCGATCGCCATTCGGGAAGAGAATGGCAAGGCCATTGTTCTCGAATAGCACTTGTATTTTCCAGCCTTGTTCTTTGAATTCATACTGACCGGCGAACTTTACGAGTTCGTCCGGTGAAATGAGACGCCGTTTCACCGTCGTTTCTCTGAATATTGACCATTGTTCGGTGCGTGCAATCGCGGCCAAAAACTCTAATCCCAAGTTGGCGCCAGCGTCCGAATTGCTCATGTACACCAAGCCGTCACCACTTTCTAGATTGATCGTCATACCCGCGCGATAGCCTCTGGTGCCGCCATTGTGTGTGAAAAAGATTGCGGGTTCCTCTCCAAGACGTCGAAAGCCATAAGAATGGCCATCTTGGGTATCTGCTAAAAACTCTTTCATGCTCGCTTTTGAAATTAACTTACTCTTATGTGTGTAGGCGCGATGGAGTTCGATGAGATAGGTCGCCATGTCACTCGGCGTCGCCCATAAACCTGCGGCGGCTTGTTCTGGGTGATTGTGCCAACCACCAGGGATCATCTTTCCTTGACTATCGTGTCCGCGTGCGATCTGTGGGTAGAATTTGGGCGGGATGGGTTGAGCAAAGCTCGCTTGTTTCATTCCGAATGGTTTGAGTAACCACTCTTGCATGAGTGGATCAAATTCCTTTTCAAAACGGTCTTGCAGAGCGATCTCTGCCACGGTGTATCCGGCTCCCGAATAACGCAATTGGGTATTGGGTGGCGCCAGAATCTCTAACTTCGGTGCATTCGAGGGCGGCAGGCCACTGAGCGTCTGTACATCAGTCGGAATCGCACTACCATTGGGATAGCCTTCATAGCCGCCAGCGATGATGCCGGAACGGTGGGTAAAAATATTTCTGAAAGTGACTGGATTCGATTCGGTTTGGGCACCCGAAGGTAGATGATAACGACTCAAATACTGCTCGATATTGGTGTCGAAGTTAATCAGGTTTTTTTGCTGCATCCGAAACGCGGCAAAGACGGTCACAGGTTTTGCCAGCGAGCCCGCTTGAAATAAAGTGTCGCAAGCAAGCTTCCCGCCGTTGGAAGATTGATTGCCCCATGCTTGAGTCCAAACCAGTTCTCCTTTGCGAATAACAGCGATGGAAAAGCCAGGGATTTTATGCGCCGCGAGGCGCGCATCGATCGTCTGCGGTAGGGTTTCACCTTCGAATACTACAGAAGGTAATAACTTGATGTCTTTGTAGGCTGCGGTGTTTTCGCTCACGGCCTGGCAAGTCCAGTCTCTTGCGTTTTTCACTGGAATTGAATAAGGAGCGGCAGACGCACTGATAGGCAGGGCGGTGCAACTGATGCTCAGCAATCCTAAGGATAAATAACGGTATGTCTGAGTTTTGAAATCCATAGCACCCTCCGAGATTCATCGCCTTGGAGTAAGGCAAATTGCTGGTGATTCTAAGGGCGCGGCCCTGATGTTTCAAGCAATAAAATAATAAATGTCAAGTTCGATGCGCAGATGAGTTTATGCCGACACGGTAGGTTTGAGCGCAAGTCGCATGAGTCTCTGAAAGCTTGGGCACTCGAAATGATTTTTGGCGGGGCAGACAGCAGCGTGTTCTAAACTCTTTTGGATGGCTTTCAGACGTCGGATTTGTATCGTAATCTCTTGTGATTTTTGTTGTAGTAAATCGCGTCTGAGCTCACTTTTGCCGTGTGTGCTGGGTGTAAGGAGTTGCTTGATCTCGGCAAGTTTAAATCCAGCACTCTGCGCCAGCGAAACAAAGCTGATCGTTTCGATGACCGAGTCAGCATATTGTCGGCGTAAGCCCTTACGAGCCAGCGGTGTGATTAGGTCTAGTTCTTCGTAGTAGCGTAGGGTGGAGGCGGGTACACCCGTTTGTCGAACAACTTCAGCGATATCCATGGTATTTCTTTTCAAATAGTTCTTGACTTCAAGTGCACTTGAGCTTGTATCCTAGATGGACTGAATCAACAACACAAGTGAGAAAACCATGGACGCTCAATTTTGGCATGATAGATGGCATCGACGTGAAATCGGGTTTCATCGGGAAGATGTGAATCCCTTCTTGATTCGGTTTTTGCCGCAGTTACCCTTATCGAAAGGCGACACCGTATTCTTACCCTTGTGCGGCAAGACGCGCGATATCGCTTATTTATTGGCACAAGGCTTCCAAGTCATTGGTGTCGAATTGAGTGAAACGGCAGTCCGAGAATTGTTCGAGGAATTGGCCGTCATTCCTGAAGTGGCGACCAATTCCCTATTCACTGTCTACCGTACCGATAGCTTAACAATCTACGTCGGTGACTTCTTCGCCCTCGAGACACAGCAACTCGCTGCAGTGGCAGCGATCTACGACCGAGCAGCCTTAGTGGCATTGCCGCGCGACATGCGAATCAAGTACACAGCGCATCTGCGTCAAATTTGCGGAACCGCGCCGCAGCTTCTCGTGACCTACACCTACGATCAAACAGCCATCGACGGCCCGCCGTTCTCGATTGATGCAGCAGAAGTTTCCGAACACTATGGGCAGCACTACCAGATAACGAAGCTCGATGAACTTGAGGTTGAAGGTGGGATGAAAGGCAAAGTGCCTTCACGCGAGGCGGTTTATTATTTGTGCAGGTAGCGTGAGGCCGAGTGAGCGGTAATGCGGGAGGGGCTAGAGCGAGCGCCCCACACGTAGAGGCCTTGATCGTTTCAGGCATATACGTGTGCTTATGAGCGGTGTGAAAATCTAGCTTAAACTCTTCGCCAATGCATGATCCAGTCGGTTTCCCAAGATACACCGCCATCTTTTGAGCTGGCTTGCTGCCAACGACAGGAATGCGCTGTAATTTGGTCCCACATACCACGGAATAATACGGTTTTTCCTTCCACCTCTTCGCTTGAGATGAAAGTACCGACCCCATTTCGAAAGCCGCCACTGACTCCAGGGGAAACGAGTACACCGCTTTTGGCATTGACCCAGAAATCTGACCACACTTGCTGTTCACGATCGAGCAAGCGTAAGCCCATACCGCTGAAGTTGCGAGAGGGAATGCGCAGCTCTTCAATACTGGCAATACCACCCAAAATACTCCAGCAAGTTGCCTCACCCTCGAAGTGATCCCATTCGCCGGGCGAGTTCGCCTTGGGGCGTTGGTGGGCGATTTTCCATTCACCTTGTAGGAAATCGAAGTCACCCGCTTTACCAGGGGCATGCGGGGCTTGGTCGAGATGGCTTGCTTGTTGATTGATCTTGACGTGGTCGTCTGATGTCATGATGGTCTCCGCGAAGTTAACGGGGGTGATGGAAAGCCCAGCGAGCATCAACAAGAACTCGCGGCGTTGTAAGAGAGCTTGTTGAATGCTCATCGTGTTTCCTTTCAAAAAGAGCGCAGACTAAATGAGGTAGTATAGCGCGGTAGCATGGTATGATCTAATTCATGACATCTCATGTCAGGAATTATGAGCAAGACGAAACATCGCGAAGAGCGGCGTCTTTTGATCTACTGAAATCAACCTGAAAGCCAAGCCCCAGCATGCGAGCAAGTCGTTTGTTAGCGATTATGGTGACACTGCAACTGCAGACGCGTGTCAAAGCGGAGGATCTCGCGGCGGAATTCGAAGTATCACTCAGGACAATTTATCGCGATGTTGATGAGTTGAGTGCTGCGGGTATTCCGATTCAAAGCGAACGTGGTCCGGGCGGTGGTTTTCAATTGATGCCTAGCTTCAGGAACCCAGTAGCGCATCTTGAGAGTAAAGAAGCGGCGGCTCTCTTTATGATAGGCCTGCCTGGCCCGGCTTTGGCACTGGGCTTAGAGCAAGACGCCCAACTCGCAGCCCGCAAATTGCTCGCGAATCTGCCTCCGGGCTTAAGAGAAGAATCAGCGCGTTTAGCCAATTGTTTCTACCTCGATACTGATCAATGGTATGAGGTCGAACAAACTCTTCCAATGTTGCCACGCATAACCCGCGCCATCCTCGAGCGTGAGGTTTTAAGCATGGATTACCAAAGCTGGAAATCACAACGTCGATGGCAACTCCATCCCTATGGTTTAGTTTTGAAGGCAGGGCAGTGGTATGTTGTTGGGCTCAGCCGCACCTCACAGCACAAGAGCAGTCAGATTAGGCATTTTAAAGTCTCGCAAATGACCCATCTGGCGATGCTTGATACTGCATTCGATGGCGATCCTAGCTTCGACTTGGCTCGCTACTGGCAAGCATCGATAGCACAATTCGAACAAACACTACGTCCGCATCGCGCCCACTTACAACTGTCTGCTTTGGGCCTGCAAAGACTTGCTGAGGCCGGTAAATATGCGCGGATCGCCACCGAACAAGCGATCCCATCACAGATTAAACCATCGTGTTTTCTCGTCGAGCTCCCATTTGAAAACATTGATCAAGCGACGAGGTTAATTCTTAGCCTAGGGGCTGAGTGCACCGTGCTTGAGCCACGTGCTTTGCGTGAGCGAATTTGTGAAGTGGCAAATCAGATTCTCGTTATGAATAGTTCTTTTGATTCATAGAGGAGACTACCGGCCTATCGATGCCAAACTGAGAATTGACTGGTAGGCGTATAGTAACAGAACAAGATCATGCTCCTTCAAGATCCGCCGCCGTCCCGTCGCAATTTTCCCAACAAAGCATCCACCTCTCGTGACAAGGGGATGCCATGTTGCCTCAGCAGTTGCACATGCAACACCAAGTTTTCAAGCACGAGCTTGGCGGCGACGGCCATGAGGGTGACTTGTCGATCTTCAACGCTGAAGTTTTCTAAGCGTTCGGCGATTTCGCAGAGATGATCGGCAACAATCGCGCGTAAGGCATCTTCTTCGAAAGGTAGGTCAGCGAAATCGATGGGATCTTCGCTTTCGACTTCTTTCATCAAGAGCTGCAAGGTTTCTGGGGTGATCATGATAGGCTCCTAAAGGTGCACTTCGCGATTAACCACTTGTCTGATTCGTATTGCAGGCAGTCATTTGAGTATAGCGCTGATTGTGCTAGACGCAATAAAAAAATACCTTGTGAACGAGAGAGAGGCCGAAGCAGCCCAGGTGTTGAGCCTTGTGTCAGAAACATGCATCAGTTTGGTTCGTGCTCGTTTGTGATTGCTAGCGATCGTGAGAAAATGAACTTTTGATTGCCTGCTTTGGAGCTACGGTGCACTTACTTTTGATTTTAACTGGAATCGCGGTTGCTGTTTATTTGATATCTCAACTCATCAAGCAATCTGCGCAGCAAGGCCAGATGAGTTCACCGAGTTCATCGGTGGGTTCGCATCCCTGGGGTAGTGAGAGTCAACTGAGTTTAGGTTTTATTGCCAATGGCAAGCTCTACTATCAAGGTCCGCATGGGGGCATTGAACAATTGCAGAGCCCTTATGTGCAAGAGATGATCGATAAAATTGAGCGGCAACAAGAGCGCAATGCTTGGAAGCAGAATACAAGCTTTAGTGTGGCGGCTAACGGCGGTCTGCGCCAGTTTCAAAAAGATGGCGTGCATATTATCGCGACGGCTTTACAGTTTATTGATCGTGACAACGTTCTCTACTTTTTGCGTGATGAAGTAATGGGTGGATTGTTTTCGATGAACCTGACTACTGGCGAAGAGAAGCGACTTCTGCATAAGCAAAATTTCGCGCTTAGTGATTTGAATTTGGAAGCGACTCAACAACGTCTTTTATGCACCTCGAATAGTCGCGATGGATCAAGTAATATCGCCATGATTCAAGCCGATGGATCGCAGTATCAAGCTCTAACTGGTGGTGACACGCTCGATAGCGCACCCGCTTGGATTCCCGGCGCAGAGGGCAAGATTTTATATCAGTCGGCTGGTTTGGCACGAGTGGGTGACGGTTATATCGCCGCTGTGGGCAATGCCTCGATACAAATGCTCGATATGAAGTCTGGCCGGGTGACGGAAGTTCTGGATGATCCGCAATTTGATTTTCTACACCCACGAGTTTGTCCCCGTGGCAATCTTCATTTTATTCGACGTCCTTACGAAGGCGTGAAGAGCGATCATTTCAGTCTCTTGCTCGATAGTTTATTGTTTCCGTTCCGTTTGCTGCGCGCAGTTTTTCACTATCTAAATTTCTTCTCGATGATGTATTCGCGCAAACCTTTGACCAGCGCGAATGGCCCCGCAGTGCAGGCTGATTTGAAAGAAATGATATTGAAAGGCAGACGCGTCGATACGGAAAAAGCGCTGCGTAGTGGCAACGCCATTCAGGGCGTACCTTCATTGGTGCCGAGTTCTTGGCAGTTGATTTCTCGCGATCGTCAGGGCGTCGAACAAGTATTGGCCACCAGTGTTTTAGCCTACGATATACATCCTGACGGGCGAATTGTATATACCAACGGAAAAGGCGCCTTTCTATTGGATTCGGGTATGCAAGCAAGGCTGCTGATGAGGACAGAATTGATTGAAGAAGTAGTGATGGCTGGAAGTTCGACTTAGGACCATTCGAAGCATTTCCTATGCCGTACTTTTTATTCCAAGAGTTGAGATGGATCGGTTTGGTAGTTTGCTTTGAATACGCGAAATCTTAATCGTTTCAATTCCAGATTGTTGCAACTGGTTGATCGTTCTGAAAAAGTTGCCAAACGAAGTGAGTCGGTTAATTCTCAAATCAACCAAGATTTTTGGCGCATAGCGTGTAAGTTTTTCGAGCCGGTGACGGAACACTTGGGGAGAGATATCGCTATCGTTCCAAAGAATTTGTTCGTCGAAGTCAAGTTCGATTTCGATTACTTGAGGTGGCTTGAGCACAGCGTCAAGAGGCGTATCCGTTTCTGAGCCTGTCGTTTGTGTAGCTACTAGACTAAGTGATGAAATTCTCATTTCTTGTTTTTCTAGACAAGCAAGCGCTGTCAAGATAACTAAAAGGCTTGCCACTAATACGCCGCTCAGTGAGGGAAAAAGTGTTTGCTGCGGATTCGAGTATGGCGATGAAGGCATGGTCGACTCTCGAATACGATTATCAATCTAGATTAGAGCATTGGCTGCGTAAAGACACTTTAATGTCTCGACATCACAGGGAATTCGTTTGCAACAACTCTAAGCCTTCAACTCCAAACCTTGTTGGAATTCTTTGTTACTCATGAACGTGGAATTAATCAGCAATTCGTTTATGGATACTGCAGATCATCCGCTGCTCTCCACCAATTTGCATTGTTTATTTCCCAGAATTCGATTGAGGTCGGCGGATTGCCAATCATTCTTGCTTGGAATTCCGGGCTATTTGTAATCGCCAGCAAGACCTCTGGACGACTCATATGGCCACCGCTCAGTTGATATGACCAGTAGTTCGCACCTAGTGGGTCAACGGCCCGATGGAAGGCTGTGTCATAGAGCTCGGTGATGAATTGGTTGTCAGAGACAGTTTCGCCAAATTTATGCCGTACGCCTGTGATATATGAGATGGCTTCGGCGGCGATCGATTCAAGTGAGTTACCTGCATCCGCTCGATTGATGAGTCGACCGAGTTCTAATTTTTCCAATTGCGCATCATTCTTATTGCCTAGAATTGCTTGCCACATTTGATAAACCTTATTCGTCGAGCCGAATACATCATACGCTAACACGCGGTTGTAGAATATGACGATATCGCCCTCGATATACTTGGCCGGAACAGCAATCCGCTCTACATTTCGAAGTTCGGTTACGTTGTTTGGCGCTTCTTTGTCAACCACGGTGATGCTATCGTTGTTAAATGTGATGCTATATCGATTCTTGAACACAAAATTGGGATCGATTCTCCCAAAATAAGCAGTATCTGTGCCGTCACCACCATCGATCTTGTCGACGCCAGTGCCGCCATAAAGGCTGTCATTTCCAGCGTCACCAAAGAGGAGATCGTTACCATCGCCTCCATTAAGTTGATCACTACCTGCTCGCCCCATAAGCACATCATTTCCTGCTCCACCGACAATGAAATCATTACCCGCGTCGCCTGCAAGAATATTGTTGTTGCTATTCCCCCAAAGAGCTAGATCAGTCTTGTTTGCTATCCAGTTTGAGTTGAAACTGTCCTTGTTGTCGTGAATATTAGGGATAGCAAGATTGTAGTGGACGCCTTTCGAAATCATCGAGGAAGTCAGAGACTTATTCTCTAAGCTCTCGGAGAAGCTGGTAAGAACACCTGCCCAGTCTAGTTTTCCAGTCCGAATTTCATTCAACCAATAGTTGAGACCGCTTTCATCTGGGGCTCGTCCTAAAATGTGCTGGTAAAAACCCTTGAGCATTTGCTCTGCACTAGGCGCAGAGCCGTACATTAGTTTGAACTCTGGTGAATCGATAAAGAACTGCGCGATTTGATTGAGGCTGAGACTTTTGCTGACCATTTCGTGTACCCAGTAGCCTATGCCATCATGGTCAGGCACTCGGTCGAAGGCTGCTTGATATAGTCGATAAAGCTTTGCTGGGATCGAATCGGCTCCGAAAGTGACGGTGTCTTGGCCAAACCGTATAGCTTCAACGTTGTTGAGAATGTCTTTTCCGTTTTCGCCCGTGGAATCGATAACGATAAGACTATTGCCCTCGATTGTAATTTGGTAGCGATCTTGTGGCCCGGTGTACATCACGATGTCAAATCCGGCTCCTCCATCGATAAAATCATCGCCTTGGCCATTAAAATTTTCAGTAGGGACATACCGTTTGTTCCCAAGGTATTTTTGATTGATCTCATTCAGCCCGCCAGCGATAACATCATCGCCCACACCGCCAAAAATTGAATCATCACCTGAACCGCCGAACAAAAAATCTTCACCCTCGTCGCCATAAATTAAATCATTTGCCTCGCCTCCAAGAATAAGATCGTTACCCTTGTTACCATGGATGGTGTCGCGCCCGCTCGCGCCAAGGATGGTGTCAGCGCTGGCACTACCATTGATGATTTGATTCGCTGTTGTCGAGGTGCTTGTCATCTATGCTCACTTGTTGAGGTTTAGTGGCACCATAAACTGGTGACCTTGGTTTGTATGCTTGGTTGAAGGGTAGTATTGTATCTACTCTTTATTGTCATAAAATTATACGGAAACGCCAAGAATGGCAAGAGCTTTGCTTAACTTTTTGTCTTTGTACCTTTTGCATGTATCGCTCTGCATCCCTGGCTTGGCGAATGGCTGGCATAGAGATACATGCAATAATTATGCGTCTTGTTATCTCTCTTTAATTTGATACATATGAAAACTAGTTCAATACAGCCGAGTTTGTTTGCTTTGATGATGTTTGCTGCTGTGCAGGTAGAGGCGCAGGCAGAAGGCAAAAAAATGTGGGTACAAGGATCGTGGGTTAACGTCCGACAGAGTGCGGAAGCCAATGCGAAAGTAATCGATCATTTGAGTGCCAATACGGTTGTAAGCTTGCTTGCGCAAAAAGATAATAATTGTGAGGTTAGTTGGGGCGCTTCTGGTCATGGATATTTGGCCTGTAAATTTCTAGGTGATCAGGCATTGCAATTTGTCGATGTCGCGAATGAGGTCTCGAACAATGAGGGTAAGAAATCCTATTCACCTACAAGAGCGTTTTGGGTGGCGCCTTCTATGGAGGGACTGTTTCGTGCTGGAAAACACTTTCAAGAGAGCTTGTTAAAACCTAGTCAGGTTGAACTAGAAAATGGCGCCGTGCAAGACAGGCCAGAGCCTCAACGTGCACCTAAAATTGTTCGATACCCAGTACCAGAATTCGAAGCGATGAAAACCGTGATGAGCAATGGAGTGGTTGCTCCTTCAATTGCCTTTCCGCCGCTCTTTAGTTGTGAGCAAATGCAAGAGATGAAGCGGGCTCAGCTGAAGGATGCATCAAGTCAGTTCACCCAGAAATATAGTGAGTGGCAGGTCCTTGACGCTTACAAGTACCCCTATTCCTACATTCTAGTTCACGATTGTCGCGTCCCTGAAATTCCTCAATTGCGCCTGCCTATTGTGAAAGCCTCGTTTTTCCAAGACGAAAAATCGGTTCTTCGTGGTAGTGCTCCGATCGAAGAAATTAGCGCAAAATTTGGTATTGTTGAACGTGGCGCAGTCAAAGGCGCACCTCGTTGGGAGCTGGACTATGACCTCTATCGCTATACGGGAGCGTGGGATATTGGGGCTTATCAGTTAACTTTAGAAAAGCCAATTTACGAGCATGTAGTTGGAAGAACAGGTTTGGTCGCGGCCTATCGTTGGACTCCTCAGCTTGATATGGTGCCGTATGGTCCTTCCGGCTCATGTTCTGAGGGATTGCGAAATATTCGAAATGGTAAAGAGTTGATGGCGGGCTATCCGAAAGTGAAAGATGCCTTACTTTGGTTTCAGTCACCAACTCCTCTGAATCTTAAGACAGCGAAAGTCACTTCACGCATTTATCAGGTTAAAGAGCGACTGTCCAAGGATGGCGTGTTCAATGCGGGGATTAAAAGAGTCGTCGCTTATGAGGTGGATCTAGATAACGACGGCATTGTGGACTTCGTGCAGTGGGACATGTGGGGGGAACCAGAAATTACAGGGCCATCTCCCTTGTTAACTTTGCGCCAGGTGTTCATCAATATCAAAGGGGTTTGGTATCCCTTTGAACAAGACTCGTATGGCGAGTGCACTTAAAGCTGCGATCGTGAAGTATGGTCCGGCGGCAGACTAAACATTAGACCAATGAATAGAGCCTCGGCTAACACCAAGAGTGCTGCTTTGTAGGGAAGCAGTGCCGCTGGTTCCTGTACAAAGCGGAGATTGAGTGCAAATAGACCGACGGCAATAGCGAGCCACAGAAATCCGCGCGCTAGCTTTTGGCTTAGGCATCGATGTAAGAGTATTCCTGTGGCGCTTCCTCCAAGTGCAACCATGATCATTGGTAGCTCGCGTACCCATTGAATAGAGCACGCATCCGTCCACTCCATGCAATGATATTTCCAATGCTCGTGCAGCATAAATTGTTCATCGAACGCCATGATCAACATGGCGATGGCGAGCCAAGCGCTTAAATAGCGCGGTAGCGCTCGTTCTTGATATAGGCGCAGAGAGAAAATCGCCATTGCCCATAGCTGTGCGCTCGATAGCCAAGCAACAGGTGAATCATCGGTACGAAAGGCGATTTCGGGACTCGGCCAATAAAACAAGAATGAGAGAAGCATGAAGATGATCGCAGCACTAAGGCTGATAGCGACTGGAACGATAACGCTAAATTTTCTTTGTAGGCCAGGGTTCGATTGTGGGGTCATAGATTTTCAAAGACGAAACCGGAATAAAACTCTGCTCGGCTATATTAAAAAAATTGCAATTACTGTAAGATTCTCGGTTTTCGAGAAAAAAGTTAAATTTAGTTTCCCTGCTTATGAAGAACAATCGATTCTGCGATGCCGCTCTCGTTGTGGCCTGTATTTTACTCGCTCTCACAGGATGTGGCGGTCAATCAAACTCCGATGCAAAGTACCCACCGAATTTCTATTTGAACGCTGAGCAAACTTCGCTTGAGGCTGGAGGTAGGCCAATTGCGATTACGGTGAAGAGCAGCGGCACGGTTGAAGACATTTCATGGAGTATCCCCAGCGGCATTGGAAGTCTCAGTGCGAGTAAGGGGGTAACGGTGGAATACATGCCACCGCCATTCGGAAGCATCAGCCAACCGTCAGAAGTGAAAGTGCTCGCTTCAGCAAATGGAATGGTGCGGGAGATATTGTTCACAGTAAAGCCTAACAGTGTGGGTCTTTATCCGTATGTTGGATCGCTAGGTGGAGTTGGTAGTTTGGATGGCATTGGCGAGAATGCTCGATTCAATTTTCCGCTGGAAATCGTGGCAGATGAAAATGATTTTCTGTATGTCCTCGATAAAGCTAATCACCTTATCCGACGTATAGATGTCAATGGGAAGGTCGATACATATGGGCCATTTGATGAGCTGAACGTTCCAGACGGAAGCGCGCCTTGGTACCAATATCGCTATTTTTCCGGGAGAATTCGATTCGCATCGCCGACATCGTTACCAGAATTGCTGATGAAGAATGGGCAGAGTCGCCCGATATCAAACGCCACGATTCCCGAGTTTGCTGCGTATCGTGATATCAATGGTGATGTATATACCCTTGGTGGATTATTTAAAGATCGGCGAGTAATTTTCAAGAATCATGAAATCTTGGCCGGCACATTCGACTCTAGTAGCGTTCAAGTTGATGGCGATCTGAAGCAGGCGAGATTTATTAATATTGATTCGTTCTTGGTTTGGCCAAATGAACAGATTTATCTATTAGACAGTAATCTGCAACGAGATAAACTCAGCCTCAGAACGATATCGCCGAATGGCACTGTTTCGACTCTCGTCAGTGCCGATTTCGATCCAAGTGCGAGGTTGATACCCAATTGTGGTGCATTGCCTTGCGTATTAGATCGTGCAGGCCTGCATAAACTTCTGAGTACTGGTCAGTGGAATACCGTGTCACTGTCGAATTCTGGTTTAGTACCAGCCAAGAATTCAGAATTCTTGACACCCGACGCGACGGCCGATCATATCGGTAATGTTTTCTTGACCGACCCTATTCGTAACCGCATCGTCAAGGTGAGTGCGCAAGGTGATGTAAGTGTATGGGCAGGCATGTCATCTAATGCGGTTGGTGAGATTCTTGATGGGAGTCTTGATCAAGCCAAACTGTCCGAGCCGCAGGCTCTGAGTAGAGATTCAGGTGGAAATATTTTTGTTCTTGAGAAGCGTGCGACTACCAAACCAAATATTGGTTTTTATAACGATCCAATAGGGCTCACGTTAAGAAAAATATCGCCAGATGGAAAAGTTACGACATTGGCCGCCCCTGGTGTTTGGTGGGGCAAATCCGATACCAGCGGGGTAGCTGAATCCTTTGCCTTGCCAGCATCGATTGCGGTCGATCGACAAGGGAATTTATATTTGCTGGAACGTACTTCGCTATACGGTGGGTCTATATTTTATGATCCAAGTATTGTGGGGAAATCTACTCTGAGTAAGATCTCGCGCGAAGGAGTTGTGACACGAAATCTAATTCCGGTGAATACTTTTTATAGATTTGATGGAGCCTCTTTGCAGTTTGACTCTGAAGACCGACTATTGGTTCAGGACGATCAAGGAATTCGTCGTATTAATGTGGATGGTAGTGTATCGGTCTTGCTCGAAAGGGAGCAACTCTCGGCATTTGCAATTGATAAGACGGGCAATCTCATTTTCTCCGATGCTACAGGACTATACCAAGTATCTAGTTCGGGTCAGCTTCTCAAACTTGGCGAAAAAAGGGCGCGCAGCATAGCTGTTGATCGAGACGGCGCTATTTTTTATTCGGTTAAGTGCGAATTGCGAAAGCTTAATCTCGAACGCAAAGAGAGCATTCTCGGCGTAGAAAATCAATGTGGAAATCGTTTAGGTGATGCTCGCCTATCTTTGGTGAACAGCATACTGACTAGCGATGACAGATTGCTTTATATCGCGGCTGGTAATGCGGTATTAAGAGTTGTTAAATGATATGCTGAGCCAAAGTAGGGGAGAGTCAGTGCTGACCTTGACCTAAATAGTTTTCAGGATCAAATTCTTCGATAGCGATTTTGCCAAAGTCTTTTGGTGGAACGTATCTTTGGATATGAGCCCGGTTGGGCGCAGTTGAACTATATGATCGCTCCTCGGCAAGGACAAGTTGCCAAGTGTCGTCGCGGCGCGAATAGTTAAAGGTAAAAGAGGACGACCAACGGTCCGCACTGCCGCCCGCATGGTTTAATGTAAAAGACCTCGCTTTAGCGTGCATATCCAGAAACGGATCACCAAGTACACCTCCACAGGACCTACACATGATCGCGTTGGCGCTTTGTTTTGCGAGCAAAAATTTGCCATCAATTTGTTTTGTTAGTATCCGCAGCAATCGGTTGCCATCAGCGTCTTCGAGAATTAGAAGGTAGTCGTTTAAACCGTCGCCGTTCAAGTCGGCTGTTTTCAAGACAATTGGTTTCATCCCGCGGCTCGTAAAGGCCTTGATTTCAACGGGTAAATCGATTGGCAAAACGCTCGTAGAAAACAAGAGGGCAGAAAGTAAGGAAAGCTTAAGCAAACGTAGCATAGACGGAATCTAATGGACGGGGTGATGTGTATTTTTGGTTTGGTGGTCGCCGATGAACGCGCATCTTACGTAAGATATTCATGAGTTGTCTAGGTCAAGCACTGAGCGAGTTGTATTCAGATTGAAAATTACTAGACTCTACTAGCAGTCAGCCATGTGGCCTTTCAAGTTTTTCGTGAAAATTTGATTGGGTAAGTCAATTCCCAGTCTTTAAAAGTACGTCTAATTAACATGTAAAAAAATAAATCTTTATTGAATCGGAAATCCCACTATACTCAGTGCTTAGTTTGCAGAATTGGTGAATCATGTCCAAGATCGAGTTGGTATAGAAAGGATAGATCGATGCGTGAACAAAAGCACAAAGTGGGTCAAGAAAGCGCTGCTTCGAGCAGTGCTATTTCTCGGCAAAGTGCAGTATTAAAGCCGCAAAGTCCGACCGATTCACGCCAATCATATGTGACACAGATGAAGTTACACCAGCTCGCAGCGCAGAGCGGCTCTGTAGCACGACTTAGTACCTTTCAAAGCCAGCTGGCAGATGCTCATGGCAGCGAGCCTACACAACTGAGTGCCAAGCCAGCATTGGGTGCGGCCACCAATACTCAATCGGCCGCGATTCAAATGGCGAGTATTGTGAGAAATTCTGGGCAAAGTTTTTCGTGGGGACAGAATAATCAGAATAGCACGATAGTTGGCAGAGTGATGGAAGCCTACCTTGATCCAGATGATAAGTTGCGAGGGGAGAGTGCTAATCTCAATGAGGATCAGACGCCAATGATGCAATGGATTAAGTCGCATCATGGGATCAAGGCACATGATGCAGTTAAAGGACATCTATTGAATGACAATGTCGGAGGGAAGGCATTGAATGTCAATTTATTCCCCATTACAAAGGCTGCGAATGCCGTTCATCTTCGTACCGCAGAGAACTATGTGAAGAACAAACTTTGGGATGATCAGCAAGGTGTTTATTACAAGGTCGTTGCAAATACTGGAAATCCTTGTAACTTTGAATATGAGATTCAAGATTGGAACCCTAGCACTGACAAGAAATCTGGTAGCAAATACGTTGGAACCATCGTGTCAGACCTTGGATCTCCGAAAGATATGGATATTGCAAATGAAGACGAAGTGGACTACGAGCGAGCACTTCTAACAAATGCAAATGCTGTCAAGAAAGGACGAGCCTATGCTCCTGCTAATCGGGTAGGAGATCTCTCTTCCGGGTGGTCGGGTTTGCGGGCGAAGAGTGGCCAAATCACTAAGCTACAGTACGGCTCAAATAGTGCGAAGTACGAAGAGTAAATTTACTCGCGCACAAGCTTCGATCCGTCGATTAGAAAAACGAATAGAAATTTCTTTCGAGGCTTGATTACCGCGAAGCGAAGTCCGCCGACATATTTGAGAAAAAGCTGAACGCTACTATTCGGGTGTTGGCGGTAATACTGTACCAAGCGATGGAAATTATTGTTTCACCGCCCTTTGCATGAGTGCCGTTAGTGAGACCAAACTTTTACGTTTCGAAATCCGCGAGCCTGTAGGTGTTCGACCTGCATCCTACTCATGACTCCTTGGTCGCAATACAGTAAATAGGTTTTGGACTGATCGAGATTTTCAAATTCATTAAGTAGTTTGTAGTATGGGATACGTCGGATATTGTCTTGATGACTTTTCCTTAGTTGAGGTGCTAGCGGAATATATTCTGGGTTGGGACGTACGTCGATAATGACTTCGTCGAAGATCGTGGTAGGTGAAGCGGCAGACAATTTGTTCTGGCAGTACGTGGTGTTGAACGACTCCATCCCCTTCAAACTGTCAATAAGATCTTTGATGTCTGAGTTGCGAACCGTTTCAACAGCATGTTGAAGCAAGTCATTGTCTAGGCGTTTTTCATCAAATTCTACTTGCGATAATTTAACTCGCGCATTCGGATTGCTCGAAATTGCTGCGCAAAATTCGGGAATCGACGCCGCTAGTTCTGCCACATCGATACGTCGCGCCATGTCAATAATGTCAGGCTTGTCCCAGCTAATCAGTGGGCGTAACACCACGGTTTCACTGGCTCTATCGATGGCATTCAAATTGGTCAGGGTTTGGCTGGAAACCTGGCCTAAAGCCTCACCCGTTACGATGGCGGGAATATCCCAGGTTTGAGCAATACGATCAGCAGCGCGCAGCATGCTGCGCTTGAGGACGACACCCTGATTGCCAACTGGAATGCGCTCAAGGATGTTCGCTAACACCTGCGAGAAATCCACCTCGATGAATCGTACGCGATGTGAGGCGCTGTAACGCTGCCACAACTGTGCCGCCATTTGTTGAACGCCTGCAGCGTGTTGTCTGCCTCCGAGATTGAAAAACAAGAAATGCACTTTGCAGCCGCGGCGCATGAGTTGCATTGAGGCCACCGCAGAATCGAAGCCGCCCGATATCAAAGACAGCACTTCTTCTTGAGTGCCGATCGGAAAACCGCCAAGGCCCGCATATTCCGTTTCCAGAACCACCGCATTCTTAGAATTAATTTCCAAACGAATTGCTACTTCAGGGTTTTCTAAATCGACACCACGCGTCGGAAACTCGTCGCGCAAGGCACCGCCTATGTAGCGCGCCAGTTCTAATGAGCTAAATGCATGTTTGCCAGTACGCTTAACATGGACCGCAAAAGTTTTGTCACGTAAATGCTGGCCAAAGGCGCGACGCACTGCATTCAAAATCATTGAGGGATCAAAAGTCTCCAGAAAATTTGCCGCGAAGAATTTTTGAATACCAGGAATGCGCTGCATGGCGTCAACCAATGCGGGCAGATCTGCATTTGGTGCCGTGTGAATAATCAATCGATCCCATTCTTGTTGCACTTTGATCGCTGGATCAATGGCCGACAATACAGTGTGCAGATTTATCTGCAAAGCGGCGATATAACGCCGTTTCAATGAAGCACTTTTTAAGTTGATTTCAGGGAAGAATTTGATGAGGTAATTCATAAAGCAACAACAAGCACACAAAGCCTCATATTATAAACGATGGCAGCGCCGTCCTTCTGTGGATTGAAGAGCGCGGTCAAGTGACTGGGGCCGTTGTGAATATCGGAAACGGCTTGTGAACGCCCCTCCAGAGAAGCTTGCTATGCCAGAGAATTTGAGCGATAGAATCCATTCGCTTAACGATTGATTCAACTTTTTGAGAAAATCTCACGTCTTTTAGGGTTCATCGTCATTGACGGAGGATCGATTAGAATGGTAAATCACTTTCATTTCAATAAAACATTGTGAAAAACATAAGAGTGCTCATTGTTGAGGACAATCGCGACATCTCCATGCAGTTGGGAGATTTTTTGGCGGGCCTCGATTGGCAGTTAGACTTTGCCTATGACGGAGCGTCAGCGCTGCGTTTAGCAACTCAAGAGTATTTTGATGTCGTGCTGTTGGATTTGAATCTTCCCGATATGGATGGTGTTGAGGTTTGTCGCCGTATCAAACAGGAAGCCTTACGAAACCTGCCGATACTGATGCTAACCGCCCGCGATGCATTTGAAGATAAGGCCCAAGGTTTCAAGTTTGGCGCTGATGATTACCTTACGAAACCCTATGATTTTCGCGAAGTCGTATTACGCTGCCAAGCACTGAGTCGTCGCCATCAGCTTCATCAGGAACAAGAACTCCACCTTCATTCTTTGTGCTTATTCGTCCGCGAACAACGTGCAGAGTTTAAGGGTGAATCTTTAGCGCTAACTCAAATCGGTTTTAAGATTCTTTTGTTGTTGGCGCAGCATTATCCAAGCGCGGTGAGCCGGTCGCAAATGGTACAAGCAATTTGGGGTGACGTGCCACCGCAAAGCGATGCGCTGAAATCGCATATTTATAGTTTGCGAAAACAGTTAGAACAAGCTAGTGGACACGAACTACTTAAGACCATACATCACCTCGGCTACCAGTTGGTTAATCTCGATCATGATTAAGCGACTCAAAACCAGTATTAAAGGTAAGCTAATCACCATATTGGGAGGTTTTACACTCCTTTTGTGTTTAAGTTATACGGGTATTGCTGTGTTGATCGCCTACGTCACAGAAGATACGATTTTCGAAAATCTCGTTAAGCATGAAGCTCACCTCTTGCTCGAGCATCACGCTCGAAAGGGGGAGTGGGCAAATCCAAGCGCGCCATATTTTAAGTTGATACGACAGTTTGAGCAGTTGCCTCAAGTCGTGCAGCGCCAAGTCAGTGAGGCGAACGCTGCTGGTCGTAGTAAGGTCGAGGTCTTTACCGAACAACGCGAACATTATCATGTTTTGCGTATGGGACAGGAGATTGGAGGTCCTTACTTAGTAGCAGAAGTGAGTCCATTTCTCGCAGTGGCTCAAACGACTAAGAACCTTGCGGATTTTATGGTGATCGTGGCGGTAATATTGGTTCTTAGTGCACTGCTCCTCGCCTATCGATTGGCACGATTCATCGCGGCACCGATTCTTCAGCTTAGCGAAGAAATGAAAGTGCAGACTGAGAGCTTGGTGCTACCGACCTTATCTGCCACTGAGCGTGAGGATGAGATCGGTTACTTGGCGCGGAGCCTTGAACATAATCTACGTGCGCTCCAGTCCGCCTTGGAACGCGAACGATTGTTCACGCGAGACATCAGCCATGAGCTGCGCACTCCACTAACGGTCCTCAACAACCTAGCACAACTTCAATCGAATGGCGGGGAGAGTCCAGATACTGCACAGCTACAGGCCGCAGTGAGGGAAATGGAGCTTATCGTGGAAACCTTGCTTTCATTGGCGAGATCCGAGAATCAAGAGCGTACTAGTCTTCGACTGCTAGAGTGCATTGAACACGCCGCCTTGAATTTAGAGAAGAACTCCATCCTACGCAACATTCATTATGACTTAGAGTTCGATGAGGCGGGTGCTACTCAAGATCAACGCGTCGATGCCAATCCAGTGTTAGTGCAAGTGTTATTGAATAATATCTTGAGCAACGCACTGTTTCATGGTGGAGATGGGGTACGGATTCGTATAGTGCTTCAGACTGGCAAAATCTTGGTGGCGAATTCATTGGCAGTTTCTTCTGTTGGACACGGTAGCGGGATGTATCACGGACAGAGTTTGATTAAGCGAGTGGCAGAGAATCTCGGTTGGCAAGTCACTAGCGAAACTACGCCATCGGAATTCCTGATTAACATTCGCTATCCAGAACAGTAGTCTGAAAATTTCACCTGCATTTCACCTGTCAGATTCTAGACTTCGCTGGACCTACGAAAATCGTAATGGTCCACTTTTGTTATAGAGGATGACTATGAAAACATTTTTGAATTTTGCATCAAAAAACATTGCATTTCTTTTGTTGTCGTTGACCGCGATGATGACAGCGCCAGTTTCTGCGCAGGAGCGAAGTTTGAGCTTTAAAGAGGAGAAGCGTCGATACATCGTGTACACGCCTCCATCTTACGCAAGCTCTCCTGAGAAAAAGTACCCAGTTGTACTCAATTTTCATGGCGGCGGTATGACTATGCGTGAGCAAATGTTCTATACACAGATGAATAAAGCGGCGGATGAATTCGGATTCATCGTGGTCTATCCACAAGGTGTGGGTGCAGTTGGCAAGCAAGATTGGAACGTCGGCTTCGGCACGTCTTATCGCGATGGCGTTGATGATGTGGGGTTCACAGAGGCCATGTTGGATGAGTTGGAAAAGAACTGGCGAATCGATACCAAGCGTATCTATGCAACGGGCTTGTCGCGCGGTGGTTTTTTCGTGCAACGCTTAGCGGCAGAACTGTCGCACAGAATCGCCGCCGTTGCTTCAGTTGGTGCGACGTTGCCGATACCAGTGCAGAAACAACAGAGTCCGCGCGCCGAGAAAAAGCCTTTAGGCGTTATGGTAATTATGGGTACGGCGGATCAGGTTGTAGCGCATGCAGGTAAGAGCGAGGC
>CAYWNE010000011.1:0-51343 GCA_964459555.1 uncultured Burkholderiaceae bacterium | reverse complement strand
GGTGCAGTAGCAAGCACCAATGATTGGGACACAGATAATTGGACAGTTAAAGCTAGCACGCGAAGAGTCTTCACTTACGATACTGTCGGCGCATCAGGAATCGAGTTCAGGTATGCGAACCTGCGACTTATGGAACAGAAAGTATTTACAAATGAAACTGCGAGTTTCTCGCCCGTAGTCGTGACGGGTACGGACATTGTTGATTACTTACGTGGAGACCGTAGTAGGGAAGGAAATCCTTTTAGGGTTCGTAACTACATGTTGGGTGATCTTGTTAATTCTGATCCTCAGTACGTAAAAGAAGGGAAGGACGCGGGGTATGTATTCTTACCAACAGGTTCCTACGGCAAATCGAGTTATCAATCCTTCTTGAATTGGAAGAAAGATCCAAGTCGTGCGGCTACTGTTTATGTGGGCTCAAACGATGGCATGCTGCATGCCTTCGATGCTGCGGCAACAGATACCGCTGCATTAGAGCGTTTCGCTTATGTTCCAAAGACCATCATCCCGAACTTGCCAGATCTTGCTTCCAAGACTTACTCGCATCGCTTCTACGTCGATGCTACGGTTCAAGTTGCAGATGCAGCGATAGGAAGTGATTCAGCAAATCCTTGGAAAATGGTCTTGGTAAGTGGCGTTGGCGCAGGCGGGAAAGCTGTTTTTGCACTCGATGTAACTGATCCTACTACTTTCAGTGCCTCGAATGTATTGTGGGAGATTAATTCATCCACTACAGGATATTCAGATCTTGGCTACACCATCGGTGTGCCACAAATCGGGCGACTGCGAGATGGGCGATGGGTCGCTGTTTTTGGAAATGGTTATGGTAGTAGTTCCGGTAAAGCTGTCTTATACGTTGCCGACCTTACTAACGGGAATATGTTGATGACTATTGATACAGGTACAACGAGCAATGGTATGTCAACTCCAAAGTTAGTGTTAGATTCCGCTTCAACAATCAAGACGGTCTATGCGGGCGATATCAAAGGCAATATGTGGAAGATAAATTTTGATACGAATCCTCCAGCGAATACGACTGCCAGTATTGCATTCTCTGGATCGCCATTATTTTTTGCCACGAATGCTACAGATGGTTCTGGTATTCGACAACCAATTACCACCCAGCCGCAAATCTATCCACATCCAGATAACGGTGTGATTGTAGTGTTCGGCACGGGCAAGATATACGAAGATACTGACGCCGGTAATGTCGATACCCAGTCACTTTACGGTATTTGGGATAAGAGCGTTTCGCCGACAACGGTTTCTAAAACTACTTTAGTGCAGCAAGTTCTTTCAAAAAACGGAAGTTATTATTCGATCCCCAATCCTGTCGCGGTTGATTGGACGACGAAAAGGGGGTGGTATATCACTTTGAATGTCACTTCGGGCGAACGTCTGGTGACTGATCCTGGTATTTTCGAAGACCAAGTGCTCTTCACAACCTTAGTGCCTGGGGTTAGCACAGATCCGTGCGTTACGGATGGCTTGTCGACGACCTTGCAATTAAGTCCGATCAACGGTGGACCTTTGAGCTATAAAACTTTCGACACTAATGGTGATGGTACAATCTCTGCCAGTGATACGATGGTTAGCGGTAAGCAAGCCGCGGCGACTATGGGAACGACGGTGATCCGCATGGGTAATCGTGATCTCAAAATTTATCAAGCAGCGAGTCGAGATAATGCGATAAACTCTTCACCGAGCCGCGCTTCGGATCCAATTCCGACGGTGAGGTTGTGGCGTCAAATTGGTGGACCGAGAAATTAGATGAAGTGAAGAGGTAAAGAAATGAATACGCACGGCCAACGAAAATCTGGCTTTACTCTCATCGAGATGATGGTAACTTTGGTGATTATTGGAATTGTTACAGCAATTGCATATCCTAGTTATCGGGATAATGTGAGACGTGGCAATCGGGCTGACGCGCGAGCCATGTTGATGGAAGATGCTCAATTCATGGAGCGTTTCTTCAATGAGAATAATGCTTATAACCTCAGTGTTGGAGGTTCTTCCCCGACCTTGCCGCGTACAGTATCTCCAGCAGGGGCGACGGGTTCGCGGGTAAATTACAATATCACATTGAGTGCGGTCACAGCTTCGTCTTTTACGCTGCAAGCAGCACCAGTAAACGCCATGGCTACAGACAATTGCCAGACTTTGACTTTGACGAATCTTGGACAAAAGTCGACTTCTGGTACGCTCGGAGGCGGTATGACTTCGGAAACTTGTTGGGCAAAGTAGATGTAATCCTCAATCAAGCGCATTGAAAGGGTAGCTTGCGAGCTACCTTTTTTTTACTTCCTGAATCGCTTCGACGAATTCAGAAACATCTTCGAAACTCTTGTAGACTGAAGCAAAACGGATATAGGCAACTTTGTCGAGACGCTTTAGTTCGCGCATCACAAGTTCGCCAAGGTGGCCAGAAACAACTTCGCGTTGGCCGCTGTTGAGGAGCTTTTCTTCAATGCGCTGAATCGCGGTGTCAACGGCTTCTGCAGATACGGGGCGCTTGCGTAACGCTAGCATCAAGCTTGCTCGCAATTTTGCTGATTCATATTCAGATCGGCTGCCATTCTTCTTGACGATGACTGGCATGCTGAGTTCTATTCGTTCATAGGTCGTAAATCTTTTGTCGCAGTGCGCACAGCGACGACGTCGGCGTATGGTGTCTCCTTCCTCAGAAATACGAGTATCGATCACTTGCGTGTCGTCATGATGGCAGAAGGGACATTTCATGATGGCGTTGGTCTTTTTGCTTATTTATGATGGGTTTGATGTGGTTTCATTTTATCGTTCTTCAAGCTTTACACGTTAAAAAAAGCCCGGAATTCTTGCGAAAAGATAAAAAAACGACAGCAGACAAATAAGCTCCGTGAACAGCTTCCATCAAGCAAGCAGGTAAGAAAAAAAGCCACTTAGATCACGTCTAAGTGGCTTTCGTTTTTTCTTAGTCAGAGCGATCTTTTCGATTTCGCTCGCGACTAGCTTGCACGATTAGTTGCCGTACACCGGGAAAGCATCGGTCAATTTCTTTACTTCTGCTTTCACGCGTTCGATCGTCGCAGCATCGTTAGGATTGTCCAAAACGTCGGCGACCAAATGCCCAATCTTGATTGCTTCCGCTTCTTTGAAACCACGTGTGGTCAACGCTGGGCTACCTAAGCGGATACCAGAAGTGACGAATGGTTTTTCTGGATCGTTTGGAATCGAGTTCTTGTTGCAAGTGATGTGTGCAGAACCCAAGACTGCTTCGGCTGCTTTACCAGTAATGTTTTTGGAGCGCAAATCGACCAACATCACGTGAGATTCTGTACGACCAGAGATGATGCGTAGACCGCGCTCGATCAAAGTCTTGGCTAAGGCATCAGCATTTTTCACGACTTGCTCTTGGTAGGCTTTGAAGCCTGGTTCCAAGGCTTCTTTGAAGGCGACCGCTTTACCCGCGATGACGTGCATTAAAGGACCACCTTGCAAGCCTGGGAAAATCGCCGAGTTGATGATTTTTTCGTGTTCGGCTTTCATCAAGATGATGCCACCACGAGGGCCGCGCAAAGATTTATGCGTTGTCGATGTGACGAAGTCAGCGTGTGGTACTGGGTTAGGATAAACACCGGCAGCGATCAAGCCAGCATAGTGGGCCATGTCGACCATGAAATACGCGCCAACTTCTTTCGCGATTTTAGCGAAGCGTTCGAAGTCGATACGCAATGAGTAAGCCGATGCACCCGCGATGATCAATTTCGGTTTGGATTCACGTGCCAAACGCTCCATCGCTTCATAGTCGATTTCTTCTTTTTCGTTCAAGCCGTAAGAGACGACGTTGAACCATTTACCCGACATGTTCAAAGGCATACCGTGGGTCAAGTGACCGCCTTCGGCCAAAGACATACCCATGATAGTGTCGCCCGGTTTCAAGACTGCGAAGAACACGCCTTGATTGGCTTGTGAGCCAGAATTTGGTTGGACATTGGCAGCTTCGGCGCCGAAGATTTTTTTCAAACGGTCGATCGCCAATTGCTCGACGACGTCCACGTGTTCGCAACCGCCGTAGTAACGTTTGCCTGGGTAACCTTCAGCATATTTGTTGGTCAATTGGGAGCCTTGTGCTTCCATGACCGCTGGTGAAGTATAGTTTTCAGACGCGATCAACTCGATGTGTTCTTGTTGACGGACGTTTTCGGCTTGAATCGCGGCGAGCAATTCTGGATCGATATTAGCGAGAGTATGATTCTTGGAGAACATGGGTTTCCTGTTGAAAAAGCGTGAAAAATGAAAAATGCGAGATTGGGACTGACACGTAAAAATGCGAACGCTTGCTGATACAAGTCTCAATCACTTTTACCATCGAGATACCCAGGCGTACGGCCAGAATCAAAACACGACTCTGCAAATCTCACGCTTCACGATGGAACTCCATCTTCTGCATCAGCTCTTGGATAAAAAGCTAGTGCATTTTCGCCAGTCGCGTGAGACAAAAATGGTGTGCGAATTTTACTTGAGCTGCCCGTTCTGGGCAAGTTTGTGCGGTGCGAAATCCGAGGTTCATTCTTGGTCAAATAACTCATTTCTGAGGATGCACTTGTTCCTACTTTGCTCCATGGTGATGTTGCTAAGTCTATGTTTTAAAAAGAAAAAGTATGATTGCTTGTTGTTTTAATAAAGTCGACGCGGAGCGATAAACTCAGCTTGGGTTCACGCAGTTAAAAGTGAAATGACAATAGCGTGGTGAATTTGTTAATTGGTTCGATCGTCCGGACGATATGACCATCTCACCAAGCTTATGCTTGGTTTCTCAAGAAGCAAAATCGTCACGCTTGTTTTCTTGAGGCCAGAAAGGCAATAGCCCTTCGTCTTCAGTACTGGCTGGTAGGCGATGGTAGTCAAAGTCGCTGTACTTTTGAAATTCAGATTCAGACTTCAGCTGAAGGAGGGCTCGGTTCAAGGACTTTATAGGGAAAAAGCATTAAAATGTCGCCTTTTCATGCACATCAAAGGTAGGTTTGAGATGGTCGTTTTGGTGACGGGAGCAAGTTCAGGATTCGGGGAAGCCATGGTGCGTAAATTCGCGCAGCAGGGGCATCGCGTGATTGCAGCAGCACGACGCTTAGACCGTTTGCAAGCGCTACAAGCCGAGCTTGGTGACCGGGTGCTGCCAGTTGAGCTCGATGTGACTGATAAAGCCTCGATTGCCAAAATGCTGGAAGCGCTTAGCGCCGAATGGCGTGACATCGATGTTTTGATCAATAATGCTGGCCTCGCTTTGGGAATCGCACCGGCACAAGAGGCGGATCTCGATGATTGGGAAGTCATGATTGAGACCAACAACAAAGGCTTGGTCCGCATGACGCGCGCTTTGTTGCCGCATTTCGTGCAACGTAAGAATGGCGTGATCATCAATATTGGTTCGATTGCCGGTTCCACTGCTTACCCGGGCGGCAATGTCTATGGCGCGACCAAGGCCTTTGTCGATCAATTCACTTTGAATTTGCGTGCCGACTTGATTGGCACTGGTGTCCGTGCCTGCAATATTGCGCCTGGCTTGTGTGGTGGCACTGAGTTCTCGAATGTGCGCTTCAAGGGCGACGATGCGAAAGCAGCAGCCGTCTATCAAGGAACCCAACCACTTACTGCGGTCGATATTGCCGAAACAGCTTACTGGATCGCCACATTACCACCACATATCAACATCAATTACATCGAAATGATGCCGATGTGCCAAGGCTTTGGACCTTTGGCGGTGCAACGCGGTGTGGCCTAGTCAGAAGGTTGAATCACAATGAGTGCAGCAAGTTTCTCATGGCCAGTGCGGGTCTATTATGAAGATACGGACGCGGGCGGCGTTGTCTTCTATGCGAATTACCTCAAATTTTTTGAGCGTGCGCGTACTGAATGGTTACGCACTGTTAATCTGGAATCATCCATACTGCTTGAGCGTTACGGTGCTTTATTTGTGATTAAGGCAAGCAATGTCGAGTATCATGCGTCTGCCCGTTTAGACGATGAACTCCAAGTCACTGCGGCGGTCGAAAAAGTAGGGCGTGCTTCGCTCGTGTTTTATCAGGAAGTGCGGCGCGGTGAGCAGGTTTTGACATCGGCTCGCATCACCGCGTGTTGGGTTGATAAAGCCGCTTGGCGCCCAGTCGCCATTCCTAATGAAATGGTGGCCAGTTTACGAGGCGTTGTACAATCGTGATGACTGTGTCGATCATATTGTAAGTATGCTTTGATTGATTTTCGTTTTTTGAATTTGAAGAAATTATTATGACTGTAACTCAAGACCTTTCAATCGTGACCCTCGTGACCAATGCCTCGCCATTGGTACAAATCGTGATGGCGATTTTGCTCGGTGTGTCCATCATGAGTTGGAATTACATTTTCAGCAAAATGTTCGCAATTAAGAAGGCGCGCGCGCAAACGGAACAGTTTGAAAGAAGTTTTTGGGCCGGAGGTAATTTGGTCGAGTTGTATCAACAAGCAGTCGCAAATCATCGTGGTCCGCGTGATAAAACCGGTGCGTTGGAGCGTATTTTCGAAGCTGGTATGAACGAATATCACAAAGTCAAAGCGGCGAATAAAGCAGGGCTTGATGCGGGTGCGATGTTGGATGGTGCACGTCGTGCGATGCGCGCTTCATTTCAACGTGAAATGGATCATTTGGAATCGCATCTTTCCTTCTTGGCTTCGGTCGGCTCTGTGTCACCTTACATTGGTTTGTTCGGCACAGTGTGGGGCATTATGAATGCTTTCCGCGGCTTGGCAAACGTGCAGCAAGCGACTTTGGCTGCGGTTGCACCTGGTATCGCTGAAGCTTTGGTGGCGACGGCAATCGGTTTGTTTGCGGCGATTCCAGCGGTCTTGGCCTATAACCGGTATTCGCATGATATCGATCGTCTGTCGATTCGTTTCGAAACCTTCATTGAAGAATTCTCGAATATTTTGCAACGTCAGTCTCGTTGAGATTTAGGTGGGCACTATGAGTTCACTCCGTGGCGAACGCAAACGCAAATTTAAGGCTGAGATTAACGTTGTACCGTACATCGACGTCATGTTGGTGTTGCTCGTCATCTTTATGGTGGCGGCCCCGATGACTAATCCTAGCGTGATCAATTTACCTACTGCAGGCCAGTCAACCAAACCGCCAGCCGATTACATTGAGATTGCACTGGCGCCGAACGCCTCGGCGACGATTAGCATCGTCAGTAAAGGTGCCTCGAATGGTAATAGCCGACAAGAGGCGAAAGAAACGGTGGCGGATCGTAAGCAATTGATGCAAAAACTCAAGGAATATCATCAGAGCAAACCTGATATTTCTGTGATGGTCTCGGCCGATAAGGAAATCAAGTATGACGAAGTGATACAGGTGATTTCCGAAGCTAAGAAATTAGGTATTTCGCGTGTAGGGCTTGCAACAAAATAATGGTGAAAACGCCTAAGACTCGTGTTTGGCCTGTGACGCTCCTCGCGAGTAAGGGGCTAGGTTTGCTTTTGTTGAGTCTTAGTTGCGTGGTTACAACTGCTTACGCCCAGCAAGATCCAAATCGCGTAAGTAATTCCGTGCAGACGAATAGGGAGCCAGAGCTATCTGGTACTGGTGAACCAGATCAAGAGTTCATCGCTCCGGGTCAAAGCAAGTTACGCTTGAGTCGCGACAGTGCTAAGTTGAATGGCAAGTTGATTGATCTGCTGCAAGAACACATTCCTACTTTGAGTTCGTCGGCGGAGTCACAATTTGTGACGCCGAGTCTTCTGCGCAAGTTGCAGTCGGAGATTAGTTCTATTTTGGCGACGGAAGGTTACTTCAGTCCTATCATTCGTTTTCATAAGCTCAGAGATAGTAGTGCGATCGAGGTCGAGGTGGTGGCGGCAGCGCAAACTGTGATCAAGGATGTACAGATTCGTTTTACTGGAGCGTTGGCGGAAGCCGTGAATGCGGGGAATGAGGAGGCCATCCAAAGGCGCAATGAATTATTGAATACTTGGTTGTTACCGAAAAACGCGGCATTCAAGCAAAGTGATTGGAGTGAGGCCAAGACGCAGTTAATCGAGGCTTTACACACGAATTTATATGCGGGCGCTACGCTAACTGAGAGTCGTGCTGAGATAGACGCAGAGTCAGCGTCGGCCATTTTGGAAGTCGAAGTGGATAGCGGTGCTGCTTTCTATTTTGGGGATCTTGTTGTTACTGGTTTGGATCGTTATCCCAATTGGCTTTTGCAGCGTTTCAATCCACCCAAAAAAGGCGAGCCTTATTCGAGCGCCAAGCTTCTAGAGTTTCAACGTGGCTTGCAAAATTCACCGTATTTTTCTACCGTTAGCTTCAACCTCGAACCGGATGCAAGTAAGGCTGCGGCTTTGCCTATCGAAGTTGTTTTGAACGAACGTCAAACACGAGACTTCGGTGTTAGTGGCGGTTACAGCTCGAGTACAGGATTCCGCGCCGAGGCAACGTATCGCGACCGCAATGTGCTCGATCGACTATGGGACCTACGCGCAGCTGTGCGACTCGAACAAAAACAACAACTGAGTTACGCTGATTTTTATCTTCCACCAAATGATCAACGTCGTTTGGATTCTTTTGGCCTTTTGTTTGATCGAAGCAATATCGAAGGTTTGCTCCAAACTCGTTCCGCTTTTGCGCTCAAGAGGAGTACTACCGCAGGCACAGTGGAACAGACAATTGGTGCAAAGTATTCAGAAGAAAAAGCCGCCTATACAAATGCTTTTGGTGCGCACAACGAAAATAAGAGCCAAGCTTTGGTTGGCAGCATCGCTTGGATTTGGCGTGCTGTCGATGATGTGTTTGCACCTAGGCGTGGACATCGAGCGCAGTTCGAAACCTTGGTCTCGAACCAAGCGATTATTTCAGATCAATCATTTGTCCGCGCCTACGGCAAATATCAGTATTGGCTCCCCATCGGTAAGCGCGATACCTTGTTGCTTCGAGCGGAAGCAGGTAAGGTGTTTAGTAGTAGCGCCGATAATATTCCGAATGGTTATCTGTTCCGCACAGGTGGAAGCACGAGTGTGCGCGGGTATGCCTATCAGAGTTTAGGCGTTAAATCGGGCGAGGCTGTTTTAGGGGGGCGTATCGTCGGTGTTGCCAGTGCTGAATACGTGCACTGGCTAGACAATACTGTTGGTGTTGCTGGTTTCCTCGATAGCGGTGATGCTGCTGCAAATTGGAAGAGTTTTCAAGCGAAACAAGGTATTGGGCTTGGGGCGCGTGTGAAGACTTTGGCCGGTCCGATAGCGCTAGATCTTGCGTATGGAAATAAGACCCGTAAGCTACGTCTTGATTTCTCCATCGCGATCGCGTTTTAGCCGCGTGGTTTGACTCTATCATGCAAAACTCAAGCTCAGATCAGACTACGACGCCAGTCAACAGTACTAAGAAAATCTCTTGGGGGAGACGCTGGAGTTGGCGCTGCCTCAAATTACTTAGTTTGATCTTATTACTGATATCCTTGTTTGTGCTTTGGTTGTTCCAAACCACGAGCGGTACGCGTTTGGCGTTGGATATCGTCGAACGTGTGAGTTTGCATCATTTGCGATTTGAAGGTGTCGAGGGGCGCTTAGCTGACCGACTTCAGGTTGCGGAATTTCAGTATCAAGATCAAACAGAGTCCGTGACGATTGCTGGACTTGATCTTGAATGGCATCCTTGGTCTTTGTGGCGTGGTCAGCTTGAGATCGATCATATACAAGCTTCAAAGGTGCAAGTGGCCAGCAAACCAAGCACCAAGCCGGTCCATGCGCCACAGAATTTACAGCTCCCCATCGAAGTTAGTATCAAACAAGCAGCACTTGGACAGCTACAGCTTGCAGACTGGTTGAACGACGGATCGCATAAAAAATACTTGAGCTTGCGAGCGATGACTGCCAAGGCGCATACGCAATCTGGTCAATATCATATACAGGCAAGTGCCATCAGCGATTGGGGTAAGTTTGAAGCGCAGGGAAAAATGGCAATGGCAAGCCCGTTTGCCTTGGACGTGACCGGGCATTATGCGGGACAAGCCTACCCAGATATCCCACCAGTGACTGCTGATTTGAAATTCTCAGGGAGTCTGTTGGAGCTTCTGGCTCAAGCTCAGATTCATCAGCAAGCAGTAAGCGCGACTACAATGATGCAATCGGCGGGCAAGAAAGATCCTAAGTCCGGCGAAGCCGTATTGGCACAAGGCGAAGTGCAACTGCAGCTGCGAACTTTCGCCGCGCATCCATTGCGCACAGTCAAAGCCTCGATCACAGGACTGGATTTAAATCATCTGAATCAACACGCCCCCGCTGCGGTCCTTGATGTCCAGGCTCAGCTCGAGGCACACGACTTTCCGACACCAAAGTCAAGTGCGGCCGCTGAGTCGAATACACAGAAGAGTAAAACTGGCAAACAAGCTAGCAAAGCGAATAGCCTGAACAAAGCGAGTGCGGTCATTGAAGTCGCTGATACTAAGGCTGCCCAAGTGAACGAGGCAGCGGCGTATTACCTCCAAGGGAAGGTCGCGATTCAAAATGCAAAGGCTAAGAGTTTTGATCAGCATGGTATCCCTTTCAAGTCTGTATCGGCGGCGATTGAATGGCAGCAAAACTTGATGCGCCTCAAGGATTTCAAGCTTCAAATGCAAAATGGGGAATTCTGGGGCAAGGCGCAACTCGAATTGCACGAACATCGTATGCCAATCTTGGAAGCGAGCTTGCAGGCTGAAGGCATCGATCTCCTTCAATTCGATAGTCGCTTGCGCCGTACGCAAATTAAGGGTGATTTACAAATTCAGACTAAACGGGCGCGATTTATCGATTTTCAGGTGCAAGCAAATGATGCGCGTAATCGCCTCGACGGTCGCGCCAGTTTTGAGTTCAATGAAGCTGGGGACAATGGCAGTTTGCATGTCGAAAAAGTTGAGCTACAAGTCGATCAATCGCGGTTCTTAGGGCAAGGTGATATCAGTTTTGAAGGGGCACAGAAATTTCAGGTACAAGGTAATCTCAATCAATTTAATCCCGCCTTGTGGACCACACTTCCGCCTGGAAAGCTTGATAGTGAGTTGAAAGTGACAGGCAGCTTGCATCCCAAAGTTGCACTGCAAGTTCAACTGCAACAATTGCAAGGCGAATGGGATGGTCATCGATTGCAAGGACAGACGCGCTTCGCGTGGCTGGAAGACGCCAGTCTCACCCTTGATCAATTCGATTTGAATTGGGGCAAAAACTCGCTGGTAGCAAGCGGTGCATTAGGTAAAACCTCGGATGAGCTGCGTTGGCAATTGCGAGCACAGGATCTACGCGTAGCAAGCAATTTATTGGGCTTACCGTTTTCTGGAAAATTAGAACTTGATGGTAAATTGGCCGGAGGTTTTGATGCATTGAGTTTGACCGCAGATGCGAAACTGGAGAACTTCGCTCTTAAACAATGGCGCTTGAATCAAGCCGAGTTAAAGCTACGCGCAGCGCCTGGTCCACAAGGTAAGCTCGATGCGGACTTGAGAGCGCAGGGCATTCATACAGCGAGCATCGATTTGAATGCGCCAAACCTCGGCGCCGAGCCCGCCGAGAAACGACGGAGTTGGGCGGAGGAGTTGAAGTTTCAGGTGAAAGGAAGTCGACAAGCCCATCAATTCGAGTTCCGAACACAATTCGACAAAACTCATAGGACGGAATTACGCGGTGAGGGTGATCTCGATTTAAGGACTTGGAGTCACGCGCGTTGGAAGGGCTTGTTTTCGCAATTTAAGTTGGTCGGCTTTTCTGGAACCAGTAATCGTACTGAAAACGTCGATCTGCAGCTTGATTCGCCGTTAAATGTCGAACTGGCGACGGATCGCGTATTTTTCGGTGACGGACAATTTAGCGGTGTTATTGGTAAATTGAAATTGGACCAGTATGAATGGACACCAAGCTCGATGCAGAGCCGCGGTAGCCTCGACGAGTTTCGTGTGATGCAGGTGTTGAACCTGTGGAAGCCACAGCATTTTATTGCTGGCGATTTGCGCCTCGGTGCGACTTGGGACGTGCAATTAAAAGGAAATGCAAAAGCAAAAGTTGAACTGCGACAGCAGGGCGGTGATCTCTATTTGAATGATGCGGACGGTACTGGGCAAGCGATGTACATGGGGCTCAGTGATTTGCGTTTAAGTGTCAATGCTGGTGGATTGATCGCGGGCAGTGATGCAGAGAAATTGAGTATTCAGCTGAACGCAGATGGTAAACGATTGGGGCAGTGGCAGGCGCATTTGGACACCGAACTGCGTCAAGCAAATGAGAAGTGGACGCTCGATTCCGAAGCGCCGGTCAGTGGGGAATTGCATGCCAAGTTGCCTGAACTGCAGTGGTTGGCGGCGCAACTAAGTTCGGAGTTTGGTCTGAAAGGGGCATTGAATCTCGATGCCAAACTTGGCGGCAAGATGGGAAAGCCGAGTTATCGCGCAAGTGTTGATGGTAAAGGCTTGGAGTTGGCGATTGCTTCAGAGGGCTTACTATTTCCGAATGGTGAATTGCGCGCCGAATTAACCGAAAAGACCGTCAAGATTCAACAACTGCGATTCAGCAATAAGCTGAGCTTTATTCCGAAACTGGAACAGACGCGTGATCTCAATTGGTTAGGGCAAGAAGGTGAGTTTTCAGCGAGTGGTGAAATCAATTGGTTAGAAAATAGCGGTGCGATCGGCATGCAGTGGAAGAAATTCCCCGCCTTACAGCGTAAGGATCGATGGTTAGTGATGAGCGGTGAAGCGCAGATTACCCAGAAAAATAATTTGTGGTCACTGGTCGGTAAACTTGGCGCAGATGCTGCTTATTTCAAGTTGCCAAAGTTGCCGCCACCTAGCCTTTCAAGTGACGTGGTCATCAATCAGGCCATTAAGCTTGATCCGGAAACCACGGAACTCGAGGAGCGAAAGGGGTTCCGTGCCAGCGCCGATATGCAAATTGATATGGGACCTCGTTTTGTTTTTGTCGGCCGTGGTTTGAATACTGCATTGACAGGTACGATGCGTATGCGGATGAATGAAAACGGTAGCTTGCAGGCGAGTGGCTCGATCGCAACCAATGGTGGTCAATATGAGGGCTATGGCCAACAACTTGAAATTGAACGAGGCATCCTTAAATTTCAAGGCGCTCCGAACAATCCAAGTTTGAATGTAAGAGCCTTAAGAAAAGGTTTGTTGGTGGAGGCTGGAGTTGAAGTGACGGGTAATGTCGCCAATCCGCAAGTGCGCTTAGTGTCAGAGCCGAACGTGCCAGATAACGATAAGATCTCGTGGTTGATTTTGGGGCGTGAGGCGGATCAGCTTGGCGTCAATGACGCCTCTTTGTTACTGACAGCGGCCGGTGCTTTGTTTGGCTCGGATGGTTCTGGCAATATTCCGAAAGAGTTGGCGAAAGGTTTGGGCTTTGACGAATTCTCGATTGGCCCTGCGGAAAACGGTGGCTCTTCTAAATTGCCAAGCCAAACGATTGCGGGTGAAACGACAGTCGGGGCTGTGAATAACGATAATGTACTGAATATCGGCTGGCGCATTAAGCCGGGATTGGTGTTGTCGATCGAGCGCGGCATGAGCGATGCGAGTAGTGCTTTAAAAGCGAGTTGGCAGCTCGGTCGTCGTGTTCGTTTGGTAGCGCGCTCCGGCACAGATCAAAGTTTGGATGTGAAGTATAGTTTTTCGTTCAATTGAACATGATTAGCGAACATAAGCGCTAGAAATAGGGTGCGGACTTGAATCGAAGCAGTAGAGGTTTAAGTTAGGCTGTCAGCCGAAATCGGATTTCGGTCGTTTCATAGCTTTATCGCTTAAAAGAGCCTTAGGCGGCTTATAATGCCGACACAGTTTCCGTAGTTGTGGCGATATTGTGCTCGATCGTTGGAATTGTCTTTGTGATCTGAAGCCAAAGTTGTTTAGTCAGATAGAACAGTAATAGAACAGTATGAGTGAGTTTACCTTTGATGCAGCAAATAGCGGATCACGCTCTCGTATTTATGGCGAGACGTCGTGGAGCTCATTGACGCTCGCAGCTTTGATGCATTTGGTTTTGTTCGCCTTCTTGTGGTTTGGCATACAGTGGCAGAGTAAGCAAACTAATTTTGAGGAAGTCGAAGTGTGGGATCTTACCTCGCGCCAAGCCGCGCCACTGCCGACGCCCGAAGTGCCACAGGATGAGCCGGAGAAAGTAGAAGTGCCGAAAGTCGTGGAGCCGGAAGTCGAAAAAGAAGATCCCGAAATTGCGCTTGAATTAGAACGTAAACGCCTGGCTGCCGAGAAGAAACGTATTGCTGATGAAGAGGCGAAACGCGAAAAAGAGAAAGAACGCGAGAAAGAAAAGCTGGCGGCCGAAAAACTGAAAAAAGAAAAGCAAGAAAAAGAAGATGAGAAGAAGCGTTTGGCAAAGGAAAAGGCCTTACGCGACAAGATGTTTGAAGAGGATATGAAACGCTTGAATAGCCAAGCGACCAAGACTGGTAGTGGTGGCGTTGGTGATGCCCTCAAATCGACAGGAAATAATCGCGGCGATCCGAGTTATCTGGCAAAGATTGGGGCGAAGGTTAAATCGAACACAGTGTTTTCTGTGACCGATACTTCGTCGAATAATCCGACGGTGGAATTTATCATTAATTTATTCCCCGATGGCTCGTTGAGGGGGCCGTTGAAAAAGACTAAATCATCGGGCAATCAAGCTTTCGATGATGCGGTGGAGAAGGCAATTGAGAAGTCGGTGCCATTCCCTAGAGATAAGACAGGTGAAGTACCAAGCAGTCTCGTTTATGTTCACAAAATGAAAGAATAGAATCCATGAAGCTAGAATCTATGTTTCGTCGCTGGCTAGTTTTAGCTAGTGTGTTGGCGGGTTTTTGTGCTTTGCCAGCACAGGCGCAGTTGCGGGTTGAAGTGTCCGGCGTTGGCTCCACTCAAGTGCCCGTCGCGGTCGCTGCTTTTGCCAATGAAGAATTGTCACCTCAACTCGTCAGCACCATCATTCGCGACGATTTGAATCGTAGTGGTTATTTCCGAGTGATTGAAACTGGTATCGCCATCTCGGAAACGACGTCCGTGAATTATGATCAGTGGAAGAGTAAAGGCGCAGAGGCTTTGGTGGTCGGTAGTGTCAGTAAGAATGCGGAAGGTCGTTTTGATGTGCGCTATAAACTGTACGACCTTGTAAAAGCGTCGATGTTGTCAGGTTTTCAGATGGACGCGCAAGCTAACAAACTGCGTTTGACAGGACATAAGATCGCTGATGACGTCTACGAGAAGTTGTTGGGTCTGCCTGGTGTTTTCTCAACACGTATCGCCTATGTCACCAAAGCCGGCAGTGAATATCATCTTGAGGTGGCCGATGCTGACGGTGAAAATGTACAGGTGGCGCTGGTTTCTAAAGAGCCGATTTTCTCGCCGACGTGGTCGCCTGACGGCAGCAAGATCGCCTATGTTTCGCTGGAGCTGAAAAAGCCTGTGATTTACATTCAGCATTTGATGACAGGTCAAAGAACCACGGTGTCAAATTTTAAAGGCAATAATTCGGCGCCATCGTGGTCGCCAGATGGAACTAAGCTTTTGATTTCTTTGTCTAAGGATGCCATCTCGCAGATTTATTCCATCAATGCGGACGGAAGTGGTTTGCAGAGGTTAACGAGTAGTGGTGGAATCGATACGGAAGCACGTTATTCCCCTGACGGCCAGAGTATTTATTTCGTTAGTGATCGCAGTGGCGGTTTCCAAATTTATCGTATGAATGCCAGTGGTGGCGAAGTAAAGCGCCTAACGTTCAAAGGTGGCGTCAACATCTCACCCCGCATTTCTCCAGACGGGAATACCTTGGTATATATCTCTCGTCGTGACGGCGGTGATCAGGTGTATGCCTTAGATTTGGTGAATGGACAGGAATTGCGTTTGTCGGATACCGCACGCGATGAATTTCCGAGTTTTGCACCGAATGGCCGCTACGTTTTATACGCCACGCAGCTTGGACGCAAGGGAACTCTTGGCATTGTGTCAATTGATGGCAAGGTTAAACAGAAATTATCTTTGCAGGCCGCCGATATTCGGGAGCCCACATGGGGCCCTTTTGTGAAATAATATCGTGTTTTTAGTTTTACGATATATTTGCACGAATTTGATTTTTGAATCGGGTTTGAAGTTTGTAATTTATTAATAGGAGAAATTTATGCGTTTCACTACTGTATCGAAGACATTGGCTATGTTGGTTGCTAGCGTAGCTTTGCTTTCTGCTTGCAGCACACCAATTAAAGAAGAAACTAAGCCAGCCCCTGTGGTTGAGGCTAAGCCAGAACCAAAACAACCTGAGCCAGAAATTAAGCGTGTTCAGGCAGCCGTTGTTGACACGACGAATGGCCCGCAAGGCGTGAAAACAGAAGTTTTCTTCGACTACGACAAATATGACATCAAGGATGAATTCAAGCCAGTGATCGAAGGTCACGCGAAATTCTTGGTTGCGAATCCAAATCGTTCTATTTTGGTTCAAGGTAACACTGACGAACGCGGTGGTCGTGAGTACAACATCGCATTGGGCCAAAAACGTGCAGAAGCAGTGCGTAAAGCATTGTCTTTGTTGGGCGTGAAAGAGTCTCAAGTTGAAGCAGTATCTTTGGGCAAGGACAAACCACGTGCAACTGGTAGCGATGAAGCTTCTTGGGCACAAAACCGTCGCTCTGACATCATCTACAAAAAATAATCCTAACGCTTGACGTGATTGGATTATTTTAAGTTTTTGTCTTTGCGCAGGCTTATCAAACGGACTTTGCGGTGTCATACTGCAAAGTCCGTTTTGTTTTGAGAAAGCACGCAGGTATCGGCGTCCCTTTCATGTATTGGAACATCTTAGAGGTAAGAAAATGAATCTGTTGAAGCTTCGTAAGCAATTTGCAGTTGTGCTGTTCGCATGTTTGAGTGTGCCTGCCTTGGCTAATCCTGGTCTGTTTGATGATGATGAAGCGCGTAAGGCGATCTTGGATTTACGCGCCAAGTTGACGGCATTGACAGCGAGACTCGATGCTAAGTTAGAGGAAAAGGCGGATAAGACAAGTTTGATAGATTTGAACAACCAAAACGAACAATTAAGATCGGAAATCGCGGCATTGCGTGGCCAGATTGAAGTGTTGATGAATGAGCTTGCGAATGCACAGAAACGTCAGCAAGATTTCTACAACGATTTGGACAAACGTTTGCGCGCCTTGGAGCCGAAAAAATTAAGTGTCGACGGTCGCGAAGTGACCATCGAGCAGAGCGAGCAAAGGACTTTTGATGCGGCGATGAATTTGTACAAATCGGGACAATATGCCAATGCTGCCGCTGCATTTACTAGCTTCAACGTCAACTACGCGAGCTCAGTATTTGCCGCCGAATCACAATACTGGTTAGGTAACTCCTACTATGCGCAACGTGATTGTAAAAATACGATTGCGACTCTGCAGATCTTGTTGAAGAATTATCCTGATACGGCAAAAGCACCTGATGCCATGTTGAATATTGCAGCTTGTCAGATTGATTTGAAAGACAAAAAAGAAGCGCGTAAAACATTGGAAGCAGTGATTGCAAAATTCCCTGGTACTGATGCCGCGCAAGCTGCCAAGAGCAGATTGCCGTCAACAAAATAATCTGGCTATGGAATTGACAGTATCATAGAATCATTCTATAATTTCGTTCTTTCGGGTCGTTAGCTCAGCTGGTAGAGCAGCGGACTTTTAATCCGTTGGTCGCAGGTTCGAATCCCGCACGGCCTACCACGAATTCAGTGGAAAAGACTTAGGTGAGAATCTAAGTCTTTTTTATTTGTTACGAAATCTTAGCAATTTGCTTTGCATTTGCGTGATAAAGTTGAAGCAGTAAATGTAGTAAAAGTTTTGGGTCGTTAGCTCAGCTGGTAGAGCAGCGGACTTTTAATCCGTTGGTCGCAGGTTCGAATCCCGCACGGCCTACCACGAAATTTAGTAGTAAGAATCAGGGTTAGTAAGCTTATGCTTCCTAACCCTTTTTTGCGTTTATAAGAAAAATATTACCCAGTTGGGTAATATTTTCTCTGTGTTTCCTTCCGAGTTTTCGCGCCAGCAGAAAAAAACGACCTAGCTTAGTTTAGGTGGTTTGATTAAATTTTAGTGTTTTTGGAATGGCTTTTTTAGCTAATGACTCGCACTTTTCAGTATCGATAAATCCACCGAATCTGCTGATTTCAACCTAAAGATAAGATCTGTAACTTCTTCATTGGTAAAAATTAGCACATCAGCAAAAACAACAATTTGATTAGTAAATTGCTATAATTAAAAGTCATAAACGATGACGAATTTTAAAGACATATTGGGAGCGCAGGACTTAAGCTGCTAGAATTTGCAAGCACGATGATAACTCGTACAGTGCTGAATAATTATTGAAAGTAGGGGAAGACTATTATATTTAATCGTGATTGGGGTATTTTTAGTCAAAATGGTAGCCGATCGGCTTGACTATCGCATTGCGTTCGCGAGGATTGATAATCAGACGGATAGAAAACCTGATTAAATTTCATTAAACATCCTTAACTACTCTCTTTTAAAAAATTGACATCGGAACGTAATAATTTACTAAAAATAATGAATCTATGACGAACCGTTCCGCAAATGCGACTATAAAAGGCTATTTTTATCAGTTCGATCATACTATCGTGAAAATATTGTCTGCTACGTCTCAGACGGCAGTTGCCACGATTGAGGGATTAGAAGATGTAGATTTAACTGATGGCGATGAAAGTGTCCTCACTCAATGTAAATACTATGAAGGGAGTGAATACAATCATTCGATAATTAAAGACGCTGTAATTCACATGCTGCGGCACTTTAAAGCGAATGGTTGCAATGCTGGACAACAATTCCGCTACCTTCTTTACGGTCACTATAAGAGCGGTCAAGATAAGCTCGAAAACAATTTCGACCTGAAATTTCTAAAAGAAAATTTTCTTACTTATAAAACCAAAGGTGTTTCTCATGAGGTTTATTCTGAACTTGAGGTTAGCGATGCTCAATTGGCGATTTTTCGTCAATTGCTCGAAATCGATATCAATGCAGCGTCTTATGATGAGCAACAAAATGAGGCAAAACGCCTCTTAAAATCTCAAATTACAGGTTCACAACAAGAAGATACGGAAGTTTTTTACTATCCAAATGCAATCAACGTAATCCAAGATTTGGCAATTAAGGCAAATGTAAATGATCGGAAAATTACTAAATCCCAGTTTATTGCACGAGTGAATTGTAAAGACGTAGTTTTTAAAGTTTGGTTGCGCAAGAAGTTTGGTGACGATTACTACGCTCGCGTAATCAAGAAAAGGCATTTTCATTTTCCATTATCTACTCGAGTACCGAAATCGACGCGTATTTTCGTATGTGATGCCACGTCCGAATTTGATTTGGCTAAGTTGACCCAAATACTTATCAAGATTAGCAAACGTTACTCACACGTCGAGAACAAAGGAACTCTACAAGCTGATAGGTTCTGCCCATACGTACTTTTATCAGGAATTTCGGCGGCAGAATTAATTTCACTTAAGACGAATTTATTTACTCAAGGCATAGAACTGATAGACGGATATCCGTTTCGTGGATCACAATTTGTTGTGTCGAGACTGATACGACCACCGACTAAAGACAATCTAATCAAGCTGAAATTTATAGATTCAGTGGATCAAATTAAGCTGATAATTACATCTGAAATAGGATCTGAAATTGAAATTTTTGATTTCTTCAAAAACAAAGCGTTGGACTCTACAGTTCTTCCGCATGGCTCCCAACACCATCAGATAAAAACAGATACCGTTTATTTCATTAATGAGGTAATTTAGTATGACAATAGAAAACGCAACGCATGCTGAAGTCATTGCAATCTTCCCTGATAAGGTAAAGATTTCTGTTGAAGATATTGCGGCATTTTCCAGCGGCGAACCTATTAAGGTCGGATCATACCTCCGAATTACGGATAATGAGGATTGTGCCCTGATCGCCATTATTGAAAATTTCTGCATCGAAGTAATCGACCAAGAAAAACGCCGCCACGTCATTGAAGCACTGCCACTAGGAATTATTCGTGATGGAAAATTTATCCGAGGTGGCGATACACTGACGATCCCACCTACCGGAGTTGTTCCTGCGACGGAAGACGACATTAAAAAAATCTTTGATGAATCTGTGGAGCAGTCGAAAAAATTCACATTTTGTTCTTTGGCTGCAAATGAAAATATTAGTATTCCGGTTGAAGGAAACAAATTTTTCAATAAGCATATTGCTGTTGTAGGTTCAACTGGTGCAGGTAAGTCACATACGATTTCGAGTATAGTGCAAAAGGCGGTGTCAGCGAAAAATGGCACCTATTCATTGAACAATTCACACATTGTAATTTTCGACATTCATTCCGAGTACAAAACGGCTTTTCCAAACGCAAACTTTTTGAATATTGACAACCTGAATCTTCCGTATTGGCTACTTAATAGCGATGAGTTGGAGGAAATACTATTGGACACTGGCGAGCGCGACAATTACAACCAGTCGTCAGTATTTCGTAATCTCGTGACAGAGAATAAGCAGAGACATAATCTAAGCGCTAAATCGGTTTTTTACGACAGTCCTTTGCGTTTCGATATTCAAGAAGTGTTGAACGCTCTTTATAACATCAAAAGCGAAACCATAAACGCGAAAAATGAAGCGCGATACATGGTCAATGATGGTTCGTACGCGCTTCTTGCAGAAGGTAAGACAGATGCAAATCTTGGTTTGGCGCTTTCATCAACTGATAGACTTAGTAAGTATTTTGAAAAGCGATTGGAATTCTATCCGTCGAAAGCTCAAAGCATCACCAAGGGTGATTATGCCGATGGAACACTTGATAAATTTTTTACGCGGTTCGAATCGAAAGTTGCTCAAAAACGATTGAATTTCCTGTTTGGAGATGCGGCAAATATCGCAACTCTAGAAGGCACTCTGCAAACATTGCTTGGCTATGGTGCGAATAACTCGAATGTCACAATAATCGATTTAAGCGGTGTTCCATTTGAGGTGTTAAGCATTACAGTCTCTCTTATTTCCAGAATTTTGTTTGAATACGGTTACTACTATAAAGTACTGCGAAGCAGTGCGAATGAGATAGTCAATAACGACGCACCAATTTTGCTGGTCTATGAAGAAGCGCACAAATATGTTCCGAATAGTGAATTGGCAAAATATCGAGCATCAAAGGTTTCAATTGAGCGAATCGCAAAGGAAGGTCGGAAGTATGGCGTTACGCTTTTATTGTCTAGTCAACGTCCATCTGAGATTTCAGAGACTATATTCTCCCAATGCAGTAATTTCTTAGCCATGCGATTGACGAATCCAAGCGATCAGAGCTACGTAGCGCGTCTTCTTCCAGATACTCTCGGAAATCTCAGTGATAAATTGCCGACTCTCGGTGCTGGAGAAGCATTACTGATCGGTGAAGCCGTCGTGATGCCATCCCTTGTAAAGGTGAATCAGTGCAGTCCTTCTCCGTCGTCTAATGACATTCCATATTTCGAGCTTTGGAAGGAAGAATGGAAAGCTCTTGATTTCGATAAGATAAAACAGACTTGGTTGAAATAATTGATAGGCATCTATTCATAAATTTGTTGACTTGGAGCAGTGTGTATATAAGATAAAAGGGTGAAGGCGCTCTTACGCCTCCACCCCTCATCAAAGCCCTGAACCCAGGGCGCTACTTCTATTAGGATGTCGTTGCGCTACGGTGCAAGCCCAGCCAAACTAATCCTTCAAAATTGCAGTACCGGACATTAGTAATGAAACGGACGCTTGCATTTTACGAAGCAAATAAGCCTGTCTTATACGTGCACCTAGAAATCGCTGCATAGACGAAACATAAAGAAGTAAAGCGCTCCCAATTGCTTGGGGCGCTTTTATTTTACTTTGAAGCTGTATGGCGTGGATACAGGTATTTGCAATATTTTCTGATAATTCGTTTTGCTGACAATTTCATGAAAGTATGCTGCGGTATTAAAACGAATTCATTGCGCCAACCTGTTCCATCGCTTCATGCACTAAGTCACGTATTTGATCTGGTTGCATCTGCTCCTCTCCTAGGTTTAACGCTCGTTCCACCAATTTGAACGTGATCTCACAAGATTTTTCGTAAGAGAATCGATTGTTTTGGATCTCATACGCAGACGTCATTTCAACCAGTTTCAAATTACTTTCGAGTCGAATTTTTTCGATCAGGTGTTTTTGATCAAGTGCCTTCAGACGCTCTTGGCGAATTGTGTCCGCCTCAATGATTACTAGTTGACGCAAAGCGTCTGCCATGGTCTTAGACCACTCTTCTTGCTCTTTCAAATGACTTTGATACGCCGCATCAATCAATGCACTGGAATTCGCCGATTGTGTCAAGATATGGGTGCGGTCAGCTAACGCAATCGCATTCTGACCAGATATGTGCTCACGTTCGAGTAATGCGCGCGCTTGGATCTGCGTCGTTTCAATATCGACTTGCATTTTTTCTTGATGATGTCGCTCAGCCTGCTCTAGCTTGGCTTGCGTCACACATAATTCCATGTGCTGCCTTTGGTTTGCTGCACGCGTTGCAGGATCAAGTGACGCTTGAATGTCGGCGATCGATACCCAGCGCATTATTGACTCGCTCTCATCGCTTCGAGACGTGCAAGAATACTAGCTGTATCGGCATTCTTGCGTTTCTCAAAATCACGTTTGATTTGCTCGAGTTGCTGCATTTTTTGTTGATCGATTCTGAATTGAATTTGCAGTGTCGCCATTAAGTGCTGAATACTTTCCTCATTGCGCATTTGAATTTTCTCGCGCTCACGGCGTAGTTCGTTTTGATGATTTGCTTCCTCTTGTGCGTGCCGTTCATTGGTATAGCGCTTTGCATCGCTATTGCTCTTCATGCTTCTGAAAATGCCTGGCAATAAAAAAACGATGACAAAGGCAAGTGCTGCAAATGAGTAAAACTTATTCCCTGATACCAGAAGTCGACTTGGATCGTCGCTAAAAACAGTACAGAGTCCAAGGAATAGGAAGATCATCAAAGGTATTTTGATAAAGATGGTTTTCATGGATAGTCCTTTCTGGTCGTTGGTGGGAGAGGTTTTTTTGAACCTCCAAAGTAAATGCAAGCTTCGTAAAAATCGTTTCGTAGTGCGTCTAATTCAGCGAACATAAAAAAGCGTTCGATATAAGGCCAAGTCTCGGGATCTTGTTTGAGCGTGTCGATGACTTGCTGCATGGCGACGACATTTTCTGCGGCGTAGATCGATAACACGAAATGGGGTTTCCCCTGCCCGAATTTATCAGCGAAGCCTTTTTGTTTAAATGCGTCAACGTGACGTTTAAGTTGCTGCACAATTTTCTTGCGATCACTGTGTCTGTGCAATTCGACGATAAACGCGTAACTTGGCCTGGACGGTACAATAGGATCGACCACCATTAATCCATCCGGGCGAAAGCGTCTGCCACCGATTTCTATCGATGTGCTGCCCATTTTTCTATCGTAGTAATGTTGGTACTCAGTGATTTGATATTCAGTGCTTTCTAAGTAGCGCTCGAATGCGATAAGTGCCGAGACATAGGCTTCTTTATGCGGAAAGTCGGCACGGATCAAACCTTCTTCAGCACCCGTACTGGCTGCATTTACGATGCCACCTTTGAGTGCAAAATAGCGTAAGTTGTCGAGATCCAATCCATCTGCGTCGGCAACGAATTGCGCGCCTTTTTTTGTGAGGTAATACATGACACGCTTGCCGATACCGTAGGGCGATAGGATCATCATACGACCAATCAGCAATTGATCTAACATGGGTTTGTAAAATGCAGACTGGCTATAGGTGGTCGCATTCTTGATCAAACCCGATTCAGCAAGATGGCGGGTTGACGCAAATCCTGTGCGTGTCAGTAGTCTCAGAAAGTCAATGCGACGTGGTGTGATATGCGTATCGATCATCGTGTTTAATGCCGATACATGTCGAGATCCGCCGCAAGAATATCGCTCTCATGATTAACGGTTTGTTTTTTTGAAGCACTTTTCTTGGGAGGACGATAATAGCGTTCGAGCTGATTCGATAAAATGGTATCCCACTGTAATGGATGCATTTGCGCGGTATTATCTAATGTGTTGGTCGGCATACGTACAATGGCAGTGTTGGGTATGGCTTCACGCTGAAACAATGCAAATTGCCCTTTGCGGAAATTGCCGATGGTTTCACTAGGTATGCCGATTTCTTTTGCCATCACTGCCAGTGAATTGCCGCTATTTACACCAGCCATCTTAGTCGCGCAGTTGGTGAGTATCGATTCAAAGAGTGTGCTTTTCATGGGATGTTGCCCAGCGCCTTGTTGTGCGAGCGTCAGGAATACCATGAATTTACGCGCATCTTTGAGGATGTCGCCCATACTCTCTGTGACAAAGTGATGGCATTCGTCCACAAAAGCATGGCAGGGCTTACGTTCCGATTTCTTAAGTTTGGCCTGGTTGAGTGCGAAAATTTTGAGCGTGATTAAAATGAAGCGCCCGATTGTGGAAGTGGCTTCACCGCCAAGCTCAGCGAGATTAAAGACCATTAATTTTCTTTGAGGAATGAGTTCCTCGAAGCGGATCGTTCTTTTGCCGCTAAAGAGATTTTGCATCAGAGTACTGCCAAAGATGGCGCGTAGTCGGGTGGTGACCGAATTTCTGGTGCGAGTGAATTCATTATCGTGATCGAATTGACCATCAAGAAATCTTAAAAGTTCTTGATTCTCAAAATGCGCATGGGCGAAATCGATATATTTTTGTGCCGCATATTCCTTAGGCAGTGGATCCTTTTGTTCTTTGGATTTGGGCTGGAGAAAATCAATCAAATCATAGATCGACGTGCCGGGCATTTTAACGATGACTGGCAGCGTATTCTTAAGCAATGTCTCCATGAAGATCGATAGATCATCATCCATGAGTATTTCTTTTAACGCATGGAGAAATTCACTGGCGATCTTTTCTGCTTCCCTATCGGTCAACTTTTCTTTGCCGTCAATATCGAATGGATTGAGCCCAGGGAAGACATCATCGCTGATAGCAGGGCAGATATAGACGAGTCGGTCATTTTCGACATTAGGCTTGAATTGTGCAATTTGCTCGGCAACATCGTGATGCGGGTCAAGAAATATCAAGGCACTGGAAGTATCGACCGTCAGGTAATGCCAGGCGAGGGACTTGATACACTCACTTTTTCCTGAACCAGAACCACCCGTAATATAGCTATGCATCCGGCGACTTTCCTCATTGATGGGAAATGCCTGCACTGCGCCAAAGTGTGCGATTACTTGGGCAAAGTGATCCATTAAATACTGTCCGTAACCTTCCCAGTTGTTCGGATAGGTGTTCAGTAAATCAATCTCGCGTTTATTGAGTTCGAATCGCCGTAGTGCTTGCTGATAGTTGCGTTGATAATCTTGATTGACCATATCAAACACTTGCCGTGCAGTTTTATGTTCGTGATAGCAGATCGCCTTGATGGGTTGCATCGGGCGTAGTAGTGAACTTGCGCGTACGCGCTGGAAATGGGCGAAGTCGGGAATGGTGAGTCGCTGCGCTTCTTTATCAGCCATCACGCCGAGCATGGCGGGGTTTTCTTGATACTGGATGGTGATTTCATTCGAAACTTGCATCAATCCTCACTATTCGTGATGTAAAAAGCGTCAAAGTGACGTGTTTCAGTAGTTTTTAGTTTTTCTTTATTTTCTTGGAATATTAGCAAATATTTCCTTGGCTGGCGAGTTCGCGCAGATGGTTGTGCTCAAGGTTTTTAAAATTGGCGGTAGCCTGTTAGTCTTGTGTCAGTGCTAAATAAGCGATGATGAGGTGAATAAAATCCGTTGTCGCTTCCTGAGAAACACCACATTATTTTTGCATTTTTTAGGTGTGGCCTATAATTTACCTATGACTTTCAAACTCTACGCCCGCGATCTCGCTGAAATGCTCCCTATGCCCGACGTACCCGAGCAATACGGCGCACGTAATGACGAAGAACAACACATCTTGCAGCTGGTGCAGGATGGCTTGCAAAGTGGTGCGGTTATTCCAGTGGATGACGTATTCTTTGCGCGTTTGCAAGCGCGTATTCCTCAAAAAGCCTAGCTTGCTGCGTGTTGTTATTCGTCCTCGGGCTGTCATTGATCTTGAGCAGGTCATCGACTACTACCATCAGTTTGCGACAGCAGATATTGCCGAACGATTCATTGCCGAATTTCGTGCTGCGCGGGATTTACTGGCGGAGCGTCCCAATATCGGATCTCGTCGTTTCGCTCACCTTTTGAAAGGTGGTGCGTTGCGGGTTTGGTGATTAGACCGCTTCCCTTTTCGTGTTTTCTATATCGTCGAAGACGAAATATTGCAAATCATTGGTGTGGATCATGAGCGTCGCAGTGTCACCAAAAAATCTGTGTTGTGACGAATAGGTATCCGATAATTTAGAAGTGATAAAAAAAATGCTGAAGTTACGTTCAGCATTTTTTTATGTTTTCAGGCGAATATTCCTTTATCCGACAAGGTACAATAAAACGCCTCTTGTAAGAGAAGCGTTTTATTTCTTGATCATTTGTCCTATGGGCGGAAAAACGAGCAAGTGTACTTGCAAGCCGAATCGGTATAAGAAGATGCGACATGCCGAAGCATTACTAATGCGCGACATCGCTATCCTGATCGTCATCGTTTGTTGGCTATACTGCTATTACGTGTAGTGACACCTTAACGGAAGTAAAACCCCAGCGCCAGGGTTGGATAGGAGTGGGATGTTTGCGCATACCACTCCCCTATCTTATATTTTGGCGTTGCTCAGTCAAATGAAACCCTAGGAGTAATCTGCCAATAAATCACTTGGCTATTCTAGTTTGTGAATGGTGTGAAGACAGATATAGTTTATATTTTATTTTCCAATATGCTTCGATGACTTTTGAACGTCGCAAATAAGGGGCAAAATTTGCTCGTAGGCGCGTTTTTATCATTCGCATAGTGCCACCCTATGCAATCGATACTGAACACGCGCTGGCGGCCGTTTTTTTCTTATTTCTGTTGATGTTTGCAACCGGGTCGTATGGTATTGAATTCGTCAGCTTGTTTTTCCTTGATAACGCGTCACAAGAAAAGCAGCAACAAGGTGGTCTTCCCTTTTCGGCATCCCAAACAAAAATGTGAACTTATATTACTGCATTTAAAGAAATTTAAGATATTGTTTACGTCGCTGAGTAAGCTTGCACTGGTGTGACAACATGCACTCTATGGTACACAAAATCCCCCCATGTAAGGTACACCGATTCCCCCCGGTAAAGTACACGGATTCCACCTAAAGGTACACAGAATCCCCCCACATAAAGTGAACAAATTCCCCCCAGTAAAGGCGTTTGGTGAACACAAAAATTTTGTTTGTTCACTTTCCTGTATATGCTGAGACACAAGCAATATCATTAATGCTGGCTTATGCCGAAAAAGCGAAGAATGATGCAAGTGGACGATGGCAAATGGCTGGGTACGCTGAAAGCGCCACAGGCCATTATTCATATCAAGCACAAAATTAGTCTACAGCAGTATAAATATTGGATTCTGCTTTTGCAGGAATTTCGCGAGCAATTCGAAAATGCTGTCGCGCCAGACGAAAAAGGCTTTTATTCCATGCCGATGACAAAACTGGCTGACTTGATTGGCTATGTCCCTAACAAAACCGAAGTGTGGAATGATTTGCTGGCACTGAAGAATGAAACCATCGCTTTCAATATGCTTGGCAAAGATGGTTGAAAAGAGCGTTATGGTGCAGGATTCTTGTCTGAATGGCGTGTCAGTAATTCGTATATTCGCTTTAAACTACCATCATTTCTTGAAGATGTTATGCGTTGATTGGATGATCCCAAAGCCATGTTTGCGCAAATTAACTGGGAAATTTTTAATCACTTTACGGGTAAGTACGAGGCGATCATTTACAAGCTCTGCAAGGACTATATTGGCGTGCCGCACACGCCTAAAATGTCGATCGAACATTTTCGGGAATACATGGGTATTAAACCGATGGAGTATCCTGATTTTAAGAAGCTCAATGTCCGTGTTATCTCGAAACCAGTGCAATGTATTAACGACAGCGAATTGTCTGATATCACGGTGAAGCCGCATTTTTTTAAGGATGATGGCGGTCGTAAGGTCACGGGTCTGCATTTCAAAATCGCGCACAAAAAGCAAACGCAACTTCCTTTGTCTCCCCTGGATGAAAGCAGCCCGTTTCGTTTTGCAAAAACGCCGATCAGTCTTGTGTTACAGGAAAAATATCTTGCACTGCCACGCACGGGGGCACAGATCGAACTTTGTATCGAGCGTGCGAACGAATATAGCGAACAGCAGGAAAAACAAGGCAAGACTGTGAATTATCAAGCACTGTATGCTGCGGCGATCTCAGAAGGCTGGCATGAGGGCTACGCTAGCGCGAAAGCAAAGCGTGAACAAAAGCAGCTTGCCAAAGAAACTGAAAGAAAACAAGCAGCCGAAGCGGATCTCAACGCCGACAAAAAGGCGCGTCGTTTGGCGGAAGAAAACGCCCTTGCATTGTCTCAATACGAAGCGCTGGATGAGTTCGATAAGCATACGTTGGAATCCGATTTTTTATCGCAAGCGTCTGAACTCGATTTGAGGCTGTTTCGCAAGCAAGGACGCGATGCTGCCGTGTTTAAAATCTTCGTCAGACAACAGATGCAGACGAAGCTGGAATACAGCGAATAGACAAACAATAGATCGCGTCAATTCGTGCTAATTTTGCTTGGGTCAGAACAGACCAAAGAAACGTCTTTTCAGTTTGGTTTCGGGCGTTTTCTGTACGCTCACCTGCGGCGCAGCCAATAAGCGTACGGCACGCAATTCCTCTTGATAGAATTGCTCCCGTGCTTGTGCCTGCTCCAGTTGTTCATTCTTCACCCGCAGCAATTCATTTTTCGCATGCAGCATCCCTTGTAGCGCTTCCAGCTTGACTTGCAGTATTTGTGTCGCCTCCCTGTCAGATGTGTTGTCTGAAGGTGTTGTTTCAGACAAGTGTGATGTTGTTGGATTTGTTGTGTGGCTTGTTGTTGGTGTGTTGTTGGGTGTGTTTGGGAATTTTTTCTGTAATGGTCAGGTCACTGCCAGTAACTCAACCAGCTCAATGTACTTTTTGTTGCGATGATCTTTATGAATTGTGATGAGTCCAGGATTGATAAATTTCTCGTAAAAGTAAGTGCGATTTAAACCTGCCAAACTAGCAGCTTCCGTGATGGAAAGTTGTGTCTTCCCTGCTGTCTGGACTGTTGTGTCTTCCATAGCCGTAAACGAAATAAATAAAGGGTGTCAAATGCGTGGCATCGCTTTGGGATGGGCATGCTTTGCTGTTTGTAGTTGTTGTTTGATTCTGTCTGTGAATGTTGTTTGTGCTGTCAGACATGCAGACATTTTATGTCTGCACCGCGTAAGTCAAACGAAAGCAGTTGATCTGTTATAGATTACACTGACTTTTTCAATTTTGACGGCAAAAAAATTGGAAGATCGGTTGCGTTTTGAATTTTTCCCAATAGCCTAAAAAGCCGGGGGAGCAAGTTTGCATTTTCGTTACGAGCTAGTCTGCGCCGCTCACCGAAAATACTTAACTTGCACAAAGGGTGGGACTCAATCCCCCCTTGTGAATCCCCCAATACCGCCGATGGCGGTGACATGTGCTCCATTACCTGCGCCAATATGACCCAAGTCAATCGACACACTTATATGGAACGCTTTCGCCAGGAGCAAAAGCGTCTCGGCATACGCCGTGTGAGCGTCACACTCACTGCCCATGAATACCAGTACCTGCGTGCCAGCGCAACGCATTTCGGTGAGCGAGTCACCTCGCACCTGAAACGTCGCGCCTTGGCACATCTGTGAGCGCAAGCGATGCTGCCGCCAGAAGTGCAGCAACGTCTTGATCACTTGTTGTCTGTGATGCGTGGCATCTGAAATAATTTCAATCAGATGGCACGCCATTCGCACCAGCTATCGATGCTTGTCGATACAGGGCGAGTGATAGAGCAACTGCGACGCATGGATGTTGAGGTGCAGCGTTTTGTGCAGGGCGTGTTGCTACACAAAACGGATACGCCTTCTTGATGATCATCAAGAGTCTAAGTCGCAAAGGCAGTAGCAAGGAAGTGTGGCGTGGACAGTGAAAATCGCCAAGTACAGACAACAGGCATAGTCCGTTTGCGAACCTAGTGCATTACATGAATCGCGGTATTGGTGTGGGGCAGGGGAGTGCGGTAGTCTGGCAACATTTTTATGGCGGTGCGCATTTGTCAGAGCAAGAAATTGTCAAGCACTTCGAGGAGAACGCCAGACACCTTGCGTTTAGAAGAAATGGCAACGTGTTGTATCACGAGATTATTTCCTTCTCTGCAGGGCACTATTTACGCCACGCAGAGTTGACCAATATCGTCGCTGATATCGGGCAGGAATACTTGCGACTGCGCGCACCAGAGCAGCTTGCTTATGGCGTCGTTCATTTCGATACCGAACATATACACTTGCACTTGATGATTAGTGCCAATTCTGTCGGGAGGTCAGAGCGGGTACGATTATCAAAGAAGGCTTTTGCGGATATCCAAATGCAATTAGAAAATTTTGTGCTGGAGCGGTATCCCGATATGGCACAAACGCCAGTCTATCGTGGCAAGGAACAGCGGGAGCAGTGCAAGCATACTGCGGATGAGCAGGCGATGGTCTTGCGCACCAATTTACCCAGTCGCAAAGAGCTGCTGACAGATCGTTTACAGCGTTTGTTTTTGCAGGCAGAGCATGCACGTGATTTTGAGAGGCGTTGCCAGTCGGAAGGTCTGCGATTTTACCAGCGTGGTAAAACCCTGGGTGTGGTTGTGCAAGACGTTGACGGTACAGAGCGCAAGCATCGTTTATCCACATTGGGTGTGTTGAAGGCGTATGAGTCTATGCAAGCACGTTTTTTAGATCTGTCGCGGAATGCATCTGTGTGAACCGGCGTTGATTCGCGTTTGGTCGTGTGAAATCCAACACACGAAGAGTGTGGCGTGATCAGAGGGGAAATGTGTATATCCCCATGCGCATCGACGACTGAATCAATGAATACAAAGCGAAGTCTGCAAGACGATTTTGTGTCTGGCTTAGTATTGCCACCAGCGCGAAGTATTTTACTACCTGGAGACGATATTCTTTTTCAATATCTCAACATGAACAGCAAGCAGGCGAAAGAGTTATCGCTACCCAATTTCTTGCATCAATTGGGCTACGCACCTGTGCATCGACGCGGCAATGATATTTGGTACACCAGCCCATTTCGCCCGAACGAACAAACGCCATCTTTTAAGATCGACTACAGTAAAAATTTCTGGTTCGATTTCGGCATGGGCAAATGAGGCACGATTATTGAATTTGTGCAGCACTTGTATGCTACGGACGATGTGGCAAGGGTGCTGGCTATCATTGCGGAAGTGAATGGCGGTGTGGCACAGACAGTGAAGCAACAAGCCTATGATGCTGGTATAAGTGCAGGCGGTCAAATTCAAAAGCAAAAAGAAAAACCTGTCATCGAATCAGTAGGACATATTACTGACAAGATGCTGGAAAAATATCTCGCAGGCCGTGCAATTCCTTTGGATCTCGCTCGACTCTATTTGAAAGAAATTGCTTATCGTATCGGTGGTCGTTGATACCGTGCATTGGCGTTTGCTAACGATGCTAAAGGCTATGAAATACGTAACCCGGGGTTCAAGGGTACGCTAGGCAAGAAAGACATTAGCTTTCTGGTTAATCCTGCGCGTCGTGATACGGCTATCTTTGAAGGTGTGTTTGATTTCTTGGCGATGCTTACTTACTTTCAACGGGATCAAGCAGGATCAAATGTGTTGGTATTAAATTCCGTCGGCCTAATTGAGCGTGGTATAGAGCGCCTTAATGAGCATAATATTCGCCAGTATCACAGCTATCTTGATCATGATGAAGCGGGGCGTAATACCTTGACCACCCTGCGCGAACGTTTGCCCGGGGAAGTCATTGATGATTCAACTTTCTATTTGGGACATAAGGACGTGAATGAATTTTTGATGCATCATCAGTATATGCAGCAGTCGCAAGAAAGAATGCCGTTCGAATTAGAACGCTAATATTTATATGATGCCGGACTTGTTTGGCAGACGCCTCCTTGACGCTTTATTTTTTGTACTAAAAAAGTATGTCGATAGGAGACGGAGTTGTGAGTTTGTTTGTGTTGACGGTGTTAGTGGCCTTCGGTGTCGCATTGGTGACACTGCTTGTGTGAAGCGGCTTCATCAAAATTATAGGGCGACATGCGTGGATCGATGTGTTGTTGTCTGGACTGTCTTTACATGTCTGGCGTCAGCATCGGCATTTGCGTGAAGAAAATGCAGGTCGTTTCCTCGATGACCATGCGCGGCGTGATTTGCTCAGTGCAAAAAATCAAGGTTTGTTATTGGATGGTGCGAAAGCACGTTTGTCCGATGATGACAGCTTTAGAAATCTGGCGGTGATTGCAACGACGGGGGCAGGGAAGACAGCGTCGTTTATTTTACCTAACTTGTTGTCTCTGGATGGACGTTCGCTGGTGGCAACTGACCCTTCTGGGACTTTATATGCACGCACTTCAGGTGACTTGGTAAAGCGTGGCTATAAGGTGTTTAAACTTGATCCTATCGATTTGGCTGCAAGTATTGGCTATAACCCTTTAGAGCGTGCCATGACTACACCAGAGATGCAGGAGATTGCGCATATTTTGATTCACACCGCCAATCATTGAAGTAAGGCAGATCCATTTTGGATTGCTGGTGCTGAGGAGATTGTTGGGATCTTCATTAAGTGTTTAAGGACGCACGTCGATGCAGCACGTTTTGCAAATCTGGCGAATGTTTTATATCTGCTCAATAGCTTCGGCAATGGCGAAGCCTTAATTCCTTTCGTGGCGGCGAATGCACCCGACGATCAAACCTATCATAGCTTCAAAGGGTTCATTAATCAGAGCGAGAAAACTCTGCAAGGCATGATTTCACAGGCCAAGATGGCGCTGTCGATTTTGACAGATCCAGACATCGCAGCGTTGACCTCGAAGGGCACGTTTGATTTCGCACAGTTGCGCAATGAGAAGACCGCTTTGTTTTTGGTGTTTCCGCAAAATCGCGTGTCTTATTACGCCTTGCTTGCGAACCTGTTTTATACGCAGCTCTTTCATTTCTGTTTGGATGATCGCGTTGATATCCGATGAGGCCTGCCTATCTATTTTTTGTTGGATGAATTTGGTCATTTAACGATCCCTGATTTTCCATCGATAATTACTACCACGCGGCAGCGGCGTATTTCTCTTTCCCTCGTTTTGCAGTCGATAAGCCAGCTTGAAGAACGCTATGGCAAGCAAGGCGCGCATACCATCTTAAACGGTGGTGTGGCGAGTCGCCTATTTTTTTCTGGAATGGATATCGAAACGGCGCAGGTTTTATCGCGAACGATAGGTGATATCCATCGTGAGCGTAAAGATACCAAAGGTAATGTGCACAGTGAGTGCGAACCCCTGATGAGCGCAGCTGCATTGCGTGCTATGCCAGATCAACAAGTGCTCTATCTATTCGCGAATAAGCGTCCCGTGCTCTTAAACGTCACGCCATTTTATGCGCGTCGTGATTTTAAAAAACGCTTTGAAGCACCGTCATTTCGTCCGCCATCCAGTGGCTTAGGCGAAGTGGAATTGGTGCAGTGGTAATGCGCAAGGATAGATCAATGCATGCACCAATAAAACAAGCGTTATTGTGGTGATAGCGAGAAAAGATTCTATGTAAGTGTCCTGTAATATTTTTGTCCCTGCTACCAATGGTGGTGGCAGCGAATAAGGAGATTACAGTGGCTTCAGGACTTTTTTCATTAGGGGAGTGCGTCATCACTCCACGGGCGCGCGAGGTACTTGCATCGATTAGTGTGGAGACTAACGATCTGTTAAGGCGACATCAATCGGGCGACTGGGCGGATATGGATCAACATGATCAGGCTGCCAATCGTGCAGCTCTCAATAACAATGCGCGAGTGTTTTCGATGTACCGTTTGGCGGATCAACACCGCGTGTATGTGATCACTGAGGGAGATCGATTGGTCACAACGATTCTACTGCCCAGTGAATATTGAATTGCGGTTCTTGATCTTGTATTCATCGCTTGATCCATATTGCGATGTACTACAAGGCGAGATCTGTAGTAAAAACAAAAGCAGGACGAGGATTCTATTTTTTTCAACCAGTGCATGTGCCTGGTTGATTCAGGTGCATGCATATCTTTTTGAAGGGACGATATGTCTGTTTCTGAACAAAAAAAAATGGCGGAGTTTGTCAGTGCCTTTAATCACATTGCACGTCATAAACATCGCTATGAAGTTTTTCGTGATTTCGTCACGATGGCTGCTATTGCAATTCACAATGCAGTCAACAAATACGACAAGCTGGAGGCGGAGTACCTACAAATCGCTGGCAAGTATTCAAGGGATGAGCTGAGTCTTTTTTGCGCACTATTCGGTAGGTTAGTTTTACTGCTTGATGAAAATCCACGCAACATATTAGGCGAGTTGTATATGTCTTTGGATCTTGGCAACGCGGGGACGGGGCAATACTTCACACCTTCTGATGTGTCCGAACTGATGGCACAAATCAGTTACGGAGAATCCTTACGAACATTGTCCAAGCCATTTGTGACTATCAGTGAACCTGCTTGCGGTGCAGGTGGCATGGTGCTGGCATTCACAAAAATTATGATCGCAAACGGACACGATCCCGCGAAAGCCATGTGGGCGCAGTGTCAGGATATTGATCGTTTGGCGGCATTGATGTGCTACATCCAGCTTTCATTGTGGAATATTCCTGCGGTGGTTATTGTGGGGAATACATTGACGCTCGAGAGTCGTGAAGTGCTTTACACGCCTCAGCACTATTTGGGGAGGTGGTCGGCTAAATTGCAAGAGCGCGAGTTGCGAGAAGTGGATGATGATTTGTCGGATGGTTTGCAAAGTACCGCTCCGTATGATTTATCTGAAAGTAAAAATACACATAGCACAGATAGTGCGGATTCGATTCTAGACTCGGAGATATTGATGTTCACCAGGGATGGTGATGCTCAGTTTGATTTTGGGTTTTGATGTTTGCGATGCCTCCCGTAGAAGGAGGCATTTTTTCATTTTTTAGCGTGTAATTTGAATCAGATGAACTCTCTAGTTTTCGAGCAGCCACACTTAGGAAGTCAGGCGTTGTCTACGAAAAGAGGAGAAGTCTCCCGACACTCCGGCCCCAACCGTGGATGCTGATTTAATTTATTGTAAACACATACAAATAGAGCGCGTTTGAATCGCCATCCACCAAAACGAGTTAAGTACTGTCCTAACGCGAAAACTCATTAGCATAGGCGCTTACAACAGATTCTCTTTCAACCCAGTCCATTGTTGATAAATCAAATATTCTGTCAGCTTGTAGAATGGTTTCCTTTCGGTGTGCAATTGAAATAGTTGTGATACCGAGTTGTTTGATCGTCTTGTTCGAAACCATTTCATTGGCAAGATCAAGGTGACTCGTTGCCTCGTCAAGGACTAATACTTTAGGCTTTCGATATAGTGCCCTAGCCAAAAGTATTCGTTGCTTTTGGCCTCCAGAAAGAGCGGATCCCATGTCACCTACTCGTGTTTCATACGTCATCGGCATTTCCATAATTTCATTATGAATTGCAGCTGCCTCCGCTGCATGAATTATGTTTTCAATTTTAGAGTGTGAGTCACCAAAAGCAATGTTGCTTGCGATTGTTCCAGAGAAAAGCTGATCATCTTGCATAACTGCGGCAAAAATTTCACCTGCTAAGATGTCACTTAATGCATGTATATCAACTTCACCAATTTTTATTTTACCTTCTGTTGGCCATTTCAGAGCTAATATTAATTTCGCCAAGGTCGATTTCCCACAACCGCTTTTTCCTACAATGGCGATAACTTCACCTTCAGAAATTGATAGGTTGAGGTTTTTCAGAACCCAAGGATCAGATTCTGAATATCTGAACCCTAAATTTTCTAATTCAATGCTGTATTTTGAGATTGCGTGAATTTGTGCTCCGCTCACTTTTTTTTCTGGCTCTGCAAGGGCAATATCTGAAATTCGATCAAGATGAAGGCTCATCATTTTAAATTCAACTAATTTATCGGCAAGTGAGTTGAATTTTTGGCTGAATTGATCAGAGTATGCGACGAATGCTAGAAGCATACCGGGTGTCATTCCTTTGTTAATAGCTATGTGCGCGCCGATAAAGATAATTGCAATTTTTTGATAGCCGTATAGTCCGAGGTTTAAGACCTGAAATATGGTTTCGATCTTCGATGCTTCAAGATCTCTCTTTGCAGACTCAATCGTAATATTTTCCAACCGAAGCTTTCTTTCAGCTTCGACGCGAGCTAATTTTATGGCTTGTATTCCTCGAATCGATTCCAATAGTTCTGATTGCTGACCCGCAGAGTACATGGTTCGTTCTTCATTGACTCTATGCAGGAAATTGTACGATAACCATCGTAGTACTCCGTATAGTAGGCATGCGAGTAAAACGATAAAAGACAAAGATATACTGTAGTACAACATCGCACAAAGCGAGAGTAGTCCAAATATTCCATCAAGCAATGCTGCTGAAAAAGAGCCTGTGATTGTATGTTGAATTCTATATATAGAAGTGAATCGGTATGAAATATCTCCAATGGATCGCTTTTCAAAATAGTCTAAGGGGAGCTTGATCAAATGAGCGAAAAGATTAGATACCCACTGAGAGTTGAGCGATGTGCCAAGCCAGTTTAGTAAAATACCCCTGACATAGGTAAGTAACGCTTGTATTGTTGTCAGTATGAAGAATGCCGCACCAACGATGAGTAACAAGGATATGTCTTCGCTCGATAGGATTTGATCCAATACAATTTGAAACTGTAAGGGAGCTAACATTGCCGTCATCTCAATAGCAAGCGCAATGCCAAGTATTTGTAATGCGGTTAGCTTAATGCCGTTGATTTTGCCAGTGAGATCGAATAGCGATACGCTGGGTATTGATTTTGCAGGTTCAAATCGTAAAGATTTTTTTAACTCTAAGATTACACCAGTAAAATGTTGCCCTACTTCTGACATTGAAAGTACGACTTTACCTCTTGCGGGGTCGCATATTGTCACCTTGTCTTTTTTTACCTTGGAGATAACCACGAAGTGATTCATGTCCCAATGCGCAATACATGGCAATTGCGCATGTCGTAAGTATTCAAGTTCTGCCCTAAGTGGGCGTGATTCAATGCTTAAGCCATCAGCAATTTGAATAATTCTTTCGAGCGTGATTCCGCGTAGTGAAGTGTCATATGTTCGTCGCATATACGAAATATCAACATCATGACCGAAATGTTTTGCAATCATTGTTAAGCAGGCGAGGCCGCACTCGGCAGCTTCTGATTGAAGAACAATTGGAACTTCAGATTTCGAGAGTAAAGAGCGTATCATCGTTGTTAAAGCACAATTGCCGTTTTCATTGGAAAATAAAGTTACTTATCTTGTATTGTCGAGTCGTGATGCCCGTTATGACCATGCCAGGAGCTAGCGGGATCTTACTGGATAGTTGATTTTGTTGATTTGAATCGATTGACGCTAAGACCCGATACTGTTTTGATTTAATATCTTCGCCTAACGATTTTCTTGCTAATTCTTCTGAAACAGGTGAGTGTGATATGTAGAAAATTGAACATTTCAATGTTCCGTGAAATTGTTTTGGAAACGCTTCAAATTCGATGGTGACCTTGTCTTTTAATTTGAGGGTGGGGGCGATCTTTGTCGAGACCCAAAATTCAACTATTAGATCATTGTCTGGGAATAGATTTAGAACGTTTTGATCTCGTCCGACCGAATTCCCAACCATCACGGCAATATTGCCTATTACACCTTCGGTCGGTGCACGCAATGTGTATTCACTTTCAAATTCATTTTTGTATTCACGCTCTTTGATATCTGTAAGCTGAAGGGAAAGTTCACTCTTTTGCCTTTTGTATTGATTGTTCACTTCGTTTAATTCTTGTTGTCCTTTTAGAAGCTCATTTTGTGCTTGATGCTTTCGTTGAATTAAATCACTCAGAGTGGATTTGTAACTAAGAATTAGGTCTCGTTGTTGAACAAGTTGGTTTCGTGTAACCACTGCATTTCCGAATGTGGATAAACGATTTAAAAGTTCCGTTGCGTTATCAATCCGTTCTTGTTGGAGCTTGATTTGCTTGTCGATCTCGATAAGTGATTTCTTTTCTAGATTCAGCTTGTCGTTCAATTTGGAGATGCTGATGCTCAACTCATTTTCTCTGTTTTTTATCAGTGAGTTGACGATCATCGTTTTCTTGCCAATCTGCTCAGCGACTAATTGTTCAATACTATTGGTTGACTTTGAATATTGAATCGTCGAGATAGAAAGAAGTGGAGCACCTGCTTTTACATTGTCTCCTTCTGACACAAACAGTTGTTTTGCAATTCCAGACGCATTTGCAGTAACCGCAATTTCACCGCCTCTTGGAATTAGTCTGCCAGGAAATGCCTGTCTTGTAGAAATATTTCCAAAAATGATCAATGCGGTCGCTGAGATAATGCAAATTATCGCGATAATAAATCCATATATCGCAATGCCTGGCGGAACCAAGCTTGCTTCTCCAATGAGACCAATTCGGACTTTGTTTTGATTTACTTCGTTTCGGAATAAGTTCATTGTTATTGTGAATTTGAAAATTTAGATCAATTTCTCAATCATCGGATTTTGTTGAGAATGTATTTCAACCGCAATAGGGAGCTAAATTACACCCTAGCAGAATCACAAATTGATTCAGGAATGAGATTCGTCATGAAAGATGTAAGAATGGCGGGCAATTTGTAGATTGAAATTTCAATTAGGCGGAAGCAAATGTAACGGCGCACTTCCCTACTTTGTACTTTTATTTGCTTCGTCAAGATCCTTCTGAAGGCGTTCAACGTATCGTTCGATATTGGAGAGTGACATTTTTTTTCTTCGTTCGTTTAGATTGCTTGGGTCATCAACGGGGAAAAGTACAATTTTGTTGTCTACAACATGAGTTTGAGTCCCATATACTTGATTTTTTCCTTCGTTTCTCAACACTCTGTCTGTTAGATAGGCGAATTGGTATTTAGGGACTTCCCGGGTTTGGACTAGCGGTTCCATCATCGATAAAATCTTTCGTTGGAAAGCTGGATCGCTATCAGCATGTTGGACTAATAGGAATAAAGTTGAAACACCATCTCGTCCAATCTGATTTGGCGTCGGAAAGCCATAAGTGTCAATTATTTTCCTCAGTCCCACCAGATTTAGTTGATCAATTTGTTCAAGTTCCTTTTCTTTTTGTTCATTACTAAAATTCGGCGAGGCCGTAATTTCGTTTCTTAGTTTCTGATCTTTTGCCAACATCCTGCCAAGTTGCATACGAATATCACTTAATGCGTAACCATAAAATTCTTTTCCTAAAGGCGGAACGGGGTTTGCTTGCTCGATACTTAAGCCACTATCGATATGTTTTTGTACTTTGGCAATATTCTCTTCCGCGGTAGGTAATCCGTAGAAGTCCCTGATGAATAGGAGGGTTGACGGCGATGCCTGCGGCGATGCAAGTACCACTTTCTTGTCAACCACTTTTAGTAGTGAACTGTATTCTTGGTTACCTTTGATTTTGGATTGGATTTCATCGTTCCATCGAACAAAACCCTCCGCATTGATGTCTTCATCGATTCTGTCAGCAACAAGCTCAATAATTTGTTCCTGGAAGGATGGATCTTTGTCACATTTTCGTATTAAATTTCCAGCCAAATTAATACCCTCGACTCCCGAAGATTTGAATGTCGGCCAGCCATATTTCTTTAAGATGGTTTTAACTCGATTAATATTTGATTTGCTAAATGTGGATTCCTGTATTTTGCTTAACTTCCTAAGTTCTTGTAGTTGCTTAGTTACGAATGCTTCACTCTTTGAAAACTGATATGGTAATTCTTCTGCAAAAGTCGGCAAGGGAGCAAATGCGGTAACGTGAAAAATAAAGCAAAAAAGAAATAATGATCTCATAAGCTAATTTGAAAAGATTGAGAATTGGTAAGTCTAAGCATGAACCTGAAGTTCTTTAGACATTTCATCATTGTAATCATGCAAACCAAGAAATACTTCTGGAGCCACTCCCGATAAAAATGATGCGATATGCGCAGTAATCGAACCAGCTCCATGGTATTCAATAAAAAGAAATGCCCCGCCTGGATTAAGATCCAAGAAATAGATTTTTCCGTCTTCGTCTATGCAAAAGTCACTACTTGCGTATGTTAAATTGAAGTGCTTGCATAGTTTCTTGAGCGAATTTTTGATTTCCTCAGGAGGAGAGTATGGTTCAAACAGTAAGGTATCATCTGTCTGGAATGGGCGAAAATCTATACAATCTTGATTGGGATTAACTATTTTACAGGCGAAATAGTTTCCGTTTACATAAGCAACTCTTAAATCGCATGTTTTCTTGACGAGTTTTTGATAAATAACCGGACATGCAAGAATCTCATCATCTCCTATCGTTGCGAGCTGATTTGTTGAAAGTGTATTTGTGTACGTCATCAAACGACTTTCATCCTCCCTTTCCCAAGTGTAGACATCAAGCGGCTTAACAGCAACAGTCCCATGTTCGGTTATAAATTTTCGAACCATTGATGGGTCGTTTGAGATTAGAGTATCTGGAAAACTTACATTCAGTTGCCTGCATGCATCCAACTGTTCTGTTTTCATTTCTCCCCAGATGCAACCCTTTTTATCATTTAACCATCGCGTTTCTGACTTCGCTGATAATTCGAAGAGATTGTCTATATATCGATCGTTTTCACGACTTATATATTCAAAATCATCTGGATTCGTTTTGTCATTAAAAGATTTGACTTTGGGAACTCGTCGGAGCCAAGCCGAGTAAAAATTACTCTTACCCAAAACATAAATTTCATTGGCTGAGAAATTTTGAATTCTCACAGAGTTTCCCTGCGTTTGCATCGCAAGCCGAGTATCTAAGAATGTTACATTGTGCCCCCGCTTACGCAGTGACCAAGCAACGACAGCACTATGTGTGTCTTCTTCGGATGCAATAATAAGAATTTCTTTTTTCATGTGCATTGGATAATTAAAATGCCCTCTCCTTTTTTAAGGAGGGGGCAAATGTTTGCTCTTGAGATTAAGAGTTTGTTTCTTTGATAGTGTCTAAAGCGTACGGCGTGTCAGAGCCTTTATGGTAAGTATCTTCCTGACCTTGTGCTGCAAATGCCGTTACAACTCTTGTACCGCCACCAGCAACGTTTTTTAGTTCAGATACGGAAACTTCGCGGGCCAAACCTTTCATGATCGGATTGGCAAATTTTGATTGATTCATGATCTTTTCCTTTATTAGGAGTTTTCAATTGTATCTTTACCTTTATACTTATTGTTTGAATCATAAGTATTTTCGGTAACCGCTGCAAATGCAGGAACTATTACTGCAGTTCCGCCACCGCTTACGCGATTCAAATCTTCTTTATCAATTGTGCGTGCCAGCGTTTTAATGACTGGGTCACTGTACTTTTCTTGTGACATTTACGATCCTTTCTCATTGAGAAAATATAAAAAATACAACTCTAATATTGCAGAGTTGCGGTTCTATAAACTTTAGTGATACTAAAGTGAATAGTCGGTCGTAGCGAAGCGGACTTGAAATTTCTCGCTAATGCTCATAAAATCTTTTCAAATTGAAAATTTTAGAATGCAATGTAATTTGCAAAAAAGCTTTTGTCAATTGTTTTGGTGGATTTTAAGTATAGAAAATAGATTATGCTTAATAGAGCATAAAATTATATATTCAATGCTAAATTGATTAGGTAATTTAGTCTTGAGTCATGTTAGACTTCAGGACAGATTAATATCATTCGATACTTAAATTTACGTTTGGAGTCATCTATGAAAGCACTATTTTGTACTTTAGTTTTCCTCTTTATGATCGCTGGAGGAGAAGTAAATGCGAGACAGGCGTTGGAAACTGTCGATAACAATGATGAAACTAGATTGAGTGTCCTCAAACAAAAACATATTGCAATATTGGAACAAGACTTGCGAGAACGTAAAACCAAACTTGCGTTGGGGAGTGCAAATCAGGATACGATTGATACATTGGAACGCTCGTTGTTGGAAACTAAGTTGGATTATGAAGATAATCGGCAAAAGCGTATGCTTTTGATACGAGAAATGATTAAGTTTGAAACAACCATACGTGACCGTATCATGCAGTCGATCAAAGTTGGGGTAGCTAGTTCTGATGAACTGCTTCAACAAGAAGCTAGGTTATTGGGTAAGCGGGTTCAACTTGCGAAGCAGCAACGTCTGAAGTGAGCTGACCTTATAGTAGACTAAACTAGTGGTAAATCCCTTGATTTCTAATGACAAATTTTTCATATGTATCACCCATCAATGCTCGTAATTCTTTGATACTTATACCACTTACTTCGTACATGCTGATCAGTAGTGTCGATCCCACAGGTAAATGACGACCACGGATTTTACTGATTACTGGAGGCGCAACCTCTAAAACCCTCGAAAGAGCGGTGTCATTTTTGAGCCTTAGTCGTTCAATAAGTGTATCGAGTAACTTGTCGGGATTATGGTTTAGCCCCTCAGGTTTTTCTTTCGGTGTTTTTTCCATTTTGTCTTCCTCGTTTTCGTGAAGTTTGTATTTGATTTCAAATTTCAAAAGACGCTCTTTCTTTAGGCGCAGTTCAGCGTCTTCTTGCTGCGCGTGAATCATTGGCTTCGCCACCGAGACCGATTCTGAAATGGCAATTTCACGTACTAAAGTGATCAAGTCCTGTAAATCAATTTTTGATATGAGTGGCATCGCCTTGTTCTTTTTTGTGAATGCTTGGAAAATTGCTTAATTTTCTAGCATTGTACATTCTATTTCGTGGTTTTTCATGCGGGAATGGGTAACCAAATGTGACCTGTTCAAATGGTCGCTGTTTGTGCATTTGAAAAATTTGATGCGCCGGGTATCGCGCCAACACGACTTCGTCTCGAAGTCCAATTGGTTTATGGATGGTGGCACGACACGTGACAGGCAACGTCTCGTGCTTGCTAGTGAGGAAGGGGTTACGGTTACTTCGAACTTACTGATTTCTTTGCGATTACGCTTCGTGCTGATCCCACGACCTGATCAGCGCCAGTAAAGCTGCGCGCTTCTTTGGCGACAGTTCTTGAATTAAGGTCAGCAATTCTTCGGGACTATCGCCCAATGTGATGGGTGTTGTTTGTCCTTCGTTCTCATCACCTTCAGCAGACTCATCAAGTTCTTCCGCAAGTTGGAAGAGTTCTGACACTTTGACCTCCAACGCCTTCCCGAGACTGATCAGGATTACTGGGCTAAATCCCTGCGCATTGCGTTCCAGGTTCGAGATGTTGGGTTTGGAGGTATGGGCGCGCTCAGCAAGCTCTTCTTGAGTGAGCTGTTTTGCGAGGCGTAATTTTTTAATAGCAGCACCTATATTCATGCTGTATTAACGCCTATTTTTGCACTTTCCATGTATTGCAATACAAACCTTAAATATTGTAATACAATACTTTCTCTGCAAAGGAAAACCCCCACAGCATTTTTTGACTTCGTAAATCACTGCATATACTCATGTTAGATAGACAATTATTTTCTATGTTTGCTGTTATGCCAGTGAGTCTTCTCGCTCAGGGGGAATCTCCTGTAAACGTCAGAATGCTACGTGAAGAATCGCGTATCACTACTTCAGCGATTTTTGAAGAAACCAGAAGGGCAGTAGCCGCGCTTGCGTTGGCAATTGGGGGCGTAATGCCAGTGATGGCAACCGAACCTGTAACAAAAGACAGTAATACTGTACTTGTGGCAAATGATCCGGGCGCTGTTTTGCCGGATCGTTCACCAGAGCAGAAGGATTTTTTGAAGGGGCTGGATCGCCATTTAAAATCACTGGAGGCGCGTGGAATCGTCGCCAAGGATACTGTCAGCGGTATTAATCAGGATTTTATGAAAGTCGCTCAGGGTAATCCAAAGATTTATGAACAACCTGGTTTTGAATACGCCATACCGACCGTCCGTGCTTATTCTGAACCGTATGGTGCACTCTTCGAGAAAACATTAGAGCGATCGACTTCGAGAGCATTTCCTGAAATTATTGGTGAGCAAGCTGTGACTGAGGCTAATATTCGTGACATATTCCGACGCATGTTCGCGTCCACAAAGGAAGACGGTTTGGCTTATGACATGTTTGTGAAAGAAGTGTTTCGTTTATGGATCGAAGACGGTTCATTTCGCACTGCGACCGGAGAAGTTGATAAGCAAGCTGTGTATGAGGCGATTGATCGTTATAAGGCGACCAACGCACGTTGGCAGGAACGGTTCGATGAAATGGCGGAGGATGGGACTCTTTCTCGATTTGTGCTAGCCGTGAACAATGCGATGGCCTATGCCGAGCGCAAGAAACTCAGTTTTAAGCCCGCGCAACTGCGCAAGGGACTTGTGCAAACTGCTTCATGCATCACAGCAAAACCAGAAACCAATCCAAGCCTGTATGCAGACAGTTGTGCTTATACGATGACATGGATGGCTGAGCGGCCACACGTGGGGGCGATAGAGCTGCAGTTTTATAATACCGAAACAGGGGAGGCAGGTTTTAAGCGCACCATGGCACCGTGGGATGCTGCGTATGCCAAGGAAGTGTATGGCGACGTGTTCTCTGATACGCAAGCGAAGGCGAATGATAATTTCTGGCGCGATTATTTTAAGTTGTATATGTGGACGGCAAAAGCTCATGAAGTAACGGCGCGAGCAGATATTGCGACCGCACAAGCAGATGAGGCAGAACTTCTCCTTCATGAAACAGAAGCACTTACACCACTGGTGAAGTCGATGAGTCGCCTCGCGCATCTGTTACGCTGTTACGTGGAAAGCACACCTGTTGATGGAAAAAAAGTGACCATTGCGGAAGTGCAGACCGAATTTGATCTGGCAAAACGTTTGAAGGCGGAGATCGACAATAAGATTGGACAAAAAACGAAGAACGACGCGGACTATAAACAGTTGGCGAGTAACTTCAAAATCATCACGAGCCGTGCTTTGCAGATTGGTGTTAAATGAGTGTAGGTCTATACGTGATATTTTGATTTGAATGATAAATAGCATAAGATGAAGAAGTCGTTATTTCTTCATTGTGACTTATGTCGGAAATTCAGGCCACAGCCCCTATAAAAAACGATGATGCGTCATTCCTTGACGATCTGCCCTCGAATACGGAGGTAAAAGCTACGCCCTCGTTGTCGCCAGAGACTTCGGAAACCGCGGAACTTACCCGTCTCAAGTCCTTAATTCCAGCCTTGTCAGATACTGATCGCAAGGCTGTTTTAGCGTCTCTGCGAAATACTTGAACGCTTGCGGAGCTTCTTTCACAGTTCGCTGATTCTGTCAGTGGGAGTGTGGCACAAGAACGCTTTCAAACACAAATTGCGTTGGCTAGATCACAGACGGAAGAAACAAGCCCTTTGAAAATTGATACCTGGATAAAAGAATTTATTGCGAGCTGACGAAAGGAGCGCGATAAAAAACTAGTAGTCACTGTCGGGGAGCAAAGATTTGATAATGCGGTCAACAAGAGGATTGAAAATTCTGATCAGAAAGCTGCTTGAAGTTCAGATCACCTGCTTGATTATCACAACCAACTCAAAGACGTACAAATCTTCGACGCGATCCTCAAAAAGAATCCGCAAATTATCAGTAAGCTGAAGGCGCAGGGAATAGACTTCGAAGCAGAAAAGCATCAAGAGCGTGAACGACTAAAACTTGCGCATCCCGGGATCTCCAATGAAGAGATTGATGCACGATCTTCGATTGCCGTGTACTTGCGACATCAGGATGCGATCTATGCTGCGGCACCGGATGATACCGTTCGGCAGGAACTCAATACCAGCTTTGAGCATCTGCGTGCTCATGCGCGCGAGGCAAGTATTCCATATCAGGAATCACTACGTCATGCAGCCGATATTCTGCCTTCAGATAAAGTAGCGATGATGCTGGCGACGGGCGCTACACTGGATACGCGCATGATACGAATTGGGAATACTTTATACGCCGATACGCCAGCCGATCGCATACAACAACTATGGACGTTGAGACCAGGAGAGCGACCAGAAAAATCCGTGGCGCTTGCAGAGGGCTTTCGTATCAAGGTGGCGACAACACCGGAATTAGATGATGCACTCGCCTGAAAAAAACTACGTGCACTCAATCAAGTTGCTGAGGTGACGGAGTGGCCTGCTGCGCGAACCCCGGAAGGATATGCTTCCGTTAAAACACTTTTTCCGAAACACCTCGAAGCAAATCTGGCGTTGGTTGAGACAACACCCAATACTTGGAATCACTTCATCCAACAGTATCTCGGTGCGAGTACACAAGATCGTATTGTGTTGCTGGATGCTATGAAACAGCATGCATCACAGATTACCAATACTGCTCTGCGCACGAAAATGTTGGATGCGGTGGATGAGTGTACCGAAGCGGTATCGACTTTTAGTGAACAATGAGATCTCGCCAGTGAAATCATCAAAAAACACACGAAGGAAGTTGAACTAGAAAGTCTGCAAGCGAAAGATCGCATCACGAAACAACGCGCAGTGTTTAATGAGGCGGTAAAAACGGTGGATCACATTGGGTGGCAAGAAAATCAGCTGCTACAGAATTTCAAAACACAAACTGAACGACGCGAACAAATTGCCAGAGACAACCTTGTTTATTTGGATGCGAATGGATTTATGGCTTTTAATCCTTATGTGGAAAATTTCTTAAAGAGCTTGAATCGTAATATGTTATCTGTTTATCCGCAGGCAGATGGGGAAATTATTCTACCCAAAGAATTTTCTGAGCGCGACAGGGCATTGCTTGCGCATGGTTTGATTATGTCGATGGGGAGTGATATTAAGATTACGGATTACTTCGAGATCCCGGGATACCGACTTAAAAAATCCGACGCATCTGGAGAAATCAATCAAGAGCGTATCAAGTCTAAACTGGAAGCTAGTCAAGTGCTCAAAGCGGGGGAGTTTCACGAGAATAATTTAGAGTCACGATTTATCAATAACAAGTAGTGCGTTATGCAGGTTGGTCACGAATTGCGCTATGCAGAAATCATGCTGGCATCCTTAGAAAAGAATCCTGCGACTTACAATGCCAATGCTGTCATGAAAGATGATGGCGCGCAGACGGTTGATCAGGTAATGCGTGAGCTAGTTGTGCTCAGCCTTGAGGCGCGAAATAGAGTGATTCGCCAGCGACATGAGAAGGCGAATGCAGACGGACTACTCGCAGGTTTACAGGCAAATCTACTCTATTTAACCGAGAACGGTTTCGCATTGTTTGCGTCTAATAAAGACCTGCAATCATTTTTTGCTCTGGCAGAAAACCATGCTGAAAATACGCTTCCTGAAGGTCGATGCGCGTCACCGTTGATCATTCAATTGGAATTGTGAGCATCGCAAAAAGAACTGCTGGCACGCACTTGCGCGCGCCTGTTGTGAGTGGATGTATTGGATTTATTTGATACCAATTGGAAGCTGAAATTTAGTATCGATTACGTAGAGGAATGTTTGCGAAAAAATGCGATCTTGAGTACGCATTGACCTGACTTCTCGAAGATGGAGCGTATTCTGACGAATAGTAAATAGCATTGATAGTCTATGTTTTTTTCTAAAGTGAATCATCGGCATGTGACCGATATCCTTGCGAAGTTGCGTAAGTCGGTGTCGTTTGTCACACTCAGTCCAAGACAATTTGTAGAGGCGGATATCGATCAGTTGGCGGCTGCGGATATATATCCTGAGGCCGATTTTTTGCGCTCCTTTCGCACACATACTGAGCGTGAGGTGTTACCACTATTCTCGAAGGATAGGAATGGTTTTGACCGCGTTATACAAATGAATGTCGGGATCTTTTCTGAAGCGTTCGAGCGTGTCATTGATAGCCATCGTCTGTCTATATTGTGAATGGATAACCTCAATTTCTTTATCTACTGTGTGTGCATGGTGATCAAGAACGGGCAGGGGTTGAATCCGTATTTTGGTTTAACAGAGCAGGATGAGAAATTACTGATTACTGTGTTTCGTCATTTAGTGGAAGATGCACCCGTTCCGCTAAATTGTGCGATCGAGGAGGATGCATGATTGCATTCAACTTTGTCGTCCACTGAAGTATTTCTTCGCCTGCGCCATCGCGGTATTGTGAGACCGGGTGGCTATATCAATCGTAATGCAATGCGTAATGCCATCATTGAATATGGTTGGATTTATCGTTCTGATCTTTGCCATGAAATTGCGGATAGCATTGACGAGTTTGATTCGTTAACACCAGATAAGCGTCATGAACTTGCGCATGGGTATTTGAACACATATCTCTCGACAATGCTGATGCAGTATTTGGAGTTGTCACATGCTAGTCAGGACTGGTATGTTGACCATGCGTTTTCTCTCATGGAGGAGTTCTTGGCACGTTGCGAATGAAAGGAAAGGATGGATAGACAGGCATTGCGCATGCGATTCACAGATATTCTGGTGAACGTTTCCCATACAGTTGGTGTTCCTGTGGAAAAGGTTTTGTTTCAGTTGGCTTGTAGTTTGGGGGAACTTAAGGAGTTTCAGAAAATCATCGGATCTCATTCTTTGCTGGATCTGTTTTATTACTGATCGCTTGTCACCGAATTTGCTCGGGATGTTTATCCTATTGCGGCTTTTGAAGGCGCGAATTGAATCGTTTTGCAGCGTCCATAAGGGCAAAGGGTGTGTTTTGAATGTACTGTGAAAATAATCAGGTATTTTACATAAAAGCTATTGTCTTTGAAATTACTGGGTGTATAATCAGTGCTACTATATGTAGTGTATTTACTTTATCGAGTTGCTGTATATAGTGTTTTCATGCGATTTATTTCCTTTTTATGAATTGGAGGTAGCAATGGCAACAAAGCAAACTAATGAGCGGACATCCGCTTCAGTTGCATCTAAGGCAAGTAAAATTTTGTCTAATCCGAAATCAACGCCAGCGCAGAAAAGCGTCGCAGCATCAGCATTGACGCAGGCTGCAAACAAACGTAAGAAGTAATAGCGGGAAAATGCCAATGGATAAAAACATTGGCATTTTTTAACTTGGATTTAGTTGGACAAATTTTGTATTGCGAAGGAATTATGTGGAACATCTTCACGAACTTGATAAAGAATTTTTAGATGAAATATATAAAAAAGCTAAGAATGATTCTGATATACAGTTGTTACTCGGCATGGTCGCAGAGTTGAACGGCGCAATTAGTGAGCAGCGGCCAGTTAAAGAAAATTATCTGCCAATGTTAGGCATGCTATTGGCTGCTCGTGGGATGATCGAGTTGGACGTAATTCGGTTTGTATCGCGAGTAGCCCAGCATCAACCTGAATAGAAAAAAGTTCGCCCGGAAAATTTGTTAAAAATCACATTTCTTAGTTTTAGATAAATCTCAGTCCATATTTATTCAACGCTAAATAATTGTTTTGTGCGTGAAATTGATATTTCATGCGTTAAAATGTGTTTTTGTGCGTAAGGTGATGGTATGATGCCATATCGATTATTCTGATGGAGAAAAATATGGTATTTAGAGCAGATGAAGCTGCGCGAATTGGCTTCGAAAACGTTATTGATTACTTAGTCCCACGCGCTCGTGATGCGAGCGTAGCGGAACGAACTTTAAGCAGAGAAGCCTTAGTAAATATTCTGAACGAATGTGGTTCTGTGGTTGACGCATACCCAAGTTGGCATCCACTAGTTCGTAATCACGACAACCATTCTCCACAAACAATTCCTAACGAAGCTTGTGGATACAAAGGACTTGACCATACCAGGTATTTTGCCAATGGGTTTATCACTTGTCCTTATGACGATGGACAAAAAGTGCTTGATTCAGTTGCCGCACTTCCAGATCATTTGTTAGCGTACATAACCGCTGAAAGACTCGATGTTCAGCTATACAATTCCAGTGCAACACCTATACTTGTGCGCTGCAATTGGACAAGGCCAATACTAGCTAATGGAATGATTCCATTAGCTATGGCGATGCCTTTACTCCTTGAGAAAGAAATTCCTTGTTGGGAATGGGCGGAGGTAGCTGAAACTTGGGAGTCAATGAGGCCATATTTTTTAGGAAAGCCCCATGGTAGTCGTTCGTCGTTATTCTTAAGCCAAGAATCAGGACAATCGATAAAAAAAGTATGGGACTCTTTAATTAAAACCGAAATATTTGGAAAGATAAAAATTTAGACTCAGTACTTGAAGGCTCTAATCTCCCAATTCTTTTGCCTAATAGTTTCGAGATGTGACTTTTTAGTACTTTTTGCTATTTGTTTCTGATAAGGTATCTTATCAGAAACTGATTCTGCATTTCACCCCAATTTTCTATGTCATCCAAGCTAGTGAAGGCGTGACACTCTGTTGCTGATAAGAATTCGGCCGCATTAATTATCACCTCGAGGGACAATTTTACTAAGCTGACTTGGTGGGTGTCGGCATATTTATCTTCGCGCGCGACTGGTGTTCAATCGACGCTTCGATATAAGCGTGATGATCTCGGGCATTTCGTTGATTGGTATGTTTGGGCACTTGGATTGGATGATGTTCGACGTTGGAATATTGCTGTCTCTAATGCCTATGTCCAGGCACTTGATTCTGAAATTATTGCTGAAGAAAAAGGAAGCTCCCGCAAACCAGTAGGTGCATTTCGATGGGCTGCGAGATCCAAAAACAGAAAGATCGATCACTTGCGTACATTCGCACGTTGGATTTCCGAGCAAGTGCCGTGTCCCATATTATCAGGCTATCCCATGCGCGGCATTTCACGTTTTGAAGTTCCTGTACTGGAAGCAAAGCGATTTGATGATCGTGAGTTGTTGAGGATGGAAGCGACAGTGGTCGATTTATCCGTCACTGAAGTTAAGCGTGACAAACGACGATGTAATTTAGCTGCTCGAGAAGTTCGCAAAGATGCGAGGCCGCTACGTGATCAGGCAATTTTTGCCTTGCTTCTTGGGTCGTGACTGCGCGTGCAAGCCGTTGCCAACTTGAACGTCGATCAATTGGATTTTGGTGGGCAAATCAAGAGGCTGTACAAAGTGCGTGAGAAAGGTAAAGTCGAGCGCGACGTGATTATTACCAGGAGCGCTGCTGAAGCGATCAATCGATATATGGCGATGGAGCGGCCTAGT
>CAYWNE010000010.1:0-52290 GCA_964459555.1 uncultured Burkholderiaceae bacterium | reverse complement strand
CGACTTTGCGCCGATGATAGTGCTGCAACCAGTGTGAAAGTAGGTCATCGTCAGGTTCTTATCCTAAAAAGCCCCTCGTTCTTTCGAACTTGGGGCTTTTTGCTTTACCGCTCTTGCCGTCCATCGCTGCATGATGTCTTCTGAACGCTTCAGCAAACATCAATTCTCCTTACTAAATTCAACAGCTACGCGTATCTCTATCAGATGCCAAGCTAAAACCAAATTCTATGTACTCGCGTAAAGCCATTCCATTTGTTTAAAATCTTCAGCCCGTTGTCCAAAACACCGTAAAAAACTGGCACACTCACGCTTTCTCGCAATGACTAGACAAAAGCGTCAATCAGAAGGCAGCTATGGAAGAAGACCTCTCAGTTTTGAGCCGTAAGGCGAATCCTCCGGATCATACGGTTACTTATGGCGATCATCCTGATCAGGTCGCTGATGTTCGTTTCGGGAAACATGGGGCGCAACGACCCTTGTTGATCTTGATACATGGTGGTTTTTGGAAGCCCGAATACGATAGAACACATACCGAAGCAATGTCCTCGGCGTTGAGTGAAACGGGATGGACAGTTCTAACACTCGAGTATCGCCGCGTGCCCAGTCAGCCCGACCTTTTGATAGCGGATCTTGTGAGTGCACTGCGAGTACTTCCGTCACAGGTCAAAGGCCACGACGGTCGCGTGATTCTGATTGGCCATTCAGCAGGCGGCCATTTAGCCTTGTGGGCAGCATCTCAGTTTGAAGAACTTCAAGGAGTTTTGGCTCTGGCACCTGCTGCCGATTTACAACTTGCTGATGCTCTTGGTCTTGGTGAAAATGCAGTGCGTCGTTTCTTGGGAGGGTCACCTTCAGCCCGACCTGATCTGGATCCTAAACAATTGCCAGAACCAAAGCCGCGTACTGTGATTTTGCAAGGCAAGCAGGACCTCATCGTCCCATCGTCTGTGCCGCGTTCTTATCAATCTCAATTTCCATCGGTGAGCTACAAGGAACTTGATGATTGTGCTCATTTCGCGCTTATCGATCCCCAGACCGAGTCATGGAAAGTCGTTGTCGACACCTTGCATCAGCTTTCCCTATTGGGTTGATATGCTTATCCACCTTACGGGCAAGGCTCCTTGATCGTCTTAGGCAGAATCTTAGACTGAGCACTAGGCTGAAAAAGTGAGCTCCACGTGGGGTATAATGCAGGCAGTATTCATTGGGGAGTAGCCTGTCGCTCAGATCAACGAGAGATAAGCGCATCAACATACTTGGTCATTCGACCATGGTGCGTTTGATTTGTGTGAACATCGTTTCAATCACAAATTTGGCAAGACCTTTGGACACTTCGTTTCCTTTTGCCAGGATGGGCGAGGCGACGAATTGTTCATTGTGTCGATCAATCGCCAACGCCCATCCGCAAAACATCATGGACGCACTACTCGTATCTATTCTTGCTGTCACCGTTGGCGAAATTGGTGATAAGACTCAATTACTCGCACTTCTACTCGCAGCGCGCTATCGCCGTCCTCTGCCAATTATTGCAGGAATCTTTGTTGCCACGCTCGCTAATCACGCGCTCGCCGGTCTTCTTGGGCATTGGGTCGTGACGAATGTCGCACCTGATATTCTGCGATGGGCATTGGGCTTGTCATTCTTAGCAATCGCTGCATGGACTTTGAAACCCGACGAGATTGAAGACACTCAAGTCAATGAAGGAAAGTACGGCGTATTTTTGCTCACTTGCGTTACCTTCTTTCTGGCGGAGATCGGCGATAAGACGCAAGTAGCGACGGTTGCTCTGGCCGCCAAGTACAGCAATCTTTATTTGGTTGTCGCAGGTACCACGATAGGTATGTTGATTGCTGATGTGCCCGCGGTATTTCTAGGCAAAGTCGCTTCGCCAAATTTCCCGTTTAAGTTGGTGCGATGGATTGCTGCGAGTGTCTTTGCAGTTTTAGGCGCGATAGTCCTATTCAAGGTTTTCTAGTTTGGTTTTTCTGTGCCAATCGGCGCAATTTGTAAGGTAAAAGCAATGAGCGAATTCATTCTGAAAAAGGGAAGTGTTGTTCACTTCGGCACAATTAGTAATCATTTGGAGGCATTCTTTCGCGATGGTATTCCTGAGACTTTGAGTCGCGAAGGGAACCCCGCACCGGCTGGCATTCCAACAGATCCTCAGCTGTACATCGGCGAATTGATGGCGTATTTCTCTGCCTGCGCGGCATTTGGTGGACGTACAAGCCAAGTTCATGAATCAAACCAGATCGTGTTAAGTCGCTTCATTGAGCTAGTTAAGTTTCAGGTTGGGCACAAGCCAGAAATTCCTGGTTTGGTGAGTGTCGCGGCGGAAATCGGACTCCCTGTAGTATTAGAGATCGAATTGCAGGAAGATTGCACTGTCGTTGCCGATACCCATTTTGAAGCTAGCGGCGATGCTGAGAAGTGTTGGAAGGATTGGCGTAGTGCGGTGTTAAAGCGTGCAGGGGGCATTCCTTCGTTTTGGATAAAGCGTTGTTATTTCCCGCGCCTCTTAGATTTCCGCGATCTTGGCGCAGGCCGTCATCAACGTATCGTTGAGCAAACCAGCGATGCTGCGTTGATGGTTGGGGCGTTGATGCAGTCTTGGCATCGTGACGCACCTGCCGAATTGCTGCAGGCATATCGTCAACAACACGGACGCAGCCACTTCTCGCAGTCTTTCCCATGGGCGCTCGATGCGATTGAGCAGTTCTTTCATCTGAATAGTATGCACGACCCTGCAACGCGCATCCTGAATCAGATGACTCTTTGGCAGGACGTTGATCTGTTAGCCAAGAAGCAGGGTATTCCGCTGCAATAAGGCGACCGCAGCCATCCATGAGTCGGTGCATCAGTTAGCGAATCAGTTAGTGCGTCGGCTCATCGCGGCAAGTAGCTGAGCTTTCAAAGTTTTGATTAACGCGGTTTCATCGGCCGCAATGCCCTCGGCAGCAATCAGCTTGCGATCCGCATAGATGAGACCAATCTCGAGTCTGTCTATGAGCAAAGGTAAGATCACAAAGCTCTTAACATCTGAGAACTCGCGCTGAAACCAACTAGGGAGTAGGCTTTGTACCCGTTCGTTGGCGACATTATCGATAAAGAGATCGGTGTTATTTTGCAGCGCCAGTTTGAACACATGATCTTCTTCGTTTGCAGTGAATTGAAAAGCTTTCTGGTGTCGTGAAAAGTCGTGACCAACTGATAGTCGGGCACTGAAGCGGGTGCGTTGAACATCGGGGAGGCAAGCAGTGGTGAAACGAAAACCCATGGCATTGTGCAGTGTCTCTAAGGTCAATAACAAAACATCATTGAGCTTCACGTGTGAAGCCGTGAGCATCTCGCTGGCATCCTGTATCCCAGCAAGCAACAGATCACGTGCATTTTTTGGTTTACCACTGGGGTAACGTGGACCTGCTTGTAGCTTTTGTAAATCGAAAGCGGGCAAAGCAAATTCAGTATAGAAGTCGGTTTCCTTCTTGACGATGGTGTGGCTCTTACCAGTGCTGGTGGGAGATGTTTTGAAATCGACTTTGAAGGTGCTTACCAATTGAGCAGACTCTCGTTCGACATGGTGCAAAACATCTATCAATTGGCTGCGCAGAATTCCTAAAGATTCCTTTCCGTGTTTGGCAAGTGTATTAATTGCTTGATCCGTATTCTGATTGGATTGAGTGCTCTGCGTGACAACGATGTGCTCGGCAATTTCTTCACTGAAAAGTGCGATGCGACGCAAGCTGTCGGACTCAGACTGGCCACCAAGCGCTCCGAATGAAGTATTTTGCGATGCTTGAATGATCGTCTCAGGAATCGTCCAATCACGCATAACGATTTCACCGAGGCGCTCGAAACTACAGCCGAAGAATTCAATGCAAACTTGATTGGGGTGTAGTTGACGTTGACTACTTTGTTGCAAGATACGCTGAAAGCTTTGATGCTCAAAATAGGCAACGAGAATTCGGCCAAGATTCTTGAATAGAGCAGCAACGGCCGCCTCTTCGGCGTGCCCGTGATGTACTTGCTTGGTAATCTCACGTGCTGCAACACTTGCACACAAGGCGACGACTAATTCATTCCTTACCAGCTCTGCATGGATCTGATTGCGAAAGCCGTCGACCAACATGGCAGCGATGGCATTCGCCTTAATCGTATCAAATCCTAAAAGGAAAATCGCTCGGGAGATCGTTGTCACGGAGCCGCCGCCTGTGCTTCGATAGGTGATGGTGTTGGCCAGTCTAAGGATTTGTTGAGTCAATGCGACGTCAGCAAGAATGTAGCGCGCGAGATCGGCGATAGAATCATCATTCGAAGAGGTGATTTCAATGACTTTGCTGAGGGCGACACCAAGTGTGGGAAGATGTTTGTCGCCGCGAATTTTCTCCAAAAGCTGTTCGCGAGCGTTACTCACACTCTGTTGCTGCGGTTTTCCAACGGGAGTCGCTGGTGTAGCCACGATATGATCAGCCTAATTTTGCACGAACAGCATCAATACCAAAACGTTTTTGTAATTCTTCGTATAAACCACGAATTGCTTTCAGGCGATTGTTCATTGGATCTAAACGCGCCGCGGACTCGATCAGTTGTTTCGCTAGTGCGCCTGTAGACTGATCCCAACCCAAGTTTTCAATGCACTTAAGTGCAGCCAGTGCCGCATTGAGTACGACTTGTGGATTGTCGGGCGATTTACGCGCTGCGCTTGACATGAGTTCAACCGAGCCACGAAAGTCACCTTCTTTCGCTTTCTGTACCCCGAGCGCCACCAAATCCTTGACTTCTTTCTGGCTACGTTGCGCTAACTCTTTACCGAGATGACCTTTGCCTGCGCTCTCGAACACGCTCATGGCTTTGTTGACGAGGTTCTGATTAGGAGCGTTGCGCATCACTTCCATAATGACTTCAGAAGCGGCTTCTTCTTTATTGTTTTCAAGACAGCTCTTGGCCAGACCAATTTTCAAATCGTTTGAGAGGCCAATATCTTCTTTGCTGGCTAATACGGCAGCCTCAAGTTCTTCAATCAGACGTGCATCACCAGTTGAGGCATGAACCATCGCAGCAGAGATCGCGCGGCAGGCCTCGGTTTTTTTCAGGCCAGCCATATTTTTTTCGAGATCGCGTATCACTGATTTGGCTTGGTCATGATCGCCTTTTTTGACGAGAGCATTGACCAACTTAACATGATCTTCAGGGTCGCGAAACTCTGAGAACTTAGCTTTACTGACGACTTTTTTCAACACGCTTTCAGCAGTTTCGATATCGCCAGTTTCTAAGGCTAGTGCGCCCAATTTGCGCAAGCGGCGAACCCCGTGTGGCGACACCGATACCGCAGTATCGAGTACTTGTTTGGCCTCGGGTAGTGCACCGATGGCTTCGTGGGTTTTTGCTAGCCAATCGTAGGCATCCATGTATTTGTTATTTTCGTTGACCAGTCCAGTGAGTATTTCCTCAGCTTCTTGGTAACGACCTTGCATGAACAGCGTCTTGGCGAGGCCGAGGCGAGCCCAGGCTACTGCCTTCATTTCATAGAGTTTCTGATATAAGGCTTCTGCTTCGGCAGCTTCACCAAGTATGACATGCAACTCGGCTCGTAGACGCATGAAGTCGATCGCGTACTTAGGGTGAACTGTTTCACCGCTGATGCATGCGGCAATCGATTCACGCACAAATCCTTGTTCCATTAGGGTATGGACTTCAACAAAGGCTTTGCGTTTTTCGATGGCCTTTAAGACCCGTTCTAGTAGCATGTCTGCGGTGAACGGCTTGAGGAGATAGTCTGATGGTGCCAGTTCGGCGGCGCTGACGACCTTGGCATAGGCACGCTCGGCCGTGACCATAATGAAAATGGTGGAAAGCGGGGTAAGTTTATGATGACGTACGTCTTCTAATAACTGTTGGCCATCTTGGCCGACGCCAAGGTCGTACTCGCATAAGACGAGATCAAAGACTTTATTCTGAATTGCACGCAAGGCTGTCCCCGCCGTCAGTGCGTGCTCTATCTTGTTAATGCCACATAAATTCAGCATGTTATGAAGACTCACCCGCATGCCAGCATGGGGTTCGACTAACAGCGCACGAATTTCTCCAAGATTACTCATGACCACCTTTTCTACGATTACCAACTCGAACACAGGACAGCTTAGCTATCGCTTCACCCATCGTAGCACTGATGTCCAAGTTTTCTTTAGTGTGAATTAGCGATTTTGGTTTTATATTCTAAGTTTTAGCACATCGCTGAAGGCTTGTCGAAATCCCTTAGTCTTTTTTGTTTTGCATCTCGACTAAAGGAATGTCGGACAGCTTATGGTAAAACTTTAACCGATTCCAGCCTTGAAATGTAGCTCTATGGCAATTTATTCGTGTGACAGCGCTGTGGCGTCGTTGGCGCGCCACGCTTGTCTATTTGGGAGAAGTTTAGGCCTTAGTTCCGCTTTGCATCGCTCCTCGTGTTTGTGCGAATTTGAAGAAATTAAAGTATTTTTGCTAAGAGTAAGATGAGTAGGCTGATCAATATGGTTGAGGAGAAAGGAATCGTGATTATTTTGCCAAATAAGCGGAAACGTAGGTCACCTGGTAATTTGCCGATGCCGAGTTTTTGTAGCCACGGCAAGATATTGGCAAAAATGGCGAGTCCAACAAAAATCACGATCACCCAGCGTATCATGCTATTTCCTTCTCAAGATGAGTGTTAGCCTCAAAGGCGATGGCTTCGATCAACACGTGCGAAGCGCGCCTCGATCGGCATTCCAATGCTCATCACTAGCACTTTAAACAGCTCTCCCATTTCTGCTGGTGAGATGAGCTTTTGTAAGGCATTGGTAGCTGGAAGATAACGTCGACTATCTTCAACCGGAATGCGGGACACAATATCGGTGATGCCCGCCTCCAATAGAAAACCCGCTTGGCTGCTGTAATGGGCTAAGGATAAACCTTGTTCGAGACCTGCACGCGCCACCGCAGTGAAATCAACATGGGCGGTGATATCTTGTAAGCCTGGTAGGTAAAATGGATCGGGATGAGCATGATGGCGATAGTGGCACATCAAGCTGCCTTTGCTCCTTTGCTCGAGGTAGTATTCGTGTGCTGGAAAACCATAGTCTATCCACACACATAAACTGTCTTGATTGCTTGCGCGTTTGCCCGCCAAAAGCATGTCACAGACACTGCGCATGAAACCAATCGCAATCGGATGAATTTCACTGATGTAACCGACCGGCAAGGCCTCGGCTTCTGGGATCTGCGCTAGCATTTCTTCGCTGACTTCCACTTCCATCACTTCCAATGTGAAATGATTGGCTTGATCGATGCCGACACCAAGTAAATGCCATCCCGTCTCGGATTTGATCACCAGCTCGACTGGCATGGCATCGAGCACCTCGTTACCAAGCACGATGCCTGTGAAAGATGATGGTATTTCTGTCAACCATTCAACTTGCGGGAAGTCTTTTAAGCGCTGTTCTTGACGTGCTCTCAGTTCGCCGGACAATTCCACGATAAAATAGCGGTTTATTGAAATTCCTGCGTGTTGGCATTCGCTTAAGATATCGAAAGCCAATTTCCCCGACCCAGCACCGAATTCCATGATGTTGGCTTGGCCCGCTGCGAGATAGGGGCGCATAAATTGTGCGAGGCTAGCGCCAAAGAGTGAAGTCATCTCGGGTGCCGTGGTGAAGTCGCCGTCACTACCAAGTTTGATTGAGCCGCCGCTATAGTAACCAAGCTGAGGAGTGTACAAAGCGAGTTCCATGTAGCGAGAAAACGGAATGATGCCTTGCGCATCTTGTATCTCTCTGCGTATCAATCTGTGCAACTGTTCCGATGCAGCGAGAGCCTCGGCGGAAGGCATCGGTAAAGCAAGCTTTTGGTGGGGAATGGGAATAATTTTTTGCATTCCGGCATTGTATTCAATAATCGCAAAGCAGGTGTATTTGGTGAAAACAATTTCGCCTTTCAGTGATGCAGTGTAAGTGGAAAAGACTGGTATCGTGCGCAGCTTGCGCAGAATCATCGAGGTCGAAACGTCTACACATGCATGAGGAAGGCGATGTGAACGAGGTCCAAGGCTGATGAGTCAGACGCAAATGAATCAAATGGAGCAAAGAAAAGTGGTGCTGATTACCGGCGCTGCAAAGCGCATCGGCCGGGTGATCGCTCTACAAATGGCGGCTCAAGGTTGGGATGTGGCCGTGCATTTTGGTCGTTCGCGGGATGAAGCGGTAAATTTGGTGCAAGAATTGCGAGCCATGGGACGCCAGGCTTGCATGGTGCAAGCTGAGCTCAGTGTTGAAGCGGAAGTGAAAGCTATCGTTCCCCAGGTTTTGCAAGAATTGGGGCGCTTGGATTGTGTGGTGAATAACGCCTCTTTGTTTGAACCGGACACCGCGTTTGATTTTTCGGCGGCATGCTTGGACAAACATATGCACGCCAATGTGATGGCGCCGATTTTGTTGGCCCAGGCTTTGCATGCGAATGCCCCGAATCATCTCGAAGCGGGAAGCGCATCAGTGATTAATATTCTGGATCAGAAGTTGTTTAATCTGAACCCCGATTATTTGTCGTACACCTTGTCAAAAGCGGCCTTGCAAAATGCGACCATCACTTTGGCGCAAGCCTTGGCGCCGAAGCTCAGGGTGGTTGGAATTGCACCAGGTTTGTCGATGACTTCGGGCGATCAAAGTGATAGTGACTTTAAAGCGGCGCATCGATTGACGCCTTTGGGACGCTCTAGCACGCCGGAAGATATCGCCGAAGCGGTCGCCTATGTAGCACAGGCTCGGGCGATTACGGGAACGACGATCTTGGTCGATGGCGGCCAGCATTTGATTCCGACGCAGCGCGATGTCATGTTCATCGCTAAGGGCAATGAGGGAAATAACTAGCCGAGCCATTCGCTTAATGCGATTGTCACATGGTCTTTAGAAAGTAATTGAAAAAGTAGTTTGAATGGTCTGCACCGTTCGAATTTGAATCATGAATTTGAATCACAAATTTTAAGAAGCGATTTTTATGTTATCCATACTCCATCATCCACAACTCGCAGATTGCCGCCGCCTGTTTTTGCGCAATTACGAGGTTTCGATCAACATCGGTGTTCATGAGTTTGAAAAGAAAGGTGAGCAACGTGTTTTGATCAATGTGGACTTGTACATCCCACTCGCTTTATCGACACCAAAAGAGGATCATCTCGACGAAGTGGTCGATTACGATTTCATGCGCGGCACGATTGCGGCGCGCGTTGCGCAAGGCCATATTCATTTGCAAGAAACTTTGTGCGATGACGTTGCTAAGATTATGTTGGCACATCCACGGGTGCGTGCGGTGCGCGTGTCGACCATGAAGCCAGATGTGTACCCTGACTGCGAAGGTGTTGGAGTGGAAGTGTTTCAGATTAAGTCTGAGGCTTAAAATCTGGGAACCGGAATCTGAATGAGAAAGTAAGTGAGTATGCAAGTAATATCGATGCCAGCTTTGGCGGAAACAAACAAGCCCGTCTCGACCAAATCGGCGGAAAAAATCGCCTACGAAAATAATAAGTTGCACAAGCGTTTGTGTCGCTTGGTGGGGCAAGCCATTGGCGATTTCAATATGATCGAAGATGGCGATAAAGTCATGGTCTGCCTATCCGGCGGCAAAGACAGCTATGCCTTGCTCGATATCTTGATGACCTTGCGTCAACGCGCGCCGATTCAGTTTGATATCGTGGCGGTTAATCTCGATCAAAAGCAACCGGGCTTTCCTGAGGACGTGTTGCCAGCTTATCTGACACAGCTAGGCATTCCGTTCCATATCGAAAATCAAGACACCTATAGCATCGTCAAGAAGTTGGTACCGGAAGGGAAGACGACCTGCTCTTTGTGTTCTCGCTTACGTCGCGGTATTTTGTATCGTGTTGCCGATGAACTTGGTGCGACCAAGATCGCTTTGGGACACCATCGTGATGACATCATGGAGACCTTTTTCCTAAACATGTTCTTCGGCGGTAAGCTCAAAGGCATGCCAGCAAAATTGCAATCGGATGATGGTCGCCACATCGTGATTCGTCCTTTGGCGTATGTGAAGGAAGCCGACACCGAGCGTTATGCCAAAGTCAAAAATTTCCCTATCATTCCGTGTAATTTGTGCGGCTCGCAAGAGAACTTGCAGCGCAAGCACGTGAAGCAATTGATGCGCGAATGGGACAAACAACACCCAGGTCGTGTCGATAATATTTTCTCTGCGCTGTCGACGGTCGTGCCTTCGCATTTAATGGACAAAGACTTGTTCAACTTCCGCGATTTGAAGTTGACCGGTGAAGCGGTTGCCAATGGTGATATCGCGTTTGATGAAGAGCCTTGCGCGCCGCCTAGCAATGGCATTATTCGTATGCACATCGATAGAGACGATGAGGCTGATGAATAAGTTTTCTTCATTGCCTTTCTAGCAAATCTTTTCACTTTGCGCCCCGGCCATTCATTTTGCCGGGGCGTTTTGTTTTTGGAGTTTCGATTTCGTGCCGCCAAAGCGGATTTCGTCCACAAAAAATCGCATTTCATCGCGTGTTCCCCTATGCTAAGAATGGGCGGCATACACTTTGAACTATGCTAATTTTGGCCTGTCCAATACGCGTCGTAGTAAAACGATAATTTTTCGGGAGTGATGATGAATCAAATAAGCGCAATGTTCCGCATGTTTTATGAGCCAGGTGCGAGTTTTCGTGACTTGAAAGAACGACCAGCATCTTGGTTGCCTCTGGTGCTGACAATTGTTCTAAGTATGGGAGTGGTTTATTGGTTTTACGCGACCGTCGACTTTTCTTGGTTAGTAGAGCGCATGATGAGTGCGCAACCGGACTTGAAGCCTGAGCAGCGAGAAGCGATGCAGGCTGCCATGACGCGCGAGATCATGATGTATTCAACATTGATTGGCGTTTTGTTGGCGACCCCCGGATTTTTTGCAATCCATGCGGTCTATTTGTTGATCGCATCCAAAATGATCGATGGCGGTTTGAATTTCGTTAATTCTTTTCATCTTGCGGTATGGTCTAGTGTGCCAGGTCTGTTGGCCTTCCCTTTGATGGCATTGCAAGTGGCGACAGGTCATGGCCAAGTCGGTATGGAAGACTTGAATATGCTGTCCTTGAACTTCTTGATCGCCCATCAACCAATCGGCGCGAAATGGGCGAGCTTCTTCAATAGTTTGAGCGTGCCACATTTTTGGAGTATCGCGATTGCGACAATCGGTCTTAAAGTGTGGACAGGTAAGAGTGCGGCGAGCTGCTTCACGATCGCAGTGCTACCGTATGCAGTGATCTACGGTCTGTGGGCTGCGAAAAACCTTTTCTTCTAAATCATCCACATCTTTGATAAACGGAATTCCTATGAAAAAGTCTAAGCTGATCGGTATCGTTGCGGTGCTTGCGGTGATCGCAGTCCCTGTCGCGATCAAGATGAAAGGCAATAAGTCTGCGACTGAAGTTGAACTTACTTCGGTTAGTAAGAAAGAGATCCAACCTTCGATTTTAGCTTCCGGGAATTTTGTCTATCGACAGCAGGTGCAACTCAGTACCGAGGTGATGGGCAAGGTCGCCGAGGTATTAGTGAAAGAGGGCGATAAGATCACGCAGGGCCAAGTGCTTTTGCGTTTAGATCCAACGCTGATCCAAGCAGAAGTCACGCAGCAACGGGCGATGGTGCGCAGCGCCGAGGTCAATATCGACCGTGCCCAACTCAATGTAGAGCGCCAGAAGATCAATGCTGAGCGTAGCCAACGCTTGGCAGAAGCGAAGTTTATTGATGCCAGCAAGTATGAAGACGCACAGCATCAGTTAAACGTTGCTAAGGTTGATTTGCAAGGCGCAAAACAAAGTGCGCAGCAAGCCGCAGCAGCTTTGGATCAAGCTTTGAAACGCCTCGACAAAACCGAAGTACGTGCGCCGATTAGCGGCACCGTGACAGCTGTGCAAATTAAGATCGGTGAAACCGCGGTCGCCAGTGCCACTGGTATGGCTGGATCGTCTTTGATGACGATTGCTGATGTCGGCAGTTTGATGGCAGAAGTGAATGTGGATGAGGCCGATATCGCTAAGGTGCAAGTCGGTCAAAAAGCCAAGGTGTATCCAGCAGCGTTTGACGATAAACCAGTGATTGGTATCGTCGAAGAAGTGTCGATGGCGCCGAAAGCGGTCATCGCTGGCGCATCGCAAGGCAAGAGCTATGTCGTCAAACTGAAATTGACCGAAAACAATGTGGCGATTCGCACGGGCATGACCTGTCGCGTAGAAATCCTCACTGGCGGCGGTAGCACACGCCCGGTCTTGCCAATCCAAGCGATTTTGACTGGTGATGCCATGAAGCTTGATAAGGACGCTAAGGACAGCAAAGAAGCCAAAGAAAACTTGAAGAGCGCTGGTGTGGTGTTCACGGTGCGTGATGGTGTGGCGCGTAAGAAGCAAGTGAAGTTGGGAATTGCTGATGATAGCAATCAGGAGATTTTGTCAGGCATTGATGAAGGCGAGAAAGTCGTAGTCGGACCAGCGCGTACACTTCGTAGTTTGCGCGATGGTGATAGCGTGAAAGAAGCGAAGAACGATAGTGCTAGTGCGAAAGCGAACGCGAGCGCTAGTGTAAGCTCAAGCGCTTCCAGCAAAGACGGAAAATAATCGTGATTACGCTGACAGGAATTGAGAAGACCTATCAAATGGGCGATCAAACTGTGCATGCTCTGCGCGGAATTGATCTGCACATTGAGAAGAACGAGTTGGTCGCGTTCATTGGTGCCTCGGGCTCGGGTAAATCGACCATGATGAATATCGTCGGTTGTTTAGATCGCCCCAGTGCAGGCACTTATCAGCTCAATGGGCGCGACGTCGCGACGATGACGAGTGACGAATTGGCTTTGGTGCGGAATGCTGAGATCGGCTTTATTTTTCAGAGCTTTCACCTCTTGCCGCGAGCGACCGCACTCGACAATGTAGCGCAGCCATTGATTTATCGCGGCATCAGTCACAAGGAGCGCACGCGCATGGCGGCCGAGGCTTTGGACCATGTTGGACTCGGTTCACGCATGCATCATCGTCCGAATGAGTTATCGGGTGGTCAGCGTCAGCGTGTCGCCATTGCCCGTGCTTTAGTCGGTAAACCATCGATCTTGTTGGCCGATGAACCGACTGGTAACTTAGATTCATCGACCAGTTTGGAAATCTTGGGTTTGATCAAAGAACTGCATCGCAATGGACAAACTGTGGTGATGGTCACGCATGAACCTGAGATCGCGGAGCAATGCAACCGCATCGTGCGTTTGCATGATGGTCGCATTCTGAGTGACGTTGCCAATACGCCGGGAGCCTAATATGTTTCTCTTAATTGAAAGTGTACGCTCGGCCTTGAATTCGATACGCGCTCATCGCATGCGTAGTTTCTTGACTTCGCTTGGGATCATTATCGGTGTCGCGTCCGTGATAACGGTGATCTCTCTGATTCAAGGACTGTCGAAAAGCGTGACCAAACAATTCGAAGGATTGGGCGGAAATTCATTGACGATTACAGCGCGTAATAGTTTTAAAGATGCAATGCGAGGTAAATCGAATGAGTTACGTTTTGAGGATATCGACTTTCTGAGGTCCCATATCGATGAGATCAGTGATATTAGTCCCCTATTATTCATTTCCGCGCCAACGGTACGATTCGGTAGCACAGAGACCTCTGGCCGAGTAATTGCGACGACGCCAACCTATCAAGATGCGCAACAACGCTTTGCGACCGTGGGTCGATTCTTGAGTGAATCTGACGAGACCAGCGCGCGTCGCGTAGCAGTAATCGGTCCTAAATTAATTGAGACGCTTCACTTGCCTGAGAATCCGATTGGTCAATACATCAGCTTCAGCAATGAATGGTTCAAGATTATTGGCGTGATGGAAAAGCGTGGCGAGTTATTCGGTATGTCACAAGACGATTATGTGATTATTCCTTTCCGCACTGGACGCAGCATTATCGGTAATAATCAACGTTTGCGTAATATGCAATTGACTGTTTCTTTGTACGACATTTCTAAACTGGAAGAAGTGAAGCCACGGATTCGCTCGGTGATGCGTGCCTCGCATCGTTTGGACCCCGATGTGCCAGATGACTTCGATATGGAATCCTCAGATCAGTTGTCGAAGAGTCTCGATAGCATCACGGCGACAGTGACCCTAGTGATGGGCGGTATCGTCAGTATCGCCCTGTTAGTAGGCGGTATCGGCATCATGAATATCATGCTGGTGTCGGTCACAGAACGTACACGGGAGATCGGCATCTGTAAAGCGATCGGCGCACGCAGCCGTGACATCATGATGCAATTCTTGATTGAGGCCGTAACACTGTCGGTACTCGGTGGCTTGATCGGTTTGATCTTGGGTTATGGACTTGGTTTCGGTATCTCGAAGATGATTCCCGATTTCCCTGATGCGGTTGTGCCGTGGTGGGCGGTGGTTTTGTCCTTCGTATTCTCGGCGGGTGTCGGTATCGTGTTTGGTGTGATGCCGGCAAGTAAAGCGGCGAAGCTTGATCCGATTGATGCCTTGCGCTACGAATAAAGAGTTAGGGTTTGATTCTGTAGAAGCTATTTGAAAATGAAAGCCGCACAGCAACTTGCTCGTGCGGTTTTTTGTTTTCCTTGAGCCTAGGCTTTAGTGAGTATTTCGCTGATTAAGTTCTACTGATCTTACTTCGCTTCCGATATTGCTCGTACCAGCCAGTCTTTACCTTCAGCGATACGCGTCACCATCATTGAACAGACCAAATCACCATTCGCATTCAGGAGTGTCGCAATGGGGTCAACCAAAGTGCCGATCACCATCGCCACCGGAAGTGCTTGCTCCATTGGGAAACCGAAAGCGGTGATGGCGAAGACTTCACCGATATAACCGCCGTTCGGAATACCACCTTCGACTATCGATACAATCACCGTAATGCCCATGATCGCCAAAAATAGATTTGGCGCCGATAGATCTTTACCAAACATCGCAAACAGCAAAGCGAGTTTGATAATCGACGACATACTCGAACCATCTTTGTGGAGCGGTGCTCCGAGGGGGATGACGATGGTGCGAATGTGATTGGGAATATGTAATTTTTCAGCTGCCAGTAAATTGGCGGGGATGGTGGCGATGCTGCTGCAGGTGCCGACCGCTGTTAGTGCTGGGGTGAGATTGTTACGCCAAAAGAGGGAGAAGCCCAAGCGCCCCGCAGCGAGGTAGGCATACAGGCTAAAGAACACCACAAAGTAGGCGGTGCAGGCGAGGTAGTACAAGGCCAAAGGATGCATGTAGACACCCAAGAGTTGCGGACCGAAGACGCCGACTTGGTAAGCAAAGTAGGCACCTAAGCCGAGTGGCGCGAGTTTCATAATCATCTCTAGCCACTGCTTCATTACTTCATTGCCGGAGTCGAGAAAGGCGGCAAAGGCGCGACCTTTTTCACCTGCACGCAAGGTCGCAAACCCGACCATGAGAGAAGCCAGAATCAGCGCCAACATATTCTTCCGCGCCATCAATTCAAAGAAGTCGTTGACGGTTAATACTTGGGTGATGCTGGTACTTGCTTGATGTGCCGCACTGGCAGGGTTGTCGAGCAGTGCTTGTTGCGCCATCGCTCTTAGTGAATTGTCTTGCGCAATCGGAAAGCAAATCATGACGACAAACATCACGAGTCCCGAAATTAGCACGGTGCTTAAGAAGACGAAGGCGACGATGCCGAATAGCTTCCCTAATTTCTCTGTTCGCTGCAAATTGGCGATCGCCGAGGCGATCGTAAAAAACACCAAAGGGATGATGGAAGTGAACAGCAAGTTCAGAAAGATATCACCGATAAACTTGAAGCCTTCGACGCGATTGCCGAACACAAAACCGATGATGCTACCGAGACTGATGCCGCCTAAGAGGAAAATGATGCTGGCGTAGTTTCGCCAAATTGCATGTGAGCTGAGCTTGGTGGCGGGAGTTGTTTCTTGCATGGTGCCCCTAGTGTCGAAAGACGGACAATTGAATGATTTCTCATCTTACCCGAATTTGACCTGTCGCCTCATGCAAGTGCTAAATGCAGCATGCGCAAGTACAACACTTGCGCATGCACGATCGTATGGGCTTACTTGGAATTCGCAGGAATAAGTTTTGCAGGAATAGGCACATCACACACTGAAAAGTCCGCACCTTTCTTCTCGCGCGTTTGCTCAATCAATTGCTTCATCGCACTTTCCGAAGCGACCAAGACTTGTGGTCGTTCTGCGGCCGGAATGTCGCTCAGAATGCGGACTTGTTTCATGATGTCAGGATCTGCCGGCGGTTCGCCGAACTTAATACTCATCAATACATCGAGGCCGATGACGACGCGACCAAATACTGTGTAATCACGATCGAGGCGACGCGACGCATCGAGCATAAAGTATAGTTCACTATTGGCCGAATCACGTGGCTCATTGCGCCCCATGCCGGCGACACCTGTGCAGTGAGCGCCCCAGCTGCGTAGATTGCCGTTGTTGCGAGCGATGGCGTCGGCCATCGGCAGCGACTGGAACGGCACGCTGCCAATGAAGCCTGAGCTGGCATCGCTGCTATGCGCGGCGAAATTCGACACGCTTTGATACGGTAGGCGGAACATCATTTCACCCGCAAGATTAGGGTGACTGGTGCCACCGCCATCTTTGTTATTCGGGTTGCCCGTTTGCGCCACAAACTTGGCGATCACGCGATGAAATTGTAAGCCGTCATAAATCTTTTCACGTGTCACCAGTTTGATACGCTCGATCGCTTTCGGCGCCATCTCAGGCCGCATTTCAATGATCATGCGGCCTTTGTTGGTGTCGATGACCAAAGTGTTTTCTGGATCGAGGGCACGCCATTGATTGCCGTTGGCGTGTACCAAGCTGGGTATGCTGAGGCAAGCGAGCAACGCTACATGAGAGATCATTTTGCGCCAAGATTTTTTGCTGAGTTGTTTCATCCTTGTGCTCCTATGATTTTTGGCATCTGAACACAGCTCTGCACCATGTTGCCCATTGATCGCTCATTCATCCGTTTGTCGCTGATGCTTTATCGCTGTAAATTGATTCAGTGGCCGGATTCGCTAAAGTCGTTGTAGGCGCGCTGAAAACTTGGCCATGAGATTTTTGCTTGGCGAAGTAGATGATCCCAAGAACCAAGATCGCTGAAGTGACGATACTTGCTTCTGGGCCGAACGCGCCGCCATGTATCCATACTGGGACGCTATCTACATTTTTGAGATCAATAAATAGGGGCACGACTTTGAGACTCTGTCCGCTGACTTCCAAACCAAAGCCGACGCCGAGTAACCAGTTCCAAGCACTATGCCATGCGCAAACGCCCCATAGCGTGCCTTCCTTCAAAGCGTAGAGGCTCAGAAGAATGGCGACGAGAACGATATTGAAAAGGCCTATCATCAGTTCGGTCGACATTTTGATATTGCCGGCGTGGAGAGCAGAAAACACTAGCATATTGCCAATGATGCCGATGGCAACGCCGTAGCGAGATGTCAGTAATTGAAATAGCCACCCGCGCATGAAAATTTCTTCGGTGGCACCTTGGATGACAAAGCCTAAGAATAAGAAAAACAATGCGGCGAGTGAGCCCATCGAAAAGTTGTAGGCGATTCCAGAGGCCTCTATTTGATAGCCACCTAGGAGGTAGATGATGCCAACGACTGTACTGATGAAGCCGAAGCCAATGAGCAGGCCCTTACCATATAGTTTCCAGCCGTTTGGAGAAAAGCCAATTGTGCGCAAGCTGCGTTTCTCGAAAAAACGAATCCAAGCAAAGCAGAACAAAGATCCAGTTCCAAACATGAAAATGAGTTGAAATACCTCGCGTTGCCATGTGGATTTGGGTGCTAAATTTTGCATCGCAGGTATTTTTATAAGCAATTCGGAGGCGATGCCTCCGACTACGAAAAATACCAGAATGAGAATGATTGCTGCGACGGTCCAAGTACGCTTGTGACTTGGTTCCCGATCCGCGTAGAGTTCAATACCTTGTGCCATGATGTGTCTCCTTTTTTGATTGATTTCTTATTTTGGGGTAATTGTTGCTGCTTGTTTGAGGATTACCTTTTGAATTATTTCGCACTCTGCTGAGCGCGACGTTTCTCTTCTTTCTTTTTTTCGTAGACCGTCATCGCCAATAATGCGAAACCCACTGCGACCAAGCTTCCCCAATCATTGCCACCTGATTTCGGCAGTACGATATTGCCTATTCCCAGTAAGCCGGTGATGATGCCCCAAATCAGAAAGCTGCGACGACGTAGCAGATAGGCGTTGTCGGTCTTGGCGAGCCAGAGCAGCGCCAAACTCACGATAGGTAGACTGAAGAAGAGGGCTGCGCCTATACCCGCTGCTTGTTTGGCATCGCTGATGACGATAAACAAAATAGGGAAACTGGCGAGGCTAGAGAGTAAGCACAGGATGAGGAAAATCGTGCTGAGAAAGAGTTTTTCGCGTTGCATGGAAATGGTGACCGAGCTGAGTTGAACGCTTCAGCGCAGATTGGTGATTAAACAAAACGGCATCGTACCAAACTTCGCCCTCACCAAGGGAATTTCTTCTGCGCAAGCTGTGTGGATCAGACAGTCTAAACCAACTAAAGTTCTTACTCAGTTTTGTTTGCGCAGCACCAATTTCTGTAGATTCAAGACCGTTAAACTTTGCACCTCATCCGGTTTTTGCTCGTCACGACTGCTGATGATTTCTTCTTCCATCACCAAAGAGTTTGTACCGCCTTCAGCCTTGATACGTATGCTGCTCTGCAAGACGATCTTGCCGTATTTGAACACGCTAACGAGCATGCCATCAAGCCAGCGTGCTTGCAGTGTGATGCCGTTGGCTTCGTCGATGAACCATTGCTTTTGCTGGTCGCGGCAAAGTTGGTATTCTTTGACGCCTCGTTCGACACCATTTTCTGCATAGCGTGTACTGAACTTAGCGCAGCTGGTGCCCGCCGTGCTCGACTCGCGCAGTGTGCCAATTTCGCGAATGACTTCGACCCGTGGCGCGTTGGGCCGCGCAGGCGTATTCTTGAGTTCACCGACCCAGCGGCCAGTCCAAGTCTCAGCGAGCGTATCTTGAGCATGGACGGGCGCCGTCACGCTGAACACGAGGCTGATCACAGTTGCGATACCGAGATGTCGAGGGTGAGAGTATGGTTTTTGTGTTTGCGCAGATTTCATTTTGTATTCCTCAGTGTCAGTACACATCACGTCGATAACGCGCTTCATTGCGTAGTTGTTCGAGCGCCGTATCGCCAAGGATCTCGCGTAAAGCTTGATCAACTTCGTTGGCCATTCCTTGTAGACTACCGCAAACGTAAATCACGGCGCCATCAGCAATCCATCGCCGTAACTCATCACCTGCTTCGCGGAGCTTGTCTTGCACGTAGATTTTCTGTTCTTGATCGCGAGAAAAGGCGAGGTCAAGGCGAGTCAAATGTCCTTGCTCCTGCCACGCTTGTAGTTCTTCAGCGAACAGGAAATCATGGGCACGTTGGCGTTCACCAAAAATCAACCAGTTGCGGGTTGCTGCATGTTCGAGTCGATGCTTTAAATGAGCGCGCAGACCAGCAATGCCAGTGCCGTTGCCAATCAAGATCATCGGCTGCTCGGGGTGTGGTGCATGGAAGCTTCGGTTGCTGCGAATGCGTGCGGCGATGGTGTCGCCGATCTGTGCTTGCGTGTTGAGCCAAGACGAGGCAAGGCCAGGGCTGCCATCGGCTCGGTAGGCTTGACGTACTACGAGGTCGAGGTAGCCATCGGCGACGACCGAGGCAATCGAGTATTCGCGGTGATGTGCTTTGAGGCCTGTGCCATCGAGTGATGTCGCCACGGTCTCGTGGGCAGGTCCCGGAAAAACTTCGAGTATGTCGCCCGCTTGCCAGATTGCTTGTTGTGGCTCGCCGTGAAATTCTGTTTGATGTGCTTGTAGGCGTATCCACATCACGGGATGACCTAGGCTGCCGAGATTAAGTTGTTTGCGTTGAACCAATGTCCAATGTTGGTAGGGCAGGGGCTGCCATTCCTGTGCTGCGTGATGGCCACTGATCTGTGCTAGCTGGCTTTGCCATTGGCGCAAGGCGTGTTCGTCGCCATTGTCGACTTCGATTAAATCAAACAAACGCTGCGCGCCGCATTGATGTAAATCGCGATCAAGTTGATGGCCGAAGGCGCAGAAAGCTTGATAGTGTTTGTCGCCTAGAGCAAGTACAGCATAAGAAATCTGTGAAAGATCGAGCTTATCGTCTGCGAGCGTTGCAACGATATTGGCGGCGCTGTCAGGCGCATCGCCTTCGCCGGTGGTGCTGGCGATGAACAGCAAACGCGATCCTGCAGCACAGGTCTTGATGTCGAAGGTCGCGATGTCTTCAAGAAGTACGACTTTTGATGAACTTGCGTTATGGGTCAAACTCTCGAAGCTCAGCTGTGCCAATTGTTCTGCATAACCGGTTTGGCTGGCGAAGACAATGATGATGGGAGCTGCGTTTGACGTTCCATCGAGCACCATATCGCCAGTATCCTTGTGCGCGGCTTTCTGAGCATGCTGGCGAAGTCGCAGGCCTTCGTGTTGCAATTGATGGCGTAATAGAGACCATTTGGTAAAACGCATGAAGGCAATCGCCAAGCTAAGAGCGAGTAGGCTACGAATTGTCGCCGCATTCAATACTGTTCCCAAAGGTGCGATACTAAAAAACAGCGCTATAAGCAAACTCACGCCGGTCAAAATCGCTTGCACGCGTAGCTGCCTCTCCAGTTGCTGGACTTCGTAGGTAGTTGTATGTAGTTCTGTTGAGCCTGACATCGTTATGTTTTACTTTACTCGTTCTCATTCTCTTCATCGACGAGCATGCGGCAATAAGCAGGCGTTAATGACTCGCGAAATGACACATTTCCGTCATCAGCTTGTTCACGCACGACAAGGCGTGCGGCGACGTTGAGGGTTTTTGCATAGCTCATCCCTTCATCTGGACCAAGTACACTAATCGCTGTGGCCAGGGCGTCGGCGATCATGCATTCTGGATGGAGAACTGTGACGCTACAAAGCCCATGTTGGACTGGCCATCCCGTACGGGGATCGATGGTGTGCGAATACTGTTTGCCGTCGACCTCAAAAAAGCGTAGATAGTCGCCAGAGCTCGCGATCGATAATCCATGTAGTGCAACCACGTCATTGGGGCTGCTAAAGCCTGGAGGATTTTCAATCTCTACCCACCACGGTTGCAGATCTGGCTTGATCCCCCAAGCGCGCAGTTCGCCACCGACCTCAATTAGGAAAGATTTGATCCCTTGTTGGCGCAGATAACGTGAAACTAGATCAACTCCATAACCCTTGGCAGTCGAGCACAGATCGAGGTGTATGCCACCCGCCTGAAAATACGAGTCGTTTGATGTGTCGCGTTGAATTCTCTGCCAATCGGTCCGGCGTCGTGCTTGAGTAATTGCATCGGATGACGGACGATCAGCCACTTTTCCAGCAGGACCGAAGCCCCACAAATTTGCGAGATGCTCAATGCTAGGATCGTAAGCACCTTGGGTTTGCGCTGCGAGGAATAATGCGTGATCAAGCACTTCGCGAAATTCAGCAGGAAGCTGATGCCACGTGCCTGCTGGTGCACGATTAAAACGCATGAGGTCAGAGTTCTCTTCCCATGGGCTCATCTGTGCAACGACCAAGTCAAGCTGACTTTGTATGCCTGAATTGAGTTGAGCAACACGATCTGCGATGTTGAATTGCGTCGGTTCTAGATACAGCTGCACGCTCCAAGTTGTCCCCATGCTGAGCCCATGCAATCGCACTAACTGATTGTCCTCGCTGATCGGGCTAACTTCATCGAGCTCTCTAGGCAGTAACACCCGCCGAACTTCAGAATGGGCTTGAACTCCGGCCTGAGCTTGTGGCGGCGAGTGAGGTGAGAAAGGAGCAGCTTGTTGCATAAAGAATCGGCGATTCTAGAAAATCGCCTTTCAACTTATTGTGGCATCACTTCCAAGGTCGCGATGTAGCTTGCGCGACGCTCTTTAGCGGCAGAGACAGCAGGCTTGTTATCGCTGGTGCGTGCCTGCATCCAATACATACCGGCACCTTGCCACTGCACCGTGAACTTGCCATCCGCATCGGTCGTGTAAGTTTTTTCGCCGAGGTTTTGACGATAGCGCGCGCCACCTGCGATCACAGTTACCTTGACGCCGGCTGCAGGTTTACCATCGAGCAGCATACGGAAACTCGCTGGTTCGCCATCAACGATATCGTTAGGGTGAGAAATCGCTGCGAGCTCTAAACCTTTGTTACTTGGTTTGAGAGCGGTATCGTTTGGTTTGCCATTGGTGACAAAAGTTTCAATCCGGCCTTGCGAGTGAATCACTTGTAGTTCTTCCGCATTCGCTGGCACTTCTTTCGCGAAGGCCTCTGCGCTACCGCGCCACCGTTTTGGCGCACCATTTTCTTTGTAGTTGGCGATGATGAAGTCATTGACAATGCTGACTTTGTAGGTGCCTTGCAGCGTTGCACGCAGATCGAAACTATTACGCAATTTGCCTAGCGCGACGCCCTCTGGTTTCACGATGCTACCATCTGCAGCGGTGATCACGAGGTTGTCGATGCTGAGCGTATTGTGATCGAAATAGAACACGTTTTCGCCAACGGCTGCATCAAAGGTGATCAGCGGTGCGTTACCAGAATTGAGCGTCATCCCTGGCAGGATGAAGGGGCGATCGGCCATCGCTGTCATCGGCTTGAGACTCGTAAATGTCAAAGCGCTGGCAATGGCTGCGGTGAGTGCAAGACGTTTCATTTAATTTCCTTTAACTTGAACTGAGGTGTTTCACTTCTTGACTTGAACACTGACTTTGCCAAGTTCATTATTGCCCTGAGCATTGACGAGGCTATCTTTGCCATTCCACTGGAAGGGCACTTTCACGACTTCGCGGCCACCACCTTCACGTGCTGCTTCGACGATCAAGTTGTAGTCGCCAGCAGGCAATTTAGCGAGCACATTGCTATCACCGGCGAAGGTCAAGCTGTGTTCGCCTACTACACGCGTGGCAGCGCTCACGCCATCAACCGGTAGGCTTAAATCACGACCGGTGCGACGCCACCATTGACGCAAATCTTTCAGCCACTTAGTACCGGCATTGTCTTTCTTCTTGACGTCGTACCAGACTTGCAAATTAGCCGCCAAAGTTTGGTCAGGTTTTTCTATCCACAAGGCGACATAAGGTTTGTGATATTCGGCCACGTCAAGTTTTGGAACTTCGACTTTGACGATCAAATCAGCCGCGAGTGCGTTCGATCCGATTAGGGTGGTGATGGCAACAGGAATAATCTTTTGCATGAGACGTCCTTGTAAAAATAGTTGAATGACGAATTTCTTGTATCAAGTCTTAGGGGGAAGTTTGCATCCTAAGAGATCAGCTTTAATGTATAAATAAAATGGCGAGTATCAGCGGAAGCACGACACCCAAACTCACCATGGGCCAAGTTAATGCACGGGTTCCGGCATGCATTTTCAGCAGGAATAAACCGGTAATACAAAAAACCAAACAAGCCAGCGCAAAAATATCAATGAACCACGCCCAGGCTTTGCCCGTATTGCGACCTTTGTGTAGATCGTTGAGATAAGCAATGGTTCCACGCTTGGTCAGTTCGTATTCAAATTCGCCGTTGTCGAGACTCACGCGCAGCCAAGCATCGCCACCTGGCCTCGCCAGAGCCACATAGACTTCCTCGGGCGACCATTCTGCGGCTTTGCCGTGAATTTCAATCTGTTGTGTTTGTTCAAACCACTTACTCACACTGCTCGGAACCGCGGTGTTTTTGCTTTGTTCTTTGGCAGCTAACTTACTGAGCTCATCTAATAAGTTGCTTGGGACTTGCCCTTTTTGGCTGATGACTTTTGGTTTGGCTTCAATGTCGCTGGCGTGGTTTAAGGTAAAACCGGTAATCGCAAAAAGCATCATCGCAATTAGGCAAATCGCGGAACTGATCCAATGCCAATTGTGAAGGTGGCGCAACCAAAAGGCGCGTTTTTGTTGTGGTGTGGCAGTCACTTAATTCTTATCAATGATGTTGGTGGTGATGGAATTATGCCTAAACGAGGTAGACGAGAAACTTAGACGCTCATTATAAGTGTTGGTAGCTTTGCAAATGCATCAACATGTATCAAGCTTTTACAGTATTTTGGTATTGCAGTTACGCAGATTCCGAAAAACGGTTGAAATTGTTCAGCCCAAGCAATGACAGTGACCAGGTCATAAAGTTTCCATCGCATGCTCTCGGATTGATTTCACACAATGTTTCAAAGAAATCTTTGTTTCTAGCTGATTAATTGCTCGCGCAAATTATAAATGAGAATCATTCGCATTTGCAAGTAGGTAGGGTTCAAGCACGAACCTTGTTGCATGTATGAAAAGATTGGGTTATTTCGTAGCGCATGCTCGCGCCGAGGAAGTTACGCTATGACGTTTTGCAGAGCGGCAGACGGATTTCGACGGACAAACCACCTTGAGGGAGATTGTGTGCCGAGATGAAGCCTTGGTGATGCAGCACGATTTGTTTGCTAATTGCGAGTCCAAGTCCATGGCCGCGAGCACGATCGAGGGTGGAGGTGGCGCGATAAAAAGGATCGAATATTGCGCTGAGATCGACGGCGTCAACTCCGGGCCCTTGATCGCAAACGCTGACGACTCCCAGCTCTTGCACATCAATCGCAATCCGAATCACGCTTTGTGTTGGACTGTATTTGATCGCATTGCGCAGCACGTTTTCGATAGCACGTGCAATCAAATCGAACTGGGCTAGTGTTTCGAAGTCTTGGATGACGTGATATTCAATCTGTTGCGCCTGTTGTTCTGCTTCAAAGCGTAAGTCGTCAATCATGGCATCGATGACTTCACTCATGGCAATTCGCTCATGGGGCTGAGGTAGGGCACCAGCCTCGAGACGTGCAAGGGTGAGCAGCTCCTCAATCAGATGATCCATGCGACCGCTTTCACGCTCAATTCTGTCGACGTAAGTGAGCGTGCGTTCCGGCTGCTGATGGATCAAGCCAATCGCTGCCTGCATGCGAGCCAAAGGGGATCGCAGCTCATGCGAGACGTCGTGCATCAGCTTAGTCTGTTGCTCCATCACTGCGCGGAGGCGGCTCGCCATATGGTCAAAGCGACGCCCGAGTTGGTGCAATTCATCGTCGATCCAATGTTGAGGCTTGGTGAAGCGAGGTTCCAGGTTTCCTTGCGCCGCTTGCTCAAAAGCTTGTTGCAAGGCCATCAAAGGTCGCGTAAAAACCCATGCTAGGAAAGCGGCGAAGGTTAAGCTGACTAAGATCGCGGCGCCAACCATGATCCATGGCGTGATGGCGGAATTGCGCGGCGGTCCTTTGAGATCACGTCCAAATTCGGGTTTGCGATTGGGCTCACGCGGCCTCATTTCGCGCTTCTCAAAACCGGGATCGTTCGGAGGTCTTGGATCTCCCTGCAGATTGCCATCAATTGGAGGCGGGGCTTCGGCGCCCAAGTTTCGATGGGGGCCACGATCATTTGGCGGTGGAAGAAAAGCGCCTCGCCCCCCGAACTTCTTCTCTTCATGCGGCCCTTTGCCTTCGCCTTGGCCTATCATCGGTAGCATGTGGTCGACCTCATGCAAGCCCCGGCTTGGCATCACATCAGGTCGTGGAAGGAACAAGAGATAGGATTTTCCTTTGATCTCAAGGTGCCGCACTGATGCCTCTTTTCCCTCCTGTTCAGAATTGCTTTGCAATTGCTGCAAGGCTTCTTCTAATACATTCTTTTTCAATTCGCGACCAGCGATATCTTTATCTTTCGCGCCACCTAAGTCGACCACCATAACGCGGTGGTGACGCATTTGCTGCAGGAGCTGTATGAGTGCTGCTTCGCCGCCAAATCGTAGCGTGGCCTCTGCGGAATCGATTGATTCACTAGCGCGTGGGCTGGTGTCGATGAGCTGACTCTCGGTCTTCGTGTTTTGAGAGTTCTTCCACCAGATTGCCGCACCAATCGCAAGCGTTGCCGCCAGCTGAGCAAACAAGATCGCCGCGAAAAATTTCCAGAATAAGCGACTGGTGAAAAGTCGGGTCAGCGAAAACTTTTCGGGTGAGTTCATGGCGGTGTCGTCAGTCTTTGATGAGTTGGTAACCCACGCGATACACGGTTTGTACGCAGGAGCGCCCATCATCGAGCTTGCCTAATTTGTGGCGCAGGCTGCTTAGGTGTACATCGATATTCCGATCAAATTTTGCCATCGGTCGACCGAGTGCTTGCTCCGATAAAGTATTCTTGCTGACCGGCGTGCCCGCATGACGTATCAATACTTCGAGTAGATTGAATTCGGTACTTGTTAGCTCTAGAACGCCGCCATTCCATTGAGCACGGCGCTGCATAGGCCACAATTCCAGTTTGCCGAAAACGAAGGAGGCTGCAGCTGTATCAATGGTGTTCTGTGCCTGACTACGGCGCAGAATGGCGCGAATGCGTGCCACCAGTTCGCGCGGAGTGCAGGGCTTAGTCACATAGTCATCGGCACCGAGTTCCAATCCAACGATACGGTCAGTATCATCGCCTTTCGCGGTCAACATCAGAATCGGCAAACGACTCTGGGCGCGGATTTGGCGTAGGGTCTCTAAACCATTCATGCGCGGCATCATGACATCAAGGATGGCGATCGAAAATTGACCTGATAGCGCTGCCATACATCCCGCTTTGCCATCGTATTCGACGTGCACTTGAAAGCCATCTTGTTCTAAAAATTCACGGAACATGTTGACCAGCTCAATATCGTCATCGATCAATAGAACTTTGTTCATGGTGAGCGGTAAAGGTTGGGAGGAATCCTTGGGTTTGCAAAAAGTACAGGTTAGGAAACCATCATAGCAAATTCTCGTCGAGGACAGTTCGAGCTTTACCTGAATTTACAAGAGCTCTGTAAAACATCTTTACATAGATTTACGACTGTTTAACTGCTCTTAACGGCTTCTGTGCCGATAATTTCTCACAAGTCTGCAGTTCAAACAAAGTGAAGGAGCTGGCGATGTCTGTTAATTCAATCAATTCGGTGAGTCAAAGTGGCTATGTGTCGTCGACAAATTATTCGCAATCGACAACACGACAAGCGCAATGCGCACCACCACCTCCAGATGGCGGTGGGGGCGGCCCCTTACTTGGTGCGATCGCCAATGCTTTGCAAAGTTTAGGGCAAAGTAGCTCTAGCACCGCTAGCACGGATTCGAGTAGTGATAATTCCGGCAAGAGTGACTCTGGCAATGCCGCTCAAGCTTTAGGTAGCTTTTTGCAGAAATTAATGGCTGCCTTGCAGGAAGTTTCGGGTGCAAAGTCACAGGGCGAGGGGCCACCGCCGCCACCTCCTCCTGCCCTCAATGCTGGGACTGACAGCGGCCCGCTTGCAAAAGATTTGCAGAAATTGATTGCAAGCTTGAGTTCGCAGAGTACTAGCGATACGTCGTCTACAAGTAACGCCACCACAAGCACGGAGAACAGCACAAGCACAGCGATCACAGCGGCTGACGAGACAGCAAATACCGATCTATCAAGCTCTTTCAATGAGCTATTGGACGCCTTAGGCCTATCGCAGCAAAACGGTAGCCAAGCGCTGCAGAATTTTCTGCAATCTATTTTGACGCAGGTAAGCCAACATGGGCGACAAGGAAATTTTGTAGACACGAGCGCTTAGTGCGGTTCGACTTCGGTCACTTTTAGTTTCAATTTTTTTGGAGTAAGCGTATGAAAGAGCATGGTTTAGTATCGGACTTAGAAGCGATGATGAAGTTGAACGCCGATCGTCGTCAAAGTATGCGTTGGCTTGCATTGGGGTTAGCAGGTTTGCCTTTAATTGGTTGTGGAGGTGGTAGCGCGACAAGTAGCACAACGAATAGCACAAGTTCGAGTACCAGTTCGACCAGTGGTTCAAGCACCAGCACTGGCTCGACGAGCTCGGGTAGCAGCTCAGGCAGTACAACGAGCTCGGGCTCCTGCTCGGTGATTCCAGAGGAAACTGCTGGCCCCTATCCAGGTGACGGTACCAATTCAAATTCGTCGGGCATTGCTAATGTCTTGGCGATGAGTGGCGTGGTGCGACGCGATATTCGTTTTAGTTTTAATGGTGCATCCGCAACCGCCGATGGTGTACCGCTTACCATCAAACTCAAAATCAATAATGCCAATGCGAGTTGTGGTGCGGCGAGTGGTTTCAGCGTCTATCTCTGGCATTGCGATAAAGACGGCAATTATTCTTTGTACTCCACGGGCGTAACCAATCAAAATTATCTGCGCGGTGTGCAAGAAGCGGATGCCAATGGCGAAGTGATTTTTACTTCGATTTATCCGGGATGCTACTCCGGGCGCGTACCGCACATCCACTTTGAAATCTTTCCGAGTCTGGCAAAGAGTAGTAGCGTTTTGAATCGGATTAAGACGTCGCAACTGACCTTCCCAACTGCGGTTTCGCAAGAGGTCTACACCGATAGTCGCTATAGTGCTAGCGTCAGAAATCTCGCGCAGATTAGTTTTGCGACCGACAATGTGTTTAGTGATGGTACTAGTTTGCAGATGGCCACGGTTACTGGCAACTTAACCGACGGCTATGTGGCGTCTCTGACGATCAACGTTAGCGCTTGATAGTTCGCGATATCGCGAAACATGTTGTGTATCTTGGTGCGCGCACAACACTATTTGGAGAGCCAGTTTTCGAGTGTGATAAGCTTGTGTCGCCATAGGGATTCGATACCCTGTGGCGACTTTTTTTCGTACACGAAAGAGAGCTATCTATGAACGAGACGATTTCTTGGTTTGGTTGGCTACCCGATGCTGACGATGAGCGCGATCATCATTTTCGGGCCGATAGCGCGCTGTTGAGACAGCTGCCTGCCAAAGTGGATCTGCGACCGCATTGTCCTCCCGTGTTCAATCAAGGTGAGAAGATCGGCAGCTGTACGTCTAACGCTGTTTGTAATGCCTTCCGCTACAACCTGATGCGGCAACACAATCAACACCGTTTCTCGCCATCGCGCTTATTCTTGCATTACAACGCACGCGCTTTAGCTGGTACGCAGCGGCAAAATCATGGAGCACAAATTCGTGATGCATTGAAGAGCCTTGCTAAGCGAGGTGTTTGTCGCGAGTCGACCTGGCCCTATATCGCTAAGCACTACGCCAAGAAACCGCCCGCAGAAGCCTACAAGCAAGGTTTAGATCATCAAAGCATTTGGTACCAGCGCTTGCCGCGTCAACTGCCACAACTGAAGGCTTGCTTAGCAGAAGGTTTTCCTTTTGTGTTCGGGATGATCGTGTATGAACAGTTTGATTCTGCAGCGGTGGCCAAGACAGGCGTCTTACATTTGCCGAAAAAAGATGAGAAGAAAGTCGGTGGTCATGCCGTCTTAGCGGCTGGTTACGACGACAAGAGCGAGCGCTTTATCGTCATGAACTCTTGGGGCCCTGATTGGGGTAAGAACGGTTACTTCACGGTGCCTTATGATTATCTGGTCAAACAAAAATTAGGCTCGGATTTTTGGACGCTACGCTCGGTCGAGATGTAGTCTTCTATGTGATCGATTCAAAAAAACGCGAGTCTTTTTTAAGAGACTCGCGTTTTTCTTCAGACCAAATTATTTCTTCGATTGAAGTTCTTTGGCGAATTTTTCTACATCTGCCATCACGCGCAGTAAGTTGCCACTCCAAAGTTTGCCAATCTGTTCTTCATTGTAGCCGCGTCGTACCAACTCTAAGGTGACATTGAAGGTTTCGCTGGCATCATTCCAACCGTCGATGCCGCCGCCACCATCGAAGTCAGAAGAAATGCCGACATGGTCGATGCCTATCTTCTTCACAGCGTAGTCGATGTGATCGACAAAGTCTTTGACCGTGGCACGTGCTGGCGCTGGATATTTGCTGTCGATCTCGGCCAATCGTTTCAGAATTTGTTCACGTTGTTCTTCACTCATGCCGCTTGGTGTGGCGCGACGAATGCCGGTGAGTGAAACCGCTTCAGCCAAACCGAATTCTTTACGTAGCGCCGCAAAGGCCGCGCGTCGTTCTGCGCTATCGGTTTTGAGATAGGTATTGAAGGCGACGATTTGCACGACGCCGTTATTGGCTTTCAGCGCCAGCAATTGTTCATCATCAAGGTTGCGACTGACATCGGCCAGCGCACGTACCGCGGAATGCGAAGCGATGATCGGCGCTTTGGTGATTTGCAACGACTGCATCATCGATTCTTTGGAAGGATGGGAAACGTCGATCATGATGCCGACGCGATTCATTTCGGCGATCACTTGTTTGCCTAATGGAGAAAGACCATTCCATTTCCAGCCAATCGCTTCGCCGGTATTGGAATCGGATAATTGGCTATGACCTTGGTGCGCTAAAGACATGTAGCGCGCGCCGCGTTCCCAGAATTCCTTAACGCGCTTGACCGCAGTCTTCTCATCACCGAGCGGGTAGGCATTTTCGACGCCGATCAAGGCCACCTTTTTGCCTTTGGCGTGAATCTTACGCACCTCATCGGCGCTGCGGGCAAACTCAATTAAGTTCGGTGCGAGCACGCTGGTCATGCGGTGGATGGCTTCAAAACTATTGACGGCATTGTCATAGGCACGTTTATAGCCCGCTGCGGTGAAGGCTTCGGCATCGGTCGCTTGCGTCGTGTAGACAATGAAAAATGAGGCGTCGAGTCCGCCTTTGATCATCTTGGGTAGATTGACCTGATTATCGAGTTCTTGGGTGTAGTTACGTGAAAAGCCAAAGTTGCCGACGTCGATATCATTGTGAGTATCGAGGGTAATGACGCGCATGTGTATGCCTTGCGCCTTAGCGATCAGCTGTTCTTCACTCATGGGTTTGGCGATAGATTTCTGCGCTACCGCGGTTTGAGTGGCTGTCGCAGGGATGTTAAAGCTGATACCAGCGAGTCCGAGTGCGAGGCTGAGAGGCAGTATGGCGAGGCGATTCATGGAAGTCCTTTCGCGGAGTATGAGAGTGTTGTCAGTTGATCGGTTTTCAGACGGGTGATGCCATTGTTTGCAGTAGCGTAGATCGCGACTCCTACAAAATCAGACGCTTTGAGCAGTCAGCGGCACAAAAGTTCAGCTTGTTTGCATTGATAAGCGGAATGTCATTATCCGCCAGCTGTGGTTTCCGTGCTGACTTTATCCCAATCATTCTCTTCTTCATAGCAGCACATCCAATTCACAGCCTGATGCCATTCGCGTACCATCTCGCCATCGATATTGCCGGGGCTGGGTTTGTGATTGAGCACGGCGTGGCGCACCGCCCAGTGTAGGCGATACAGCAGATCAGACCAATCCATGATGCTATCTTTGCGACGAAGCTTGATCTTGTCTGCGAGTGTTGGCGCTGCACCGGTGCTGGTGATCTCTGCAGGAAAGCAAGCCAGCGCAAGGCTGGGATCGCAGGCCTTATGTCCGAGATCGATTTTGGGAACCAAACCGGCACACCATGCCAGAAAATCGAAGGCGTGGCGTCTGTAGCGCATGCCAGGGCTTGCATTTTTGTTTTCATATAAAAATTGTCGTTCTTGTTCAGATAGACAATTCAATAATCCGTGGCCTTCGAGATATTGGATGATTTGCTGCTGGCTTGTTGCCATTTGCATGCCATTACTGACGGCCCAGAGTCCGATTAAACGCTTTTCGACTTCTTGCGCACCGCGTAGTTGTACTTCTTCATCGGCTTCGATCACATGCAGGCCGACGTTAATGCGAATGCCACGTTTATGGAGTTGCAATTCCGAGGCTTCTTTGCGCAGTTCTGGAGTCATGGTTGGTGCTTGGTCGTGGAGGTTTTCGTGGGTGGAATTATCCCATGTGTCGCAGCTGCATGAAAGTGGGGGGCGGCTTGGGCTGACTCGGTGGCAGTCACATGCTAGACTGGTGACTTTGTATTTTTCGCTAGAAGAGAGTTTTATGAACGTCGTCATCCTCGCCGCGGGCATGGGCAAACGCATGCAATCGAGTCTTCCTAAAGTTTTGCATGCGATTGCTGGTAAGCCGATGTTGAAACATGTGATCGATACTGCGCGTAGTTTGAACATGCAAGGTCACGCCACATCGAACAAGATCTGTGTGATCGTTGGTCATGGTAGTGAGCAAGTGCAAGCGGCGGTGGCAGCGGGTGATATTGCGTTTGCCAAACAAGAGCCGCAGCTCGGTACCGGACACGCAGTAGCGCAAGCGATTCCGCATCTCGATGATGCCGTGCCGACTTTGATCCTCTATGGCGATGTGCCACTCACCAAACAACTCAGTTTGCAACGCCTAGTGACAGCGGCTGGTAGCGACAAATTAGCGATCCTGACTGCAGTGGTTGATGACCCAACTGGCCTCGGTCGCATCGTTCGGGAAGATGGAAAAATCCGCCGTATCGTTGAACAAAAAGATGCAAACGAGGCCGAGCGGGCGATTCGAGAAATCAACACGGGTATCATGGTTGCGCCGACCGCCAAGCTGAAGTTGTGGCTACAGAATTTGTCGAATCAAAATGCGCAGGGCGAATACTATTTGACTGATATCGTTGCGGCAGCGGTATCGCAGGGAGTAGAAGTCACTTCAGCGCAACCCGATGCGATTTGGGAAACCCTAGGCGTCAATAGCAAAGTGCAATTGGCAGAGCTGGAGCGTCTGCACCAAAACAATGTCGCGAAAAACTTGATGGAGCAGGGCGTAACTCTACTTGACCCTGCGCGTATTGACGTGCGTGGTGAACTCATCTGTGGTCGTGATGTGACGATTGATGTTGGTTGTGTGTTTGAAGGCAAGGTAGAGATCGCCGACGGTGCACGCATTGGTGCCTATTGTGTGATTAAAAATGCGCGAATTGGTGCAGGATGCGAAATCAAAACCTTTTGCCATATCGAAGATGCTGTGATCGGCGACAAAGGGCAAATCGGTCCCTATGCTCGCTTACGCCCTGGTGCTGAGCTTGCTGAAGACGTGCATATCGGGAACTTTGTTGAAGTCAAAAATAGTCAAATCGCCGCCCATAGCAAGGCTAATCATCTTGCCTATATTGGTGATGCGACGGTTGGCAGCCGCGTCAACATCGGCGCCGGCACCATTACCTGCAACTACGATGGCGTGAATAAATTCCGCACCATTATCGAAGATGACGCTTTTATCGGTAGCGATAGTCAATTGATCGCACCGGTGCGCGTCGGTAAAGGTGCAACCCTCGGTGCGGGCACGACATTGAGCAAAGATGCGCCTGAAGGAAAATTGACGGTGTCGCGTGCTAAGCAGTTGACGATAGATGGCTGGCAGCGCCCAGTAAAGATCAAGAAATAAGCTAGTCTCAACCTCGCACTGAAAATAGGTGCGAGTTCTCATCTGCCTTGCTGTAAGAGGCGTGGGTTTCGATGTGTTGGGTGCGGTAGTATTCAGTGCGACTGCCAATGCTTCGCATTTTTTTTGTGATGACCACGAACAGCGCTAGCCAAGAAAGGGAATGAACAGCAAAAGTCTGACGAGAGCCGCGCGAGTGCTTCGCGTTTGTTTGCTTGAATGAGGAAGTAAATCGGTGGCGCAAACTAGGTCACTATTCGTTCGGAATGATGCAGCAAAGCGTGAGAACTTTTGTTTGCTGTGCCCCAAAATAAGGGGGCGAGTTTCCGAATTTTTCTGTCGAATAGCGCAGCTTGCGCCTGATGTTTTCACTAATGTGCGCTCTAGTGATCAGCGTTTGCAACGATACGATAAAAACGACTTCTTTGATGCGATCTGAGAAGTTTTACTGCACTTCTTTTACTGCATTTTAGAAAAGCTCATTATGCTTTTCTGATGAACCACTCAATATTAACCTTGACGTGCGTCGATGATGTAGTTGGTCAACAAAGCAGCTACAGTTACCAAAGTGGCGATCAATTGAATTTCGATAAATTCCATGATGTTTTCCTTTAAAAAATTAACTTAACGATATTTTCAAAACTTCATTTACTTGTCGCGAAGTGTTTTTGAAACTGCATCACTTGCGACAGGTGGAATCATAACGAATCGATAAATATAAATAAAATTTTGATTTCAAATACCAATCATTCAAAATTTGTATATCTTGTCATCGTCAAGAAATAATTAATCGATTTCGTTGAAAATACAACGAAATTTTCATGCGAAAAGTCGATAAAACGTCAATTCATCGTCAATTTGCAGTGCAGTTTGTTCGATTTGGCGAGATTGCACGATCGAGAGATGAAGTTTGATTTTCTTCAAGCTTCTTAATATAGGTTGCAATCAAGCACGCGACCTTGCGAAGCGAATGTCGAAGATGCGAAATTTTCGTCCGATTGCTCGCATCTCATGCTGAGCTTGGTCTTATCAGTTCCGCGAAATGGATAGGCTTGAATAGGCTTGGATGTACTTGTGATCTCAGTCCTAAGGAACCCAGCTTTTCGACTCTTATTGACACATCACTTCAAACTAATCTGCGTATCGAACTTGCTGCGATGTATCGAGAAGAAACTGCGTACATTGCGTACATTGGATTGGCTAGCGAAGAGTCGGTGTGCAAGCGCGTGATAAGCCGCCATATCACTGACCTGAATAATCAATACGAAGTCTGGCCCCGGTGATACACGATAGCACTGTTGCACGGCGCTTTCCTGTCGCACCAGATTTTCAAAGATAATTTGGTGTTCGGTCGCTTGGTGGTCGAGGGTGATCTCGACGATGGCCGTTAAGCCTGCACCCAACTTCTCTCCAGACAAGATGGCGACCTGCTTCTCGATAAATCCTTCTTTCACCAAGCGACCCACACGTCGCAAGCAGGTCGGCGCAGAAGCGTGCACTAACTTTGCAAGATCTTGGTTGCTAAGCGCATTATTGATCTGTAGTTGTTGCAAGATGCGCTTGTCGAGATCGTCGAGGATGTACATGGCGTGAAATTTATGAATATTTGTCCGCTACATGTGAAATAAAAATTCACTTGTGACTGTGTTAGACTAAGATTGCCACAAATTGTCATATTTTGAAAGAAAATTTCATTTGAGATCGCATAGCATGAGGTCTTTAAGGTTTTCGATGGTCTTTCGCTCGGCTCAGCGTTCTTCAGCACTCGTCGGCACTAGGTATAAATCTAGACGCTGTGCAAAAGAGGGCGAAGACAATCGAAGTCTCTTTCTTCTTTTTCTAGAGGTCTCTATGTGTGGCATCGTCGGCGCAGTAGCACAACGCAATATCACTCCTATTTTGTTGGAAGGCTTAAAACGTCTCGAATATCGTGGTTATGATTCTTGCGGCGTGGCTTTGCATGTAGCAGGCAAGTTACAGCGATCGCGTAGCACCTCGCGTGTGGCGGAGTTGCAAGCGCAAGTTGAACAAACTGGCCTGAGTGGATTCACTGGCATCGCGCATACGCGCTGGGCGACACACGGCGCACCGTCATCGGCCAACGCGCATCCTCACTTCTCACGTAGTGGTGATAACGCGCGCATCGCCCTTGTGCACAACGGCATCATCGAAAACCACGAGGAATTGCGCGCCGAACTAACGCAATCCGGTTATGTGTTCGAAAGCCAAACCGATACCGAAGTCATCGCCCATTTGGTCGATCATTTGTATAACGGTGATTTGTTCGACACTGTGCAACAAGCGGTGAAACGACTCACTGGAGCGTATGCAATTGCGGTTTTTTGTCGCGACGAACCGCATCGTGTGGTCGGCGCGCGTCAAGGTTCGCCACTGATCGTTGGCATCGCCAAAGGCGAAAATTTCCTCGCCTCTGATGCGATGGCTTTGGCAGGGACCACCGATCAAATTATTTATCTCGAAGAAGGTGATGTGGTTGACCTGCAATTGCAACGCGTGTGGATTGCGGATGTCAACGGCAAACAAGTCGAACGAGAAGTACGTACCGTGCACGCCCACACCGGCGCCGCAGAGCTTGGTCCTTATCGCCACTACATGCAGAAAGAAATTTTCGAGCAAGCGCGTGCGCTTGGCGACACCTTGGAAGGCATCACCAATATCATGCCCGAACTATTTGGTGACAAAGCCTATCGCGTTTTTCAAGAGATCGACAATGTCTTGATTCTCGCTTGCGGCACCAGTTACTACGCCGGCATGACCGCCAAATACTGGATCGAGTCGATCGCAAAAATTCCTGTTAATGTTGAGATCGCCAGTGAATATCGTTATCGCGATAGCGTGCCCAATCCTAAGAGTTTGGTTGTCACCATTTCGCAAAGTGGGGAAACGGCAGACACACTGGCTGCGCTCAAACATGCACGTGAATTGGGTATGCCGCACAGCCTCACGATTTGTAATGTATCGACCAGCGCCATGGTGCGCGAATGCGAATTAGCCTACATCACACGCGCTGGTGTTGAAGTCGGTGTCGCATCGACCAAGGCTTTCACCACGCAACTCGCCGCGCTCTTTTTATTGGCGCTTACACTTGCACAAAGCAAAGGTCGCTTGAGTGAAAGCGAAGAGCAAGATCACATCAAAGCCTTGCGTCACTTACCCGTCGCCATCACCGCCGTGCTTGCACTAGAGCCGCAAATTATCGCTTGGGCTGACGAGTTCGCGCGCAAAGAAAATGCCCTCTTCCTCGGCCGCGGTTTGCACTATCCGATCGCACTCGAAGGCGCACTCAAACTCAAAGAGATTTCCTACATCCACGCGGAAGCCTATCCAGCGGGCGAACTCAAACATGGTCCACTCGCACTCGTCACTAAGGACATGCCAGTCGTGACCGTCGCCCCGAATGACACACTGATTGAAAAACTCAAATCGAACATGCAAGAAGTGCGCGCCCGTGGCGGCGAACTCTACGTCTTCGCCGACGCCGATTCCCGCATCGCCCCAAGCGAAGGTGTACATGTCATTCGCTTACCAGAACACTACGGCATGCTGTCACCCATCCTGCACACCGTACCTTTGCAATTACTGGCCTACCACACAGCATTAGCGCGTGGCACAGACGTAGACAAGCCACGTAATTTGGCGAAGAGCGTGACGGTGGAATGATTCTTAGTGTTCAAAAAAATGCGATGCCGAGTTGGTAGAGAGAACCGCCACCAATAAAATGCATATGTATGCGAGCGAACCGATAGACAGGTTTTCTTATTTCTAGTTTCCTTTGAACATGTTTAGTTTTCGAATCAATCCAGAAAAAATAAAACATCAAAACACCTCATACCTTAAGAGTATAGGTGTTGATGTAATCGATCATCTCCCGTATATCGAATTAAATAAGTTTCGAAGCAAAGAAGATGTTGCTCGTCGGTGTTTAGTAATGGCAGCCTTGTTTCAATTGAGCCTCGGTGCACCGAACGAATTCATCGAGAATTGGCTAGGTGAAAACGAACTCTTGGATTGCCTTACATCCCATGAACAACACATTCTCTCAAGTCCATTTAAGGAGATCTCAGAACAAGAGCAGACAGATCTGTATTGGGTTATTGAAGCCGTATGGGCGTTAGTTTGGGTGGGAAGTAAGCATGACAATTTAACTTTCAATACCGGTGTTGAGGATACTTTAGCTGGTATGCTTCCTTCCTTTCAGAAAAATGAAAGTGGTGCACAATTTCTTAAAAAATTTAAGTTACGGTCAACAAAAGAAATATTCACGAAACTAGATCAGTTTTATCGCGCTCACTGGTATGCAAGAAATAATCAACTGATTGGAAAAAGCGATCCAGTGACGAACATTGATCTCATCATTGAGCGAAGAAAAGCCTTAGAGTGGGTTTGCAATCAAAATGAGAATTGGGATCAAATTTCATTAGATACTTAAGCGCAGTTTGGCAAAAGCCTGGCTCGTGAGGGCGTGTGCCTTGCAGCACACAGCAAGCGGGCACGGAACGCAAGAAATTGATTGATGTGCGAATTGCTCATGATGGCGTAACTCGTAAGGGCCTCTAACAGCTGATGAGGAATGATGGAAACTTGCAAGGATTCATTCGATAGTTGATCGTCCCTAACCAACCACCTCCAAAACCTTCATCGTTCCGAGGCCAGATCGCTCACCTTCCTCACGCGATTTGACATGTAAAAACCTCATCAAAACGCCGACCTGAGCCTGACAAACAGCGCTAGTGGCGACGAAAATGCAGCACCCGATCAGAAAGTGTCTTAGCTTTGCACACTCTTAGCAATTTGCGTTGTCGCTGCTTACGGGGCTGTTTATACTGCCTATACTTTTGTGTAATTCTTAAGATTAAGGCTGGTGCTCTGGGGCTTTGGGCTTGAATCGCTCACTACTAAACATTGGTCGCTTCACTTTATGCGCTTCACATGGATCTACACAGAATCTCATTCACCTGTATTGCCCGTTAGACCTCGCTTCTCACAATTATGACTACACAAATGGGTATCTCATCTGCGACGGCAAATCCTTTATCACATTCTGCGATGAATGGCGGTAACGATCCGTCGCCAGTTGCTACCGAGCCTCATGCTGTTGATCAGCGCGTGATGGATGCGCTCTTGAATGACAAAGTGCTTGGACCGTGCAACAACCAAAGTTTGGCGCGTCTGCTTCCTAAGGTGATGCAACGTTCATTTCAAGCGGGAGAGCAAATCTGCAAAGCGAATCATGATGCGGATTATTTCTATCTGGTTTTGAACGGCGTCGTGCGTTTGACTTCTCCGCAAGGCCAGGTGATTGATATCAGTGCTGGGCACTTTGGTGAAGAGGCGGCTTCTGATGCCGCGTTCTTTTTGTGTGACGCACATAGTGTTTCAGCGGTTGATGTTTTGTGTATCCCCCGTGCGGCCATGGCAAGTTTGGTAGAAGCGAATCCACGTTTGAAAACCGATTTATTTTTCTCGATGACGGGGCGTTTCTCCGGCAAAGAATTGGTGCGCCACGCCGCTTCGGAAAAGAAGGCGGTAGTCGCACATACTAAGCTGGTCGATGTGATTGGATGGATCTTGACCTTAGCTTGCCCCTTATTGATCTTGGAGTTTGGTGAGCAGTGGCATTTGTCGAGCAAGGCGATTATGTTTTCCGCGATCTTTTCGTCGACGGTGATTATGTGGGCCTTTAGTTTGGTCGACGACTATATTCCCAGCTTGTTTGCTTTGCTAGTGATCCTGGTGACCGGCTTGGTGCCAGCAGGTGTGATCTTGTCAGGTTTCTCGTCGGATGGTTTTTTGATGGCGCTGAGCACTTTGGGTTTGGGCACCGTGGTTGTGACGTCGGGCCTTGGCTATCGTTTCATTTTGTGGATGTTGCGCCGCTTACCGAATTCTCAGTTCTGGCACAACATTGGTTTGTTTGTCACTGGAAGTATCATTACACCGATTATTCCGACGGCTAATGGACGTATCGCGATCGTTGCACCTTTTTATCTCGATATGGCGGAAAGCCTCTCTCTGCGATCACGTGGAGCCGCGGCCACGCGTTTGGCGATCTCGTGTTTCGGTGGGATTAGTTTGTTTTCTGCGGTCTTCATCACTAGTAAGTCGGTGAACTTTGCGGTGTTCGGATTACTGTCTCCGCAGGGGCAAGATAAGTTTCAATTTCTGACATGGTGCATGGCGGCCTCTGTTGCAGGCCTGACCTTGGTGGCTTTGAATGGCATTGTTGCCTACCTTATGTTCCGGAATGACGAGCGTGCGCATCTGCCGAAGGAAGTGGTGGAACAGCAGCTAGCTTTGCTCGGCAATATCAAAAAACGCGAGTGGGCGGCGATTGCTGGCATCGCTTTTATGGTGGTGGGTATCGTCACCAGTTCGATTCACCGCGTGCAGCCGCCATGGTTGGGCTTCACCATGTTTTTCTGTTTGCTGCTTGGTGGCTCGCTCGATAAAAAAGAATTGAAAGAGAAAGTCGATTGGACCTTCTTGTTGTACATGAGTGGCATCACTGGCATTGTCGCTTCGTTCAATTATTTGGGCTTGGATAAAGACCTCGGCGCTACGCTGCAAAGTCTGGGTTCTTACATGCGCACCGACTTTGAATTGTTTGTGTTGCTGCTGTTTGTGCTGGTGAATGTGATTCGGATTGTGGTGCCGATTAATGCCGCAGTGGTGATCTTGGCGACCGTGCTTATGCCTTTAGCCGATATCAATGGTGTGAACGCCTGGGTGGTCGGCTTTATCGTTCTGATGTTTGCCGAAGTGTGGTTCTTGCCCTTCCAATGTTCTTACTATTTGCCTTTGCAAGAACTCAATCGCAAGCACGGACTGTATAGCGAAAAATCCTTCTTGTTGTTTAATGCCTTGTTGAATTTCGCGCGTTTGGGCGCTGTGTACGCATCGCTGCCGTACTGGAAAATGTTGGGTATCCTATGAGCAAATGGCGTTTTGAAAAAATCTTCATGTGGCTATTCCTTTTAGTCACTCTGGTCTTGGTTGGATGGTACAACTTAACCAAACCCAGCATTTTGATTATGCACAGTTACGATAAAGACTATTCGTGGGTGCGCGACATCAACACGGGTTTGAATCGTGTGCTGAAGAATAAGTATCTGTATCAAGTGCGTTGGTATTACATGGATACCAAACGCCATCCCGATGAGAAATACAAAAACAGCGCGGGTATTTCGGCGCGTGATTTGGTCAAGCAAACACGACCTGATGTGATCATCGCGATGGATGATGATGCACAAAAGTATGTGGCTAAGTATTTTTCAAATGACCCCAATATCAAGATCGTGTTTGGCGGCGTCAATAAAGAGGCGGAAGACTACGCCTATGAGAAAGCCAAAAACGTGACGGGAATTCTTGAGCGGCTTCCTCTGACGGCGATCAGTGAAACGCTACAAAGCGCACGCAACTTTCAACAACTCAAGCATCCAGTGCGCATCGCTTACCTCGGTGATACGTCGGAAACAGTGAATGGCGACGCCAACCAAATTCGCAAATTCAATTGGGCACCGCATGAAATGCAAGAAGTACGCTTAGTCAAAACTTGGACCGAGTGGCAGGACAGTATCAAGGAACTGGGCAATAAAGTGGATGTGATTTTGCTGACCAACTACCGTGGCTTACAACGCTCATCGACCGATGCGAGCTTAGTGCCAGCGAAAGAAGTCGTGGCATGGACCGAGAAGAATTCGCCTGTGCCTGTGATTGGTGGTAATGGTTTCTTCACAGAAGACGGTGGGATGTTAGCGATCGGTACTTCGCCATTCGAACAAGGTGAGGTGGCTGCCAGAAGAGCTCTCGAAATCGTGATGAAAAAAGTCGACCCCAAAAGTTTACCGATTGTGTCATCGCAAGAATTCATTGTGACCATGAGCGGATCGCGCATGCGTGCTAGAAATTTCGTTTTACCGAAAGTCTATGAAGCTGCGGCCCACGCTGGTGATCAGTATTTCGAGTAAGCGCGGTCTTCTATCCAAATCGCGTCTGCGAATTTTAAAAACATAATGATAGAGAAATCAATGAAAGTCACGCGTCAACAATTACATCAAGCGACACAGCAAGGCATACTCGAAGCGAAACAAGCTGAGGCCTTGTGGCAATTCCTGAACACCCATCGAGACGAGACGCCAAGCTTTAAAGCCGCCCACATTTTGTACTATTTCGGTGGACTGTTAGCGATTGGCGCCATGAGTTTATTTATGACACTGGGGTGGGAACAGTTCGGCGGCACGGGGTTGATGCTGATTGCCTTGATGTATGCAGGTGTCGGCATTGCTCTGTTAGAAACGGTGTTTAATAAAGCGCATCTATCGATTCCGGCGGGGATTGTTTCTGCCTTCGTCGTCGTGCTCACACCCTTAGCGATTTACGGTCTGCAGTCAAGTTTGGGCATGATGGGCTCGACCCATCAGTATCGCAATTACCACATGCTTATCGACTGGCGTTGGATCATCATGGAGCTCGGCACCTTGGTGGTTGGTGTGTTGATGCTATGGCGTTACCAGCTGCCATTTTCAGTGATGCCGATTGCCGTTACGCTGTGGTACATGAGTATGGATCTGACGCCATTCTTATTTGGCGATGAAGACCATTCATGGCAAATGCGGAAGATCGTCTCCGTTTGCTTTGGTGCGGGCATGTTGGTCTTCGCTTTCTTGGTCGATCTGCGCCACCGCTTCGGCAAGGACTACGCGTTCTGGCTCTATTTATTCGGCATCTTCGCATTCTGGGGCGGACTCTCTTCGATGGATTCAAGCAGTGAATTCGGGAAGTTTCTCTATTTTTGCATCAATCTAGCGATGATTGCAGTTGGGGCGATGTTGTCGCGCCGCGCGTTTGCTGTTTTTGGTGGGCTTGGTGCTGCGGGCTATGTAGGCCATCTTGCTTATCAGGTGTTTAAAGATAGTTTGATGTTTCCATTTGCGTTAACCTTTATCGGCTTCGCAGTGATCGGCGCAGGTATTTGGTGGCAAAAACATGAGCATGCTTTTACGGCGCGCTTGCGATCGATGTTGCCAAATGCCGTGCGCGAATTATTGGAACAAGAGCGTTGATTTCTGCATCGTTTTTTGGACTTGAAAGGGTAAAAAATGAAGAAATTTTTGATGAGTGCTGTGTTGGTGTTTTCAAGCTTGTGTTCGACGTTCGCTACAGCGCAAGCACCTGCGCCAAGTTACGGCGTGGCGGTTAATCTTGAAACGGCGAAGAAGATCGCGGCAGCTGCGGTACAAGAAGCGAAAAAGAATAACTTCAAAATGGCGATAGCGGTCGTCGACAACCACGGCTTTTTGGTCTATTACGAAATGCTAGACGACACGCAAACCGGTAGCGCCAACATCGCGGTGCAAAAGGCGCGCACAGCGGCGATGTTTCGGCGTCCTACCAAAGCCTTGGAAGATGGCGTCGCAGGTGGTCGCAATGCCTTGTTGAGTTTGCCAGATGTGGTGATGTTGGAAGGTGGCGAGCCAATTGTTGTTGATGGAAAAGTCATTGGCGCGATCGGCGTCAGTGGCGGCAGCACGACGCAAGATGGACAAGTGGCGCGTGCTGGCACCGCCGCAGTGAAGTGAGGGCGCAGTGTAGAGCAATGAATCTGACCAGACTCACTTAGCTAGACCATGCAAACGACTAATTGGTTTGAACACGGCGGCGTGGCATATGCGCATTATCGCCCTCATTATCCTGCGAGCTTAGTCGACTATCTGGCTTCCTTAGTTAAAGTGCCTGGCAGTGTGCTTGATGTCGGATGTGGCAGCGGCCAGCTCACGAAGTTACTGGCCACGCGATTTGATGATGTGATCGGGGTAGACCCCAGTGCGGATCAGATCGCTCATGCCGAAGGCTCTGAGAATATTCGTTACCTCTGCCAAGCCGCAGAAAATCTGGATATCCCGCAGCACAGCGTCGCTTTGATTACGGTGGTGCAAGCTGCACACTGGTTTGACTTACCCAAGTTCTATGCAGCGGTGCGTCGTGTAGCCAAAGCGGGCGCCGTGCTCGCATTGATTAGTTATGGGGTGTTACGATTTGATGAACAGTGCAGTGAATTAAATACGCGATTTGCGCAGTTCTATCATCAAGAAATCGGACCCTATTGGCCACCGGAACGCGCTTTAGTCGATAGCGCCTACGCTGGCATCGATTTTCCATTTGATGAAATCGCCGCACCGTCGCTGGATATGTGCCTAGAGTGGAATCGCTCACAGTTTCTCGGTTATCTGTCGACATGGTCGGCGGTACGTGCGGCGCGTGAGCAGTCCATGCAACATCTGCTTGAACATTTTGATTATGATCTACGGGTATTGTGGCCTGATGAAGAAATGAAACTGCAGATACGATGGCCCTTAGCGATGCGGGTTGGACGAATCTAGACAATGAATGAAGTGCAAACTAAAAAGAATCAATGGGCAGATCAATGATGGTCGGAAAGCGAATAATTATGAAAATGTGTTTTTGGATATGCAGTGCTTGTTTGTGGCTCTTTAGTTTGCCGGCACTCGCTGAGGATAAGAATGCCTGGCAGGCGCCCATTCTGAAGTTGGACACCGCCTATTGGCAAGCCTTTAATAGCGCACAACCGGCGGGGATGAATGTGCATTTGGCTGAGGACGTCGAGTTTTATCATGACCGCGGCGGAATCCTGATTGGCAAGGCGGCACTGTCGAAAGTGAACAATGGGATGAAGACTTCAGATTCACGAGTGCGACGCGAACTCATTCCTGACACCATGAAACTGTATCCACTGTATCGCGGTGAGCAGTTGTATGGCGCGATCATGACAGGTGAACATCAGTTTTTTGTACGGTTGCCCAAGAAAGATGAGCAACTGGCAGGTAAAGCTTATTTCACACATCTTTTGCTTTTGAAGAAAGGGCAGTGGAAAATTGCGCGAATTTATAGTTATGAACATGTTGATGCGGCACAGGCTAAAGCATTAGAGGAACAGAAGCCCGAATCGAAAGGCGAGCCAAGGATGGCTACCAATTCAGATGCTACGAGCAAGGAGTAATTTCGGTACAGCTTTGTAATCCGAATAGCAGAAGCAAAAATGCCCCGTGACGCGGGGCATTTTGTTTTTCACCGCTTGCTAAAATGAGGTTTCTCTTGTTGGTTTTTCCATCGCCCGCTCCGTCGCATCATGTCTTACTATGTCGTCTGGTTCAAACGCGACCTGCGCGTTCACGATCATGCGCCCTTATTGGAAGCGGCACAACGCGGTCCTGTGCTGTGTCTCTACATACTTGAACCTTCGTTGTGGCGACAAGCCGACTATGCAGTTCAACATTATCACTTCTTGCGCGAGAGTCTGCGCGACCTCGCTTTGCAACTGCGCGCTTGTGGTGCCTCATTGGAGCTTGCGGTTGGCGAAGCCTGTGAGGTGCTTGAGAGCCTGTTTGACGCCGCGCCTTTCACGCATCTGTATTCACATCAAGAGACCGGCAACGATCATAGCTTTCAGCGCGATATCGCCGTCGGAAAGTGGTGTAAGAAGCAGCAAGTCGATTGGAAAGAATTTGCGCAGCATGCAGTGGTGCGCGCCTTGGCTTCGCGTGATGATTGGGATGCTGCGTGGTCTGCACATATGTGCGCGGCTTTGTTGCCAGCACCCGCAGAAAACAGTTTGGATGGACGGCGACTGCCGTGGGGCAAGGCGAACTGGCCAGACGCGCCGAGCTTGAATATCGCCGGTGCGGAAACGCCGCAGCGGCAGCGCGGCGGACGACAGATCGCTTTGCAAATCTTCGATGAATTCTTAACTCAACGCAGTGTGTGGTATCGCGGCGGTATTTCTTCGCCTTTGACTGCCGTCAGTGCTTGTTCACGACTATCACCTTATTTGGCTTTAGGTTGCATCAGCATGCGAGAAGCTGTGCAAGCGACCGAGAACCAAATGCACGAGCTGCTCTCGAGCGAGAATGCGAAACGGCAGGCGCATGCCAAGAGTTTGGGGGCGTTTCTAAGCCGTCTGCATTGGCATTGCCACTTCATCCAAAAGCTTGAGTCGGAACCACGCATGGAGAAAGAGAATCTACATCGTGACTACGATGGCTTGCGCGAGCATGAATGGAATGAGCAATATTTTCAAGCCTTGATTGCAGGTCGCACCGGTTGGCCCATGGTCGATGCTTGCGTGGCGATGTTGCGTGAGACGGGTTGGATAAACTTTCGCATGCGCGCCATGTTGGTATCGGTGGCCAGCTATGCGCTGTGGCTGCATTGGCGCCCGGTCGGGATTTGGTTGGCGCGCCAGTTTTTGGATTACGAACCGGGAATTCATTGGCCGCAAATGCAAATGCAGGCCGGCACTACAGGGATCAATACCACCCGTGTCTACAATCCTATGAAACAGGCGCAAGACCACGATCCGCACGGTCATTTTGTGCGCCGTTGGTTGCTCGTCATGCGTCGCGTTCCTGATGAATATTTGTTCCGCCCTTGGTTGATGCCTCCCGAAGTGCAAGCGCAATGTGGGGTGATGGTTGGACTTGATCTAGTTATCCCTTTAGTCGATTTTGAGGAAGCGACGCGCACCGCCAAAAATCGCGTGCATGCTTTGCGGGCGCAAGATCATGTCAAAGCCGCCAAGGCCGCCATCGTCGAAAAACATGGCTCACGTGTGTTTCGTGATGGAGCGCGCAAACAGCGTGCGAGAACACGCGAGTCGGAGTTGGAGGGCGGCAAGCGTTCTCAGCAAGCGAGAGCGAAACGAATCGCACAGACCGCCTTGCAACAGACCTTGAATTTTGAATAGTAGAAAATCTTATGACCGTAGCGTATTTATTTCGGAATGATCTACGTTTGCATGATCAAGTTGGCTTGCAAAATGCGATAGCGTTGGCGAGACAATCGCAGCAGGGTTTGTTGCACCTCGTTTGTCGTCCCGATTTCGAGGAGCGTACTCCATGGGGATTTCTGCGCTGGAGTGGTTTGCGCCAAGCCTGGTGGCACAGCGCAGTTCGTTGGTTAGCACGCGAGATTGAACAAGCCGGGGGTAGTTTGTTGGTGTGCGCTGAACCATCGCATGTCAGCTTGCCGCTACTCTTGAGTCAATTGCCCATCTCGGTCTTGATGTGTGAAGACATTTGCGCGCCCGAAGAGCGGCAAGAGCTGGCGCTGATAGGATCGCTACTCCGTGCACATGGTGGACGGATCGAGACGCATTGGCAGAGCAGCCTACTCGATCCACGAGATTTGCCATGGTCATGTGCAGACCTGCCACCGGTGTTCACTGATTTTCGCAAGCGCTTGGAGGCAGAGGGAATTTGTCCTCCGCAGCCATTACCAACAGTGCGCAACTTTCCTCCCTCACCAGATTTATCCGCATTACAAGGTAATTTGGTATTGATGGATGACGAGCATGTGGCCGCTCTTGCACGCAATAAAGTCTCGCTAGAGGTGCGTCAGCGTTCCTCTTTCCCCTTTGATCCTGACGCAGAACTGCGTAGTGATAGGGTGGGAAACTTCTTTGCTTGGTCAGGTGCCGAACGTTCAGCACTTCTGCATCTCGAACGGTATTTCGCTGCCGGATTGGCGCATAGTTATAAGCGCACTCGTAACGGTCTGACGGGGACCGACTACTCGAGTAAATGGTCACCATGGTTAGCCACGGGCGCGCTGTCGGCGCGGCTGGCTTTCGCAGCGCTGCGCGAGTTTGAAGCGAAGCACGGGGCGAATGAAGGCACTTACTGGCTCTGGTTTGAGCTCTTATGGCGTGATTATTTTCGCTTCCTGCATTTGCAATATGGCGATCGTCTGTCGCAGCTCTATCGTTATCGAGGGCTGCAGGAACAGTTCGTTCCAGGTGAACAAATCCGAGATGTGAATGCAAGCCACAACCAAGCTTTGCAAGCGTGGTGCGAGGGGAACACAGGTGTTGAATTGATCGACGCCGGCATGCGTGAACTGAAGACCACAGGCTATCTCAGCAATCGCTTACGCCAAGTCGTAGCGAGCTACTTGATTTACGATCTCGAGCTCGATTGGCGTGCAGGTGCAGCCTGGTTTGAAGCGCAATTACTAGATTACGATGTGTATAGCAATCAAGGTAATTGGCTCTACATCGCTGGACGCGGCACCGATCCACGTGGTGGTCGTCGTTTCAATATTGAGAAACAACAGCGTGAGCACGATGTGGATCGTAGCTATCGTCAGATGTGGTTGAGTTAGTATCCTTGTGACTAACGAAAGTCGCTCTTTTATGTGGAGCTCATGTGGAATACAACAGATTCGATTGATTGATCTTAAAAGTGAACTTGCTTGCTTTACCGCGAGTTCAAATTCGGTTTTATAATGAAGCGCATCCTCCCTCAATCGGATTGGACGAAAAATCGTGCGAGACCAACTACGTAAAGAGCAAAGCGAAGTACTGTTTGAAGAAGTGGCGCATTACTTTAGCCTGTTCAGTGAGCCTACTCGACTGAAGATTTTGAATTCCGTTTGTAGCGGCGAAAAATCAGTGGGGGATATTGTGATCGCTGTCGAGTCAACTCAGGCTAACGTCTCACGTCAGATCAATATGCTGTATCGAGCGAAAATCCTCGCTCGACGTAAAGAAGGGACGCTGGTGTTTTATCGTATTGAAGACGCCAAAACCTTAGCAATGTGTCAAACCGTGTGCAATGAAATGGCGACACGTTTGGGCATGTCAGAACCGCAGGCTCTGCTCAATGGGGGCAAGGCTTTAGCGAAGCGAAAAGCAAAAAAAACGGTTTGAACCACATTTCGCTCTACGCCCATAAGTGACCTTAGATTGGCAAACGCCCCATCCCTGAACATTTTTGGATCAAATTTCTGATTCCAAGTTTCTGTCTTCACCCTTCAGTTCACATCTATTCCCATCAGGTCTCGCATCACCATTTCGCTTCTCGACTGAATTTTGTACTCGCAGAAGTGCACGCTCGTCGCTCTACCCTGGTACTAGTGCGCTTCCAACGCAGGCATCGGTCGTTCGTTACAGTTGTGCATTGGTTTCTCCATCTAGTGTTCATGCGTCCGCAATAAAACATATTGTCTATCGCTAATTAGTTATATAAGCCTACTAATATGCGGCAATTTCCCAACACTATCTGAATGAATTTTGAGGAAAGATAAGACGATTACAATTAAAACTGTGCTTTTGTTGCGATGCGTCAGTGAAAGCGCTTGAGAAATCGCCCTTACTCAATGATGATAGACAGATAGAGAGGTATCCAAGTCTAGCGCGAGCTCGATGTTCTTCGAATTGAAGGAGGGGAATGGTGGCAGACGAACTTAGAAAGATCATTGGTCGGGTAATCCGAGCTCCGGAGGGATTTTTGGATGAAACGCAACTCGATCAGGCACGCAAAGCGCGTCGTAGCTTTATGGGAAAAGCCCTCGCCATGGGCGCGGGCACAGTTGCTGGCGCTAGCGTTGGAAATACCGCTGCAGCGACGCCGCAAGATGGCGACAAAGCGATCTTGAATTTGCCAGTGCATACCAAAAGTTTAGGTCAGCCCGTTGCAGCCTTAGGCTATGGTCAGCCTTCGCAATGGGAAAAGAATCTGCAGCGACGTGAGAGCCCGGGATTGACACGAGTGACACAAGCATCCGTGAGCTTTACGCCGCTCCAAGGTCTGTTCGGTATCATCACCCCCAGCGGTTTGCATTTTGAACGCCATCACCAAGGCTGGCACGACATTGATCCGAGCGGACATCGTTTAATGATCAATGGCTTGGTCAAAGAGGAACGCGTCTTCACCATGGATGATTTGATGCGCTTGCCGAGTGTCTCACGAATCCATTTCATCGAATGCGGCGCTAATACCGGTGCCGAGTGGGGTAATGTGGCGCTACCCACCGTGCAATACACACATGGTATGTTGAGTTGCTCTGAGTTCACTGGGGTGCTGCTGTCGACTTTGCTTGATATGTGTGGTTACGACAAGAAGCGCGCTAGGTTTGTGTTAGCAGAAGGTGCGGATGGGTCGAGTATGACGCGCACGATTAGTTTAGAGCGCGCTCTCGATGATGTAATGGTCGCTTGGGCCATGAACGGTGAGATGCTAAGGCCAGAGAATGGTTATCCCTTGCGTTTAGTAGTGCCCGGTGTGCAGGGAGTGAGTTGGGTGAAGTATCTGCGTCGTATTGAAGTAGGAGATGAGCGCTATGACACCAAGGATGAAACGATTCACTACATCGATATGATGCCAAATGGCATGCATCGACAATATACCTCAATACAAGAATGTAAAAGTGTAATTACTTCGCCATCAGGCGGACAAATTTTGCTTGACCGTGGTTACTACAATATCAGCGGTTTAGCATGGTCGGGGCGTGGGCGCATCAAGCGCGTCGATGTGAGTGTTGATGGTGGTCGGAACTGGAAAACTGCGCGCTTAGAAAGCTTGATTTTGCCAAAGGCGTTGACGCGATTTAACTTTGACTGGGTATGGGATGGTTCTCCTACCATCATTCAAAGTCGGGCGATCGATGAAACTGGGTATGTGCAACCCAAAATGAATCAGTTGCGTGCGGTACGTGGTACGAAATCGATCTATCACAATAATGCGATTCAGTCTTGGAAGATTGATAGCAATGGCGAAGTGTCAAATGTGCAGGTGTCCTAATGAAAAAAAACATCATCCTTCGCTGCGCTTTTGTTTCGTTGTTTGTGGCTAGTGTCGCCATGCAAAGTGCGGCTTTGGCGCAAGAAAAGCCATGGCAATCGATAGGACGCAAAGCTACCGCTGATGAGGTAAAAGCGTGGGATATCGATGTCCGCGGCGACTTTAAAGGTCTACCTAAAGGACGCGGCACGGTTGCTCGTGGTGAGAAAATTTGGGACGACAAATGCGCTAGCTGTCATGGCGTGTTTGGTGAATCAAATGAAGTATTCCCGCCTTTGATTGGTGGTACCACCGCTGAAGATATAAAGACCGGTATCGTGGCGGCGAATGCGCAAGGCAACGTGGCGCAGCGCACTACGATGATGAAGTTGGCGCGCTTATCGACCATGTGGGACTACATTAATCGCGCCATGCCGTGGAATGCGCCAAAGTCGCTCTCCACTGACGAAGTTTACTCGGTGGTGGCTTATATCTTGAACTTGAGTGCAGTGGTTCCCAGCGATTTTACTTTATCGGATGAGAATATCGCTGAAGTTCAGAAACGCTTGCCGAATCGTAATGGCTTGATGTTTTTTCCTGGTTTGTGGGATATCAATGGCAAACCCGATGTTAAGAATGTAGCGTGTATGAAGAACTGTCCCACTGAAGCGGTGAGCTCGAGCCTACCGGATTTTGCGCGTAATGCCCACGGCAGTTTAGCAGAGCAAAATCGTGTCACTGGCGCGGTTCGCGGAGCGGATACCACGCGGCCTCCTGTTGCGCGCTTGGCCTCCACTCAAGTCATTCCAGCAGCAACGAGTGCTCTGAATTCAAGTACGACGAGTGCAGAAAACAATGCAGCGAAGCTGGCGGGCAAAGGCGTTGGCGTCGAAGTGCAAAGTTTATTGGCTAAGCATAGTTGCACAAGCTGCCATGCCATAAATAAGAAGATTCTTGGACCTAGTTTTAGTGAGGTCGCGAATAAGTACCAGGCGAAGCTAGATGCTGAATCGTATTTGATGGGTAAGATAAAAGTAGGCGGCGCTGGCGTGTGGGGTAGTGTAGCGATGCCGCCGCAAGCGCAATTGAAGGATGGTGAACTCAAGACCATCGTGACTTGGATTTTAGCTGGAAGCAAATAGAAGTTGAGAATACTGCCACCGTCTGGCTTTTGTCGCCAAACTTGATTCAAGTGTTGACAATACCTAGAAGAGCGTGTGACAAACGGGAACTGTTTAATGAAGGAGACAATATGAATAGCAATCGACGTAGCTTACTAAAAACCGCAGGTGCTTTCGGCATACTATTGGCAGCAGGTGTGATCTCAAGCAAAGAAGCGGCAGCATTTGACCTGAAGGCAGGCTTCGAAGCGAAGACCTTGCAAGATGCGCTTGCTGCATTGGGCGGTACCGTGGTTGACAGTAAAGAGATCACGATCACATCGCCAGAGATTGCTGAGAATGGTGCAGTGGTGCCGGTATCAGTCAGCACGAGTTTACCCAATACCAGTGAGATCTACATTTTTGTTGAAAAAAATCCTAGCCCTTTGGCAGCGGTCTTTATGATTCCAGCAGACACTGAACCGATGGTGCAAACACGCCTGAAGATGGGACAAAGCACGAATGTACTGGTGGTGGTTAAGGCCGATGGGAAATTGTTCAGTGCCAGCAAAGAAACCAAAGTCACACTTGGTGGATGTGGCGGCTAGGTCCGCAACCATGATCCGGTCCAAAGAAGCTTAAAGAGGGCAACATAAGACCAGCAATACAAAGCGCAACATTCGAATAAAAGCATCGACACTTTCAAGCATGTGAGCTTGAAGAAAGAGTAGGAGAAGAGTATGGCAGATCCAATGAAAATTCGAGCCAATTTCAATAATGGCGTGACCGAAGTAAAAGTATTAATGGCGCATCCGATGGAGAGTGGACAGCGTAAAGATGCAGCTGGAAAGACTGTGCCAGCGCACTTCATTAAAGAAGTGAAAGCAATGTGGGGCGAGAAAGTCGTTCTGCAATGTGCATGGGGACAATCAGTCTCCCAAAACCCTTTCTTAGCATTCAAATTTAAAGGTGGTGCGAAGGGCGATAAAGTCAAAGTGAGTTGGATTGATAACAAGGGCGACACGCGCACTGATGAAGGCAATATCGTCTAGCGTCAAATTAGGCGATCCGATTCAATCATAAAAGGAAGGTCATCGATAATGAAATCTACTTTAATCGGTCCATTTTGCTTAGCTTTAGTTGTTTGCTTCAGTTCGACAACATACGCTCAATCGACGGCGGATGAAATTGCGAAATATCGCGCTATGCTGGCGGAAGGCAACCCGGCTCCCGCGGAGCCGGTTCCGCCAATTGCGGTAGA
>CAYWNE010000009.1:0-55620 GCA_964459555.1 uncultured Burkholderiaceae bacterium | reverse complement strand
TTGGTACAAGTCGAAGGCACACCTTTGCACGGCCTCGACCCACTCGATCCTTTGGAATTCGTGCGCACTATTGCGGTCGCCCGTATCACCATGCCGAAAGCGCGTGTGCGCCTCTCGGCTGGCCGTCGTCAAATGGGCGAAGCCGTACAAGCCATGTGCTTCCTCGCTGGCGCCAACTCGATTTTCTACGGCGACAAATTACTGACAACAGAAAATCCAGAAGCCGAGGACGACCGCGTACTGTTAGAAAAATTAGGTCTGAAAACCCGTGGTGTGGTGGAGAAGAAGGCTGGTGGTTGTAGTTAATCCATGTTCTCTGTAGATCCAGAGAGCCTCTTGTATCGATATTTAGATTTTCAAAAGAAAGATAAAAATCATGTTTAGCAAAATCCTCATCGCCAATCGTGGCGAAATTGCTTGCCGTGTTGCGGCGACTGCGCGTCGTATGGGTATTAAAACCGTGGCCGTGTATTCGGAAGCTGACGCTAATGCCAAACACGTGGCGGTGTGTGATGAAGCGGTTTTGATTGGACCTGCGCCAGCCAAAGAAAGCTATCTGCGTGCCGATAAGATCATCGAGGTGGCTCTGGCGACGGGAGCGCAAGCGATTCATCCTGGTTATGGATTCTTGTCCGAAAACAGTGAATTCGCTAATGCCTGCGCCAAAGCTGGTATCGCTTTCATCGGGCCGCCAGCTTCTGCGATTGAAGCGATGGGTAGCAAGTCGGCAGCGAAATCCTTGATGGAAAAAGCCAAGGTGCCTTTGGTGCCGGGCTACCATGGTGATAATCAAGATCCTGATTTCTTGCAAGGCGAAGCGGATCGCATTGGATATCCCGTGTTGCTGAAAGCCAGTGCTGGTGGTGGCGGTAAAGGTATGCGCGTGATTGAGAAGGCGGCCGATTTCAAAGAAGGTTTGGCTTCCTGCAAACGCGAAGCGATCAATTCCTTCGGCGATGATAAAGTCTTGGCTGAGAAATATTTGCAGCGCCCACGTCATATCGAAATTCAAGTGTTCGCCGATACGCACGGCAATTGTGTGTATTTGTTTGAGCGTGATTGCTCGGTTCAGCGTCGTCATCAAAAAGTATTGGAAGAAGCACCAGCGCCAGGCATGACCGCTGAACGTCGTGCAGCGATGGGTGAGGCGGCGGTGGCGGCAGCAAAAGCAGTCGGCTATGTTGGTGCGGGTACGGTCGAGTTCATTGCCAATCAAGATGGTTCTTTCTATTTCATGGAAATGAACACGCGTTTGCAGGTGGAACACCCGGTTACCGAAATGATTACAGGTACCGATTTGGTTGAGTGGCAATTGCGCGTAGCAGCCGGTGAGAGACTGCCAATGCAGCAAGCGGAATTGCAGATTCACGGCCATGCAATTGAAGCCCGTGTGTATGCGGAAAATCCAGAGAAAGGTTTCTTGCCATCGATTGGCACCTTGCGCCATATGCGCACTCCAGAAGCCGTCAATTTTGAGCTTGGCGGTTCATCTGAACCAGCCGCATTCAGGATTGATAGTGGCGTGCGTCAGGGCGATACGATTTCACCGTTCTATGATCCTATGATCGCTAAGATGATCGTGTGGGGTAAGGACAGAAAAGAAGCGCTAGCACGTATGGCACAAGCTTTGTCGCAATATCAAATCGTTGGTCTGAATTCGAATATCGCCTTCTTGTCACGCTTGATTACTAGCCAAGCGTTCTCGAGCGCGGATTTGGACACCGGTTTGATCGAGCGTCATCATGATGCACTGTTCCCAGCGGTGGCACCTGCCAGTTTGTCGACACTCGCCTTCGCGGCCGTGGCTTTGATCGTCAGCGAGAAGCAAGCTGGCAGCGACCCTTGGCAAAGTAGCGCTGGCTGGCGCATGAATAGCCAGTTGCAACGTGGCTTACAGTTCGAAGAGGAACATCAACAACACGCCGTCAGCGTCGTTTATGCAGCTGACGCGTGGACGATCTCTGCCAATGGCGCGACACAGACGGTACGTTTGGTGAGCCAAGCGGGCAATGAGTTTGTATTGGCGATTGCTGAGCAAACCGTCAGCGGCACCGTGGTCCGCGACGGCGAGCAATTCCATGTCTTCTCACAAGGTGTCCATACAGTCTTGCACTACAACGATGTGATGGCACACGCAGGGGAAGCCGAAGTAGAAGGCGGCCGCTTGACGGCACCGATGCCAGGAAAGATTGTTGCGGTAGTCGTGAAGAATGGCCAAGAAGTGAAGAAAGGCGAAGCCTTGTTGATCATGGAAGCGATGAAGATGGAACACACGATCTCAGCGCCCCATGATGGTGTGGTTGAAGAAGTCTTGTATGCAGTCGGTGATCAGGTGACAGAAGGTGCACCGCTTTTGAATTTTAAGCAGTAAGTTAAGATTACTCTCCGACGAGAGAAATAGGGAACTTGGTAGGTATTATGAAGATCATCTTTCAAGACAACGGCAATTACCTCAACGAGTGGATGCAAGCTTTAAAGCATTCTTTGCCACAGGCTGAAGTTCGGGTATGGCGCGAGGGCGATAATGAAGCGGCCGACTATGCGATCGTGTGGAAGCCTTTGGCTGCGATGCTCGATGGACGCACTGACTTGAAAGCGATATTTAGTCGTGGCGCGGGTGTGGATGGCATTCTGTTGTCTGGCGCATTCTTGCCTGATCAAGTGCCTGTCGTGCGTTTGACCGATGCCGGCATGGGCGTGCAGATGGCCGAATATGTGACGCATGCGGTGTTGCGTTACTTCCGTCAGTTTGATCTGTATGCTGAAGATTCCGCGCAAAAGCTTTGGCGTCCGAATATGACGCGTAAGCGTGAAGACTTTCGGATCGGTGTTCTCGGAACGGGGGTGCTGGGTACGAAGATTATCAAAGCCCTGCAGGCTTTTGAATTTCCTATCAATGCGTGGAGTCGAAGCGCGAAGCAAATGGATGGTGTGCAATGTTTTGCTGGCGCCGAAGGGCTCGATGAGTTTCTCGCCTCGAGTAAAGTCTTGGTCTGCATTCTGCCGCTGACCGATGATACGCGCGGTATATTAAATCATCAGAATCTCTCGAAGCTGCCGCAATCATCTTACGTGATCAACGTCGCACGTGGCGCGCATGTGGTTGAGGAAGATTTGCTAGCCTTGGTTCGCAGTGGTCACATCGCTGGCGCCACCTTGGATGTGTTTCAACAAGAACCTTTACCGGCTGACCATGCTTTTTGGCAGGAAAAGCGCATTACGATCACGCCGCACGTTGCTGCAGTGACGATGATCGATGAGAGTGCAGAACAGATCGCCGTAAAGATTGCAGCACTGGAACGTGGTGAAGCGGTCGCAGGTGTGGTAGATCGATTGAGAGGATATTAAACATGGTCGTATTAGCGAAACAAGTTAACCTGCCTTTGCGCGTCAAAATCGTCGAAGTCGGACCGCGTGATGGTCTGCAAAATGAGAAAGAGACCATCCCTGCTGAAGTGAAAATTGAGTTGGTCGATAGACTCACAAAAGCAGGCTTTGTGAATATCGAAGCAGCTTCTTTTGTCTCACCAAAATGGGTACCGCAGATGGCCACTTCGACCGAGGTAATGGCGGGCATTACGCGCAAGCCTGGCGTGATTTATTCTGCATTAACGCCGAATATGAAGGGCTTCGAGGCGGCTTTGGCTGCTGGAGCAGATGAAGTCGTGATTTTTAGTTCGGCGTCTGAAGCGTTTGCACAGAAAAATATCAATTGTTCGATCGCCGAGTCGATTAAACGTTTCCGCGATGTGGCAGCCGCTGCAAAACAGCATGGGATTCGTTTGCGTGGCAGTATCAGTTGCTCTTTTGGATGCCCGTATCAAGGCGAGGTTAAGGCTGAAGATGTGGTGGCGGTGGTCAAGCTCATGAGCGAACTCGGTTGCGATGAGATTGATATTGCTGACACGATCGGTGTGGGTACACCGCGACATGTACAAGCTGTGATGCATAGCGTGTCACAGGTTTATCCTTTGGCCCAGATCTCGGGACATTTTCACGATACCTATGGCCAAGCGCTAGCGAATATTTATGCCGCGATGGAAGTCGGCGTCAGTATTTTCCATTCATCGGTGGCTGGTTTGGGTGGCTGCCCTTATGCCAAAGGTGCGACCGGTAATGTCTCCACCGAAGACGTCTTGTTCATGATGAAGGGACTCGGCATCGAAACTGGTGTTGATCTCGACCAGGTGGTCGATGCTGGTCAGTTTATTTCTCAGCATCTTGGCCGCAAAGCGGTCAGCAGAGCTGGCAATGCGATAGCGGCTAAGCGCCAAGCATAGTGTAGTTGGCTTGATCGAATGAAATCACCGGTCAGCAAGGGCTTGAGTATTCTGTATCGATCGATCAGTGTGGTGTGGGCATGCTGATCTCTCATAGCGTGGCTGCCTATTCCGCGCCTGAACGCGGCAAAGACAATAACTTCAATCTTCTGCGCATGATCGCAGCGATGGCCGTGTTGTTTGGCCATTGCTATGCTTTGTTGCGACTGCCTGAGCCTTTGGGTGCGACTCTCGGTGTAAGCCTTGGTTCGATTGCCGTTGACATCTTCTTTGTCAGTAGCGGCTTTTTAGTTGGTGCCAGCTTGTTACAACGGCAGAGTATCGTTGACTATCTTGTAGCACGCACACTGCGCATTTTCCCGGCCTTGTGGGTGATGTTGATCTTGGTGGTATTCGCCCTTGGCGCCATTATTTCTCAGCATTCTGATTACCTTCATGACCCGCGTATTTTTCATCACTGGTGGAAGTCTGCCACCTTAGTGACTGGTATTGATTTCTATCTTCCTGGTGTGTTTGAGAAAAATCCCTATCCGGGTGTTGTGAATGGCTCGCTATGGAGCATGGTGTACGAAATCAGCATGTATGTGATCTTGCTTGTGAGTTTTCTTTGCTTCCTCAGTTTCAGGAAAATAGTACAAACGACATTCTCAGTGATAGCTGCAATGATGTTTGCTGTGGGCTTGTGTTATCTGATCAGTGATTACCATTTATTCGATACTTCGCAGTTCACGCATCTGGCTTGGATGTTTTTTTGCGGGACACTGTGTTACGTCCTGCGCGCTACCATTCCACTGCGCCCGTGGATCGCGGTCTTAGGTGTTTTGTTAGGGGCGCTTGTATTGCAGCTTGGGCAGTACGCCTTCTCGTGGTTCTATTGCGTCTTGCTACCCTATCTGGTTTTCTGCTTTGCGTATTTACCAAAGTCAGTTTTGCGTTATTACAATCGACTTGGTGACTATTCTTATGGCGTTTACATCTACGCTTTCCCAATTCAGCAAACCCTGCTTTTTTTTGACCCTTCGCTGTCGCCACAAACCCTATTCGCCGTTGCCGCAAGTTTGACCTTATTGTGTGCGGTTGTTTCCTGGCATTGCGTAGAGAAACCCAGTATGGGCCTTCGTCCTCGTATCGTACAGTTCCTGAAACGGTAAGTTCTCGTTACTTTTACCATAAGCTAGCAGTTGATGCGCGCTTAAATCTGGCTACAATAGCAGCCACTTTTTCGCGTTTCGCGAAGTGATTTTCGATAAAGATAAAGGGATACGCTATGGCTATGGATGTGGTTGATTACGAGATTTTTGGCGATGACATGCAATATGTTGAAGTCGAACTCGACCCGAATGAAGCGGTGGTGGGTGAAGCTGGTTCGATGTTCTATATGGAAGATCAGATTCGCATGGAGACCATCTTTGGTGATGGCTCGGCATCGAATAGCGGTTTCATGGGCTCTTTGTTAGGTGCTGGTAAACGTCTCCTAACTGGTGAATCTTTATTCACGACGGTGTATACAAATCAAGGTTCAGGAAAACGTAAAGTGGCCTTTGGTGCACCTTACCCAGGTCGCATTATTCCTGTGAAGTTGGATCAACTTGGCGGTACGCTCCTATGCCAGAAAGATGCCTTTTTGTGTGCGGCGAAAGGTGTCTCGCTCGGCATCGCGTTTCAAAAGCGTTTGGGCGCAGGCTTCTTCGGTGGCGAAGGCTTTATCTTACAAAAGCTTGAAGGCGATGGATTGGCGTTTGTACATGCTGGTGGTGCTTTGAAAGAGCGCGTTTTGCAACCTGGTGAAACTCTACGTGTTGATACTGGCTGTGTCGTCGCGTTTACAGCTGATGTGGATTTCGATATTCAGTTCGTCGGTGGCGTGAAGACCGCATTGTTCGGCGGCGAGGGCATTTTCTTTACGACCTTGCGCGGCCCAGGTAAGGTGTGGTTGCAGTCATTGCCTTTAGGGCGCATGGCAAATCGTATCGTCGGCGCGTCTAAAATCGGCGGTGGTCAGGGGGCAGAACAAGGATCTGTCCTCGGCGGTTTGGGGAATTTGTTCGAGCGTGACTGAGTATTGTTCTGGATCCAAAGATGATGAATCGAAGCATGAAGGTTACGCAGTAAAGTTCATGCTTCGGCTTTTAGCGGGTTGGATATATAAGGCCTTAGATCTAAAGGCTGATATCCGAAACACCAACGACACCGATCTCTTGGTTCGGGGACACTTGCAAGAGGTTCAGAATCGTTGGCGTTTGATGTAATTTCTGGAGGCTATCGCTGAGTGATTGATCCGTTGGTCCTACGTTTGCGATGACCAATTGTGCCGCGTGGTAGGCCGGGTCGAGATCAGATGCAGCCATAGGATTCGTCGCGCTACCAAACTGTTTGACGAATTCGAGTCCGAGATCGATACGATTTAACAGTGCGTTTTGACGAGCCACGGCACTGAGGTACTCAGCATCGGTGATCATCTTGGTATCGCGTGCCTTCACAAGATCAATCGTCATGGTTGCCAAGGCGAAGTCCGCAAGCAAGTCAGCACGAGTTTGACCATCATTGAGCTTCTTCGTCCAGTAACCCACTCCTTGTGCATCACCCGCATTCCCTAAACCCTCTTTGTAAATGAGTTCTACAAACTGTTGGTTCGTGAGCGTGGCGTAGTCCGTGGTGAATCGTGAGTTACCAGCAAAGGCTCTTGAAATGTCCATCATCGTCTTACCCTGCGCCATCTCATTGAGCCAATAGCCTAAACCAGATTGGTCCGGTGCTCGGTGATACATCAAGGTGTACAGTGCTGCAATCTTCTCGCTACTACTGTGGACTGAGATGTCGTTTTGTAGTGGGTGAGCTGTCGTGCTCAACAGATTGTTCAAGACCGAACCATAAGCATCGGTGATGTCATTGCCCGCATTAGCAGCCTTGGTCGTCACCGCGAGCGTACCATCTCCTTTGATACTATCTACTGTGACTTGGTAAGTCGTGTCGCTCACCTTGGTCACTTGTTTGATACTACCTTGTGCCGTTCCTGTGCCGCTGACACTAAAGTCGCTCACATCAATATTTTTAACTGCCGTGTTAAAGCTCACCAAGAAATCTAAGCTCTTCATATTGCGTGGCGCTAGTACTGGTAAAGCAAAGCTCTCCATCGACAGTGATGCCGCTCCAAAGTAACCAGGCCCCCCCGGATCACTGATCTTACCATTGACCACACCATCGGTATCAAACTGTCCACCATCAGTGAGCGTGAACGTGATGCGAGTTGTGTTGCCTGAAGTAGTAATCGATTCCGCAATATTGACCCACGTGCCCGCCTTATTCTGTTTCCAGTAGCCGTTGACGGGTACGCTTTTATCGACGAATACCGACATCGTGATCGACGCGCCAGGAGTAAGGTCAATCAAATCAAAGCCCACTAGGCCAAAGGGCATATTGACACCCGTCGGAACATTGCTTGGTGTTGCTTTGGTTATGACATTGACCTGCGTTACTCCATTACTGTTGGCCAGTGTGACGTAAGAAGGGCTACCTGTCGGTTGCTCTTTCCAGATCAGAGAAGTGACATTCGCTTGTGTGATATCGGGAATACCATCGCCATTGCCGTCACCTACACCAGTGCCGAAACGATTCGGTACTTGTGACTCAATCGAATCAGCAATATTGTCGTTGTCATCGTCTTTAAGGATGAGGAGCTCTGCGCTTGTCACGCCACCATTGAGTGCGTTTCCTGTCAAGTCGCTAATACTTGGATCGTCGACATCTAAACGTAAGCTACCTGTACCCGATACGTTCTCCAAATTCACCTGATAGGTACTCGCATCAATCTGCGTCACACTACCCAAGTTCGCACTCGTCCCATTCAAGGTAAAGAGTCTAAAGTCGTCAAGACCAACGCCATTCACCGCTTCACTAAACTTCACCACGAAGCGCGCTTGACCTGCTTGGCTAGTAGAGCGTGCGCCTTCGATGGAAGAAATCTTAGGGGCCACATCATCGGCAACGGTAACCGTAAAATTCTTCACCACATTCAAGCCTGCCGCATCCGTACTTTGTACCGCTAAGGTGTAAGATCCTGCCGCCATCTGGTTGGGCGCATTGACTTTTACGCTGTTCCCAGACACGCTAAACAAGCTATTGTTGTTGATGCCACTATTGACGAGCGTGTAGGTGTGCGTGTCGCCCACATTCACATCCGTGGTGCTGAGCGTCCCTAACGTGGCTAAGGTTCCTGCAGATTGACCAATCTGAACATTGCTCAAACTGATGTCGCTTGGGGCCGCGTTGACTGCGGTCGCAACGACTGTCGTGCTGGCATTATTGGTGTTGGCAATGCCATCATTCACACTGATCGTGAAGGTCGTTGTATCTGTACTGCCGATAGCGACCCGACTTGGATTAGGTTGGAAGACCAAAGCACGCAAGGCCGCTTGCACGTTCGCAGGTGACATGGTGAGCGGGTGAGTATAGGTAAGCCCTCCGTTACTGGACGAGAAACCACTCAATGCCAAAGAAGCAGCAGTGAAGCTTCCTTTATTCGCATTGTCGAGTTGTATCGTCACTTGTTCAGTTGCGCCTAAATCAGGGTCGGTAATGGTGATATTGGCGAACGGCGCAATCGTGGCATTACTATTGACTGCTTGTCCTGTCACAGCACCACTGATGACTGGGGTCGTGTTGCGAGTATCGATGATGTAGTTGCTTGAAGTGACGCTACCAACGCCGGCATTCCCTGAAGCGTCATTCACACCTGCCAAGTTGAGTGAGATGAGGTTAGTCGTATCTAACAAAAGCGGTGTGGGAGTGAAAGTCGCCGTCCAATTGAGTCCGCCATCGCTACTGGTCACAGCACTCAAGCTACCGTTCTCAATGCTCAGATCGGCATTGGTAAAACCAGTCACCGCCCGATTAAAGCTAAAGCTGACCTGCGCTGTTTCACCAAAGAGTAAGTTCGTGTCATTGATGCTGATGGTGGCAGTCGGTCTCACCGTATCGATGCTGTAGTTCGTCGTGGTGGCGCTGCCAGTGCCTGCATTGCCCGTCAGATCATTGATCCCAGTTAAGTCCAAACTGATTTGATTGCTCGCGCTCTGTACATTCGCTGTTGGTGTGATTGTTGCTGTCCACGTCACGCCGCCATTGGATGAGGAAAAGCCCGTCACACTCGCATTGGGAACGCTGAGGTCTGCAGTCGTAAAATTGGTGACAGCTTCGCTAAAGTTCACCGTCAGTGTCGCGGTTTCACCGGCAGATAGCGCACTGTCATTGACTGAGAGTGTCGCTGTGGGGCGTTTGGTGTCGACGAGGTAGTTAGATGAGGCTGTGCTGCCAACACCTGCATTTCCCACCACGTCTGTCACACCCGCATTGTTTAAGGTGATGAGGTTACTGGTGTCCTCAATGTTGACACTCGGGGTGAAGACGGCATTCCAAGTAGAGCCGCCATTGTAACTGACGACATTGCTCAAGCTACCGTTCTCAACGGTGAGATCGGCATTCGTAAAACCAAGCACAGACTCGTTAAAGACAATGGTGACATTGGCTGTTTCACCAATCGAGAGGGAGGTGTCACTCAAGGTGATGCTAGCCGTTGGACGTTTGGTGTCGATGCTATAGTTCAAGGAGCTGGTCGAACCAGATCCTATATTACCAACTGCATCAGCTACGCCCGCGTTGTCAAGCGTGATGATATTGGCCGAGCTTTCGATGTTGTTCGTGGGCGTGAAGGTGGCTCCCCATGTCATACCGCCATCGCTCGAGCTCAGACCAGAAACGGAACCATTCGCGACCGTTAAGTCTGCTGTAGTAAAGCCAGAAACAACTTCGCTGAAGGTAATGGTGACATGACTTGTTTCTCCAGCGATCAATGCGTCATCGCTCATCAAGATCGATGCAGTTGGGCGCTTAGTGTCGATCGTATAGTTGCTAGAGCTTGTGGTGCCAGAACCTGTATTGCCGGCAGCGTCCGTTAAACCTGTATTGTTGATCGTGATGATATTGCTGCTGTCTTGTACATTTGCATTGGGTGTATAGGTGGCAGTCCACGTGATACCACCATCACCTGAGTTGACTGCTGAGATGGAACCATTCTCTACCGTGATGTCGGCATTATTAAAGCCCGTTACTGGTTCACTAAAAGTGAAGGTCACATTCGCCGTTTCGCCAATGCGTAGCGAGGTATCGCTGATGGCAATGCTCGCCGTTGGACGAACAGTATCAATCGCATAATTCGCGGAAGTCGCCGAGCCAACCCCTGCATTTCCGGCGATATCGTTGACACCCGTTAAGTCTAAGGTGAGTACATTGGTGTTACCTACATAGGTGGCATCCGGTGTGAGAGTGGCTGTCCAGGTAATACCGCCATCTGCACTTGTTAAAGCGGATAAACTCGCATGCGGTGCAGTGATATCGCCTACCGTCAAGCCGGTGACTGCTTCATTAAAAGTGATGGTGATAAGAGAGCTGTCTCCTATCTTCAAGGCGGTATCCGATTGCGTGATCGTGCTGGCTAATGTCGGTGCTGTTTGATCTAGGGTGAAATTGCTAGAGAAGGCGGTGCCAGCGTTACCGGCCGTATCGATAACGCGTACTTTAAGCGTATTCGTTCCTGCGCTTAAGGTCACGCCAGCGAGTGACCAGGTGCTCTGACCGACGGTCGTCGTTGCCGCTTGCCACGTGGCGCCGTTATCGAGTGAGACTTGGACCGTGTCGCCTGCGACCATATTGGCACTTAAGGTGCCGGAGATAGTTTGTGCGGCTGTCTTGGTGATGAAGTCTGTCGACAAGCTACCGGTATCGGCTGAGAAAGTGGCTGCGCTGATAGTCGTCGTCGGTGCTACCGTGTCTAAGGTGTAAGCTTGACTGTAGGTTGGTCCGGTTGCACTCGCGTTGGCAACCCGCACTTTGAAGTTGGTCGTACCACTATTTAAGGTCGCACCGCTCAATGACCACGTACTTTGGCCCACTGTCGACGATGCCGTTGTCCAGCTCGATCCATTGTCGACCGATACTTCCACAAATTCACCCGAAATCAAGTTGGCGCTTAAAGTTCCAGAGATCGTTTGGCTCGATACATTCGTAATGAAGTCATTGTTTAGTGTCCCACTGTCGGCTGAGAAACTCGAACTGCTAATGGTCGTTGTCGGAGCATTGCCTGTCACCGTGATCGGGTTGCTCGAGAGATCGGCGATGACTACTGCAGCATCCGCACCAGCATTCCAGTCTTCCATCATGCCGATGTTGTAGGTTGTGGAATCGGTAGATGAATTGCCATCTTTATTCAATTTGAGTGCCAAGGCGGCTTTGTCAGTCGCACTCATCGTGATGGTAAAGCTCGTATTGGAAGTGACGTCGACATTGGGGGTATCGGTCAGGGTGTAGTTAACATTGCCTTGTCCAAGCAGGAGAATGCGATTAGCCGTAATGTCGTTGTTGGCACCGGTGAGTGTCAAGAAGTTGTTACCCGTCACCACTAAGACACCGGTGGCGACGTCGTAGGTGGCGGAGGTCACTGTCGGCGCCACTACATTTGATATAGTGATGCCATTGCCGGTTAAGTCGGCAATGACGACAGCTGCGGCCGCACCAGCATTCCAGTCTTCCGCTGCAGCCAAGTTGTACGTGCTGGCACTCGTCGAACTAGTGCCATTCTTATTCATAATTAAATTGGCACCTAAGCGGTCGGCTGCGCTGAGCGTTAAAGTGAATGAGGAAGCCGAGGTGATTTCTACGTTGCTCGTCGTGGTTAAGGTGTACGATGCACCTCCTTCACCTTGTAAGCTAAACTTATTGGCGATGATGTCGTTGTTTGCCCCTGTGAGACCAGAAAAACCCGTCCCCGTGACCGTCAGCACCCCAGTACTGGCGTTATAGGTTGACGAAGTAATGGTCGGAACTGGAACATTGGACACAGTAATTGGTGAGGTCGTTACTGCGATATTGCCACCGGTAATGACGCTATTCCAATCATCTGCTGCGGCGAGGTTATACGTTGTACCGCCAGTTGAAGAAGTACCATTTTTATTGAACAAGGCTTCTACCGCTGTTTGATCAGCACCCGAGAGGGTGACCGCAAAACTCGTCGCCGAAGTGACTTCGACGTTACCTGTGGTAGAGAGTGTACGCGTAGCAGCACCTTCGCCTTTGATGGTGAGTGCAGTAACGGTGATGTCATTGGTGGCGCCCACTGTGCCTACAAGACCTGTACCTGTCACCGTCAATACATGCGTACTGACATCATAGGTCGCTGACGTAATTGTGGGGGCGCTAACGTTCGATACCGTGACCGCGTTGCCGGTGGAGTCTGAGCTGCTTGTGCGGCTCGCGTCCCAACTTGCGGCGGCTGCGAGGTTGAAGGTCGTGGTGTCGACCGCACTCGTGCCATTCTTGTTGAGAATGCCATTGATGTTGATTAGATCGGTCGCATTCAGTGTCACCGTAAATGAAGTCGCACTGGACGCTGTCACGTTAGGCGAGGTCAATGTGTAGGAACCACCTTGACCCGTCAAGGACAACTTAGTGACATCGATGGTATCACCCGTCACCATGTTGGCGCCTGTAACGACGAGGCTGCCGGTCGAGGCATCGTAAGTGGCGCTCAGAACAATGGGCGCCGCATTCGACACGGTAATGCCATTGCCCGTCAAATCGGCGATATTGCCTGCTGTAATGACGCTATTCCAATCGTCTGCTGCCGCGAGGTTATAGGTAGTAGTACTAATCGATGAGGTGCCGTTCTTATTGAGTAAAGCATTCACGCCAGCGATATCAGCCCCAGACAAAGTTAAGCTAAAACTCGTGGCAGAGGTGATTTCGACATTGCTGCTCGTTGAGAGTGTATAGGTTGCGCCACCTTCACCGGTAATGGTCAATTTGCTGACGGTAATATCGTTGGTCGCACCCACGGTCTTTACGAGTCCAGTGCCAGTGACCACCAATACACTGGTCGAACCGTCGTAGGTAGCCGAGGTAATCGTCGGGGCCGTGACGTTCGATACCGTGACAGCATTACCGGTGGAGTCTGAGCTGCTTGTGCGGCTCGCGTCCCAACTTGCGGCGGCTGCGAGGTTGAAGGTCGTGGTGTCGACCGCACTCGTGCCATTCTTGTTGAGAATGCCATTGATGTTGATTAGATCGGTCGCATTCAGTGTCACCGTAAATGAAGTCGCACTGGACGCTGTCACGTTAGGCGAGGTCAATGTGTAGGAACCACCTTGACCCGTCAAGGACAACTTAGTGACATCGATGGTATCACCCGTCACCATGTTGGCGCCTGTGACCACCAATACTCCAGTGCTGGCATTGTAGGTCGCGCTCGTGAGGCTGGGGGACGGCGGAAGTACTACGCGTGCTTCGATACCAGTACTTGTGACGTCAGAAGTGTTGTCGACCCAAACGGTTGCAAACAGATCTGAGGCCAATGAAGTGATTGCTGGGTTGTTCTGATCACCGCGACGATATTGGTTAATTTCGAAATCGCTGGTATCAACAGCCGTACCAGCTGCACTGAATCGACGCCCGAAAATACCATTGAGGTCATAGTCACCTGTGTCAGCTTGCCAACCAATGACGAAACCACCTCCAGACAGCGCTGCGACTGTTGCTAGATCTTTGTACGTTGATGCTCCAGTTGAATTGTTGGCTTGTGTGATCGAGCCTTGGGCCACCCCAGAGTTGTCATATCGCTGAAAAGAAACGTCAGTTTTTGTGTAACCTGCGTCGTAGTTGTTCCACACAACAACGAAACCGCCACCAGTAAGTCCTGCAATTTTGGCGGTAGGAATTCCGTCTTGATAGACATTTGAGGTCGCCAAACTATCACTCGTTACATCGAGGATAGTGGAAGGTGCAGTACTTAATGCAACTTTAATATTGTATGTGCCCGTGTCGCCCCAAGTGACAGCGTAGGCGCCACTGGTTAAACCAGCGACACTTGGCTTGGCACCAGCACCCGACGAGCCGAAAGAAATTTCCGAACCGTTCTTTGCTCCATTCGATGCGTCGAATTTCTGCGAGCGAATCGAGTCATTTGACGAGTCAGCCCAGGCGATGACAAATGAACCGTCACTTAGTGTTGTGATCGAGGGGGTTTTCTGATTGCCACTGACTGTTGTGTTGGCAATCAATTGACTACCAACTGTACCATTCGCTTCGACAATACGGTATGCAATGTCTTGGCCATTTGACCCTGGGGTAGAAGTATAGGCGACAACAAATCGACCATTGTCCAGCGCGGAAACGACCGGAGTAATTTCGTTAACGCTGTTGCCTTCGACCGTAATCGCGAACTCACTGCCTATTGCAGTGCCCGTCGCATCGTAAATCTGTCCATATATTCCATTGTTTGATGTCGATTCTCCTCCCTGCCCCGCCGACTGCCAAACGACGACAAAATTACCATTGCTTAAGGTCGTTACGGCTGGGCTTAATTGGTCGTTTGCCGCTGTCGTGCTGACGTTGAGATCATTCCCGAAGTTTAGTTCATTGGATTGTCCATCAACGACTGTATATGTCAATGTCTCGCTATAACCTTGTCCATTGATCGGATTTCCACTGCTATCTGTTTGGTAAATATCGTAGTAACGCACCGTTACAGTGACGGTTTGCCCGACGGCTGGTATGGTACCTGAGCCTAGGAGGAGCGTGCTCGTATTGCCAGTCGATGGGGATGAAGAAATCGTAAAGAGATTAGTAACCGATTGGCTGTCAATGGCCCAATAACCTCCCTTGTTATAGCCAGTGTCGGTTGGTGTGAGGGTGGCGAGAGTAGTTCCTAGTGTCGCATCTGAGAGAAAATATGCCCTGTTGCTCGTTATGTCGGTTGGCGCAAGGTCTGGAGAAATATTTGCGCCACCAGTCGTGCTTTCTCCTGAATATGGGCTCCCTCCAGTAAATGTGAATGCTGTGCCAAATTGGTCAACAGTTGTCGTGCTCGAGCTTGCATCGACATATCGAAACAACCGACCTGAAGTCGAGACGAGCTGGTCAAGTGTGTAGGTAGTCCAATTGAAGCCACCGTCGGTGCTGGTTTCGAAATGCCCCCCCCTATTAAAGAGCCAACCGAAACCTGGCACTTCGTAGTATTTGACTGAATTGACGGAGTATGATCCCGGGAACGAAGCGTTTGCACTTGGCCCTGTTTCAACTGTCCAGACGTAGCTAGTTCCATTTGGCCTGACATAAATCGTGCCTCCAGCGTTGACAACTTGGTTTACTCCTAGCAATCCGCTGTAGTTTGGTACTTCGATAATCGAGGTCTCAATTTTCCCGATTCGTCTTTCCAGAACCCAATTCCCACCCTGCGACGTTGATCCGGTTAGATCTAGCGAGGCTGTTACATCTGCCTTCGTCAACGAAGCCAAGTTCGACAAAAATGCCTGACCAACCTCACCTGACGCTATCGAACAACCATAAACTAACAAATCACCATCTGCAGTGAGCGCCTGTCCAAGTTGTGTCAGTTCGGCTTGCACTCCTGCGGTCGACAAGCTGGCTTGATTGAGCGTATCGCGACCCAAATTTAAAGTTCCTACGGAGCCGTGAGATAAAACGTGAATGGCGTCGTAACCAGAATGCGTCTTCGCCCATTCCACCATTTGCGCCAGCCCACTTTGGCTAGCGTCGATAATCACCACTTCCACACCAGCACGTACTCCACTGACAAGTGTTTGCCAATCAGCTACAGCGGTGTCGATGAATGCGACTTCCTTGCGAAGTAAGTTAGTCGTTCCGTCAGAGGGGGCTTGTTGGCTTAAGAGAGAATTTTGCATAGTTGTTAAGTTATGGAAACTGGAAGTCGAATGGTTGAATGAACAAGCAATTTCTTGTAGCAGCTTGGTGCGCACAATTTGATCAGTATTTGAAACAGCACTGTATGTGTTCAATTGTGCTTGACAAGTCAGTGGCCTCACTCCAGGTATTTTGATCTTGCGGTTGTTTCTCTTGATTCATGGGAATTCCTGTTGAGGATATGGCGCCTTGTGAAGACAAATAATTGAATTGAAAGATTCGATTCTGTTCAAGGAATTACTTGGAAAATTAACTTGTAACTTGGTAAATACAGGTTAAATTTGCTGATTGCAAACTATGTTTATTACGCCATCTTTATTGATTTGTTTTACATTAACTTACTTGGCATCCTAAAAATGAAAATCTTATTTCATGATGTATTGTTCGCGAAGCACAAGTATTCTTAAGCATGTTATCGGATCATGCTACGGAATTGATGCATTTTGGAAACAAGGCCCGTTACTATGCCCGCTCAGTTTTTCATCGTTTTACAAATGTTCGAGTCCAAATTGCCTCCTTTTCTGAAAGTTATTTTCTAAATTTCAGAATGATGATGAAAAGGTAAAGCAAGAATCAAACCAGTTGAATTCACATACAAGAAAATACCAATGAATCAAGGGTGATGCTAAAGAAGTTGCAATCAATTGGTTGCTAGCAAAGAATCATTAACATGTAATTTACATGCCAAAGATGAGTGTTTTCTTGTAAAAATTGAGTGCTGAGATGTCGTTTAGAGGAGATATCTCGGTGACATGGACTGTGTGATATGAGGATTCTTTCCTTTGTTTGCCTCAGATAAATCGTGTCGTGAAAGACATTTTAAGTTCTGAACTTCCCAGTTTTCACGAGACAGATTTAAGCATAATGATCTAACCCAAAAAGAGGTGCCTACGTCCGGCCAACGATTTACTGAAGAATTCAAGAAAAAAAGCGACTAAGAAAGCAACAGAGTAAGGTTATTCTGTTGCGGAAGTCGCGAAACTATTAGGAACGACCACTCGCAGTCTTTAGGCTTGGCTGAGCAAATATAAGCAACTACATCCCCAGCAGGTTGTTCAATTTGATGAACACGCAGAAAAAACTCGACTCAAAGCAGAACTCAGACACGTGACAGAAGAGAGAGATACTGAAAAAAAGCCGCCGCGTACTTTGCGAGAGAACACGGGTAAATTACGCGTTTATCTCCTCGCTCAAGAAAGAACATTCGTTGCTGATTATGTGCGAAGTGTTCAAGGTTCATCACAGCGGATATTTCGCGTGGTTAGAGCAGCCAATATCTGCTCGTGAGCAGGAAGATAGTTGATTGCTCTCCCTTATTAAAGAACATTACTTAGCAAGTGGTGGAACATACGGTAGCCCGTGGATCTATCGTGACTTACGAGATGCTGGCGAGACCTGCAGCGTACACCGCGTTGCAAAGGCTATGCGCCGTCATCGAATAAGAGCACAAATTGGCGATAAGCGCCGTTACATTGAAGGTGGAAGTACCGGCAAAGTTGCGGCCAATTTATTGAACCGAGAATTTAATCCTGACGCACACAATAAATCATGGGTGAGTGACATCACCTGGGTTCGTACATACGAAGGGTTTCTCTATGTGGCTACTGTTTTGGATTTATTTTCAAGACGTATCATTGGCTGGTCGATGGGGAAAAACATTGACCGACACTTTGTGATTGACGCTTTGCTTATGGCCAAATTAGGGCGTCAACCTCACCACCCAGTATATTTACATAGCGATCAAGGTAGTCAGTATGGAAGCAATGACTGCGTCGCATTTATGAATGCAAATGGCTTAATCTCCTCGATGGGTCGGCGTGGGAATTGCCACGATAACGCGGTCGCAGAAAGCTTTTTTGCGACATTCAAAAGACGTGTTACCCATCGAAAAATATACGTGACTAGGACGGAGGCTAAAACAGAAATATTTAATTTTATCGAGATGTTTTACAATCCCATCAAACGTTATTCACACGACAGCGGACTATCGCCCGTCAAATATGAAGACGCTTATTTCCAGAGGCTTCAAAGTGTCTAGCAAAGTTTGGTAAGCTCTGTCGAGCCGATTAAATTAGAATACGTAGGCGCGATGTTCCTATTTAGAAGGGCGGGGCAAGCGCGCCACCGCCCACATGCCAACATCAATATTTATAGGAAAACCTAATATTGATTCTGTTGTTTTGATTGTTTTGATTGGCGCTAGTACGTGTCAGGTTGAAGTTGGTTACAAGCCCGCCTTTCCAATTCATGTCCGCTCCGAGCATCATAAGCCCCATGCGTCTATCTGTTTCGTTCGCTGGAATTAGATAGATCGCATCCGGGAACTCAGCGTAGTTGACTTTGAGTGTTTCTCTCTTCGCTGCATCTCTTTGGATTTCAATCCTGAAACGTGGAATAAGAACTCCCCATTTTGTTTCTATCGTCATTTCACCGTTGAATCCAAGAGTTTTCCTCTGACTCTTCATAGATTGCTGATGATAGTGAAGTCTATAGTTGCTAGTGCCCGTCTCATCGTAGGGGGATAGAGAGAGGTTTGATAGATCTAGTTTAAGGTACGGACTAACTTGCAATGGACCCAATTTAAACTCGCCGCTTACTGTACTAGATGAAAAGAATTGATTGCCTTTCCATTGACCATAAATTGGTATTACACCAGTTTCGTCGTTGCGCTGATAATTGTTTCCAATCTGATTGAGTCCAAACACAAAAGAAGCTCGAACATTTGGAATGAGTTTTGAAGTCAGATAGCTTGCCGCTGAATTTGCATTGGCGGTGAGATTTGCGCCCACACCAGGCAGTTCATTGTGGTCGCGCGCGTAGCCAACGCCAAATCCGATATGGGTATCGGGACTCGCGAAGCAACGATCGGCACCGGCGCTGTAGGCCATGGTCGTATATTTACTTCCATCTCGACCACGATAGGAACCATAGCTGTTTAGACCCGAAAACCACATTCCAACAGTACCACAACTTGATTCGCCGGGCTTACCTTCCTGTTGACTTGAGTTGTTTTGACGTGACGCGATTTCAAACACTCGCCCATTGAATTGTTCGATTTGCGTTTGTTCGAAATGGCGGACGATGTTGGTCGTCGCGTCGTGTATCGCATTGACGCTTGCACTCTTACTCGGGTCTGGTCTCGCGATAATCGTGATGCTTAATTCCCCAGAGTTCGACGTGCCACCAATGGTGCTGGCGACAAAGCTGACGGAATCTTCACCAATGAAGTTTGCATTCGCTGTGTAGTTGAGTGTCGTCCCATTCAAGAGAATGCGACCGTGCAGCGGTGTACTAGTGGTTTGAATCGATAGTTTTCCATAGTTTGGTCCACTAACAAGCGTCGCCAAATCGAAGCTGATCGTGCGACCACTTTCTACCGTTATTTTTGCGTTCTTTGCAGTTGTGACGCCAGCCTTGACAAGGATTTGTATCGAAATCGTTGAAAGAGTCAAGCCCGCGTTCCGAGCTACAATGACAACCTCGTCACTACCGACAAAGTCAATCTGCGGACTATAGGTAAGATTACCTCCATTCATCGAAGCGACGCCATGCTTAGCCGCGCCTGCTATCTCGAGAACCAAACTACTATCGATGCTTGGAAGTGAGATTCGGTTATTGGTGCTGTTGGCGTCAACTGTAGTGTTTAGGGTTTGAATGCCAGCGAGAACCTCGATATTAACCTCAACTGGAGCAGATTTCCCAGTTTCGCCGATAGCCACTATTGCGACGGAGTCTAAGCCAATATAGTTACGGTTTGGTGTATACACAAAACCGAGTCCATTCACGTTTACCGTACCATGGGTCGGAGGTCTAGAAATCTCGATCGCACTAACCTGACCATTCGTTTTCGCGGTATATTTATTGGCCACGCTATTTGCATTGACTTTAATGTTCTCACCTTGAATTGTGATCGGTGCAATCACCACTGCAAAGTTGAGCTTTGCGATGTTTGAAGCGCCTCCAACACCCGAGACGAAAACTGTCGCGTTATCGTCTCCAATGAAATCTTTGTTCGGCGTGTAAAAGATTTGTCGATCCCGAACAGTGAGTATTCCGTTTTTCGGTTGCGACGCAATTTGAATCGTCGAATAGGACCCTATCACAGAGAGCGCAATAGGATTCTCGGTACTATTACCAAAAGCACGGAAATTACCGTCGCTTAGTTTCGGTACCATTGGGATGACCTTTACTCTTACAGTTGCTGTCGCCGGGCTTGAACCAGCAGCATTTGCAGAAATTGAGAACTGATCAGTGCCCACGAACGACGGGTTTGGCGTGTAACTTAGATTTAGACCGTTTATGTCGATTTTCCCCTTGGCTGGAGAGCTTACAGCGCTAAAGGAAGTCACTGGGCCTGAGAAGCGCAAACCAATCGGATTGGCATTACTGTTCTCAACGACCGTTATCTCGATGTCATCAATGCTAACTCCATTTTGAATTACTCTGATATTGACAGTCGCTGGTGTGGACTGTCCGTTTGGGCCAACAGCGATAAATTGAAGCGAATCTGGACCCACGTAGTTATTGTTTGGGGAGTAGCGAATGCTCAAACCTTGCGTCGACGCATTGCCGTTGATTGGAGGCGCTATGATTGACAATGAAGTGAGATTGCCGCTCGCTGAAATAGGGAGTACGTTCAAAGTACTGTTCGCTGCAACGGTAGCCTCTGAGTTTTGGGCTTTCGGCGTAGCGTCCACAACTTCAATGCTTATGACCGCTGAATTCGAACGACCTCCAGGGCCAATGGCGATCACCACAATACTGTCTGGGCCAGTGTAATTTGAGTTAGGGCTATAAGAGACGGTGTTGTCAATCGTGTTCGCAGAACCGTGGCTTGGGGGTGTGACGATCGAAATACTGTTAAAAGATCCCACAATACTTGGATTGAGCGTGTTTACAACAGAATTTGCGAAAATCGTCGCATAAGAATTGCTCGCAGTTGGGGCAGGTGCGATAACAGTGATGTTCGCTCTAGCGGGGCTCGAGCTGCCGCCCGGCCCGACCGCGATGACAGCGAAATTATCCGGTCCGCTATAGCCTGCAGTTGGCGTATAGCTTACAGTCTGGCCTAGGATTTGCGCTGTGCCATGGCTTGGCGGAGTGCTTAAACTGAGCGAACTAACGATTCCATTTATCGTCGGGATCACGGTAACGCTGCCGCTGTTGGAAGGAACGTTAATATCTGCAAAACTGATACTCGGCGCAGGTGCGAATACGGAGATACCGATGGTCGCTGGTACGGAGGTTCCACCGGGTCCGATAGCCGTGAAAGTGAAGGAATCGTTCCCTGCAAAGCCGTTTGCTGGCGTGTAGTTAAAGCTAATCCCGCTGCTCGTGACATTACCATGATTCGGGGGAGTCATTACGTTTAGACTTGTGGCGGCGCCTTCAATGTCTGGGGTGATCGAGAAGTTTATACTGTTTGCTAGGACGGTAATATTTGATGACCGGGCAACAGGTGCTGGTGGCAAAACAGTGATTGTGATTTCGGCGTTTGTTGAGGTGCCACTCGGGCCGCTGGCGTTGAACACGATCGTATCTGTTCCAACGAAGCCAGCGGATGGAGTGTAGATGAACTGCAAACTGCTAGTAGTAGCAGTACCATGCGCCGGCGGTGTCAAAATTGACAATCCGGTGATAACCCCGCCAATCGTAGGGCTTAGGACATTGTTGCTGCTGTTGGCGGCGACACTCTGAGCGCTGTTCGAGGCCGTCGGTGGGACCGCTGCCGCAATCACATTGATCGAGATGGATGCGGAGTTCGAAACTCCACCTGGACCAGTCGCAGTAAATTCAAAACTATCTGGGCCGCTATATCCAGTGTTGGGTGTGTATTTGACGTTCATTCCCGCTATTACTACAACGCCGTGCGCGGCAGAACTTGAAATTGCTAAGCTGGTGGCGACACCGGTAACGACTGGTGTGATGAGATTGCTAGAGGTATTCGCCGTGACACTGGTGCTACTCGCACTCGCCACCGGCGCCGGTGGGATAACCGTGATCGTTAGGGTTGCGGCAGTAGAGCTTCCTCCCGGGCCGGTAGCGGTCACACCTATTGAATCAGATCCGTTGTAACCAGCTGTTGGTGTGTAAATCACTGTCAATCCACTAACAGTGGCGCTTCCATGTACTGGTGCAGAAACAATAGAAATTGAAGTCGCTGACCCGGTAATGCTGGGCGTGATAATGTTGCCACTTGAATTGGCGCTCACTGAACTTGAAGACGGTGCGACTGACGGTGCTGGTGGAAGAACTGTGATATTAGCTGTAGCTGTGTTAGATGTGCCGCCCGGTCCTTGTGCAGCAAACTTAAAACTATCGGTACCATTATAGGCAGTGTTAGGTGTATAGAGCACATTCATACCACTAATCGTCGCCGTGCCCTGACTTGGAGGAGTGACTATCGTCAAACTACTTGCTGTCCCTACAATCACAGGTGAGATTGTATTATTGGTACTATTGGCTGCGACAGTGGCGCTGAGCGAACTTGCACTCGGCGGAGGTGGTGTCACAGTAATGTTGATGCTTGCTGCAGGCGAGGTCCCACCTGCGCCAGTCGCGGTAATCGTCATCGCATCGTTGCCATTGTATCCAGCACTGGGAGTGTAAATGACGGTTAGACCACTTACAGTAGCACTACCATGTGCGGGAAGGCTAGTAATCGTAATACTAGTTGCCGCACCTGTTATTGTTGGAGCTATGGTGTTGTTTGTACTATTCGCGTTGACTGTTACCGAGATTGAGTTTACCGTTGGTGCAGGAGGGAGAACGGTAACGGTTTGTGTTACTGTACTCGATGTCCCACCAGGCCCGTTTGCCTTGATCGAAAACGTATCATTTCCCGAGTAACCCGCTGCTGGTGAGTATATGATGTTTAGACCACTCACATTCGCTGAACCATGGCTTGGTGTCGAAACCAATACGAGGCTTGTCGCCGAGCCTGTGATTGTTGGTGTTAGCGTGTTGCTTGTAGAGTTGGCATTCACCGTAAAACTGCTAGCAGAAACGGTCGGTGCTGCTCCAGCGACAGTGATACTGATCGTGGCAATTGAAGAACTTCCGCCTGGGCCAATAGCTTGGTAATTAAAAGTATCGCTACCCAGATATCCAGCATTTGGTGTGTACGTGATGGTCGTACCTGAAGCATTGGCGGTGCCATGTGCGGGCGTACTGACCACGGTCAGGCTTGTTATTGAACCTGTCGTGCTTGTTGTAATGACGTTGCTAGCAGAGTTCTGGGTGACGGTTTGGTTGACATTATTCGCTGTCGGAGGGGCAGGTAAGACCGTTACCGAAATAGTTGTTGAATAGTTTGTCACGGCGACCGAGAGAGTGGCGCCGACATCAACATCGAAACTGAAGGTTCCGCTGGTAGTCGGCGTACCGGACAAACGCATATCGTGATTTGAAGTTGCAGGAGGGCTTGCCGGTACAGTTGCTAAACTTATCCCGGGAGGTAAGGTTCCTCTTAGGGTATAAGTGTTCTCGATCGAGCCAATTCCACGAAAAAGGTCCGAGAAGGCTTGGCCTTGCGTCATAGTTACGTTGACAGTCGAACTTGGATTCAGCGTCGTTTGGGCGAAAGCGCCACTTAGAAGAAAGCAAAATAGAGCTACTACTTGGAGGAACTTAAATGCCCTTCTATTCCATATGATCGCTTGAGTACCTGTAGAATAGCTTTGCAATGGCTTTATGAATTCTTGTGTCATTGGATAGTGTGGAATTGGGTTGGGTAGCAAAATCGAATCTTTAGGAACCAATTGTGGTTCTAATCTCTATTTTATGCTCAGTTCGAATGTTCGCGAAAGCTGTTTTTGGGCTTACGTAATTCCCAATTTAGAACCATTTTCCGCCAATGTCTAAAAGGAGACACTTTGAATGTCTTTTTATTCATGGCCCTTACCATTTAAGAGATGGTATTGCATAGAGGTAAGCTAATTGATGAGATTAATGAGAAATTTTTATTGTGCCGTTTTTTTTGTTTTTTCCATGAGCGGTTGTGGTGGCGTGAATCAAGAAGGGCAAGAACAAACCAAGGCCCTGAGCACAAGCGCCGCTTATGGCGCCGCGCCATCTGAAGAACTGCAAATAAATGCTTTAAGAAGCGAATATGAGATCAATCGCATTGGAAGTTCATATCTGTTGACGGATCGAACAGGGGCCCGACCATCACAAATGATAAGCAATATCAGGCAACTTGTTTTCACTGACGCAAAAGTAAGACTTGATATGAATTTGCTTGAAGATCTTCTTACAGAGAATGAGATCAATGAGATCATCGATTTCTACGGTGTCCTTCTTAGGCGATTGCCAGATGCGTCTGGGCTTGAGTATTGGGCTCGAGCTCGAGCGCGAGGTCTTACCGTAAATCAAATGGCAGATGCCTTTCATGCTGCAGCAATTCAATATTCAGCTTTAACAGGGCGCACGGCGACAGAATCAAAGCGGGAATTTGTTCTTTCGATTTATACGAATGTTTTGGGCCGCAACGGCGATCTTACCCCATCAATTTCTGAGCTCGACTATTGGGTTGATCTATACGAAAGAGGTCTTGCGCGTGGGGAATTGGTGCAACGAATGTTGAGTGCGGCACGCTCCTTTCGCGGTGATCCAGTACAGGGGAAGGTGGCTAGACTATTAGATAACCGAGTCCAGTTTGCAAGGCTATTTGCTATCGAACAAGGCCTTGGTTTTGCTAATCCACTTGAAGAAATTGCACAAACGATGCGATTTTGGGCGGCAGTCGACGATTCGGGTTATTCATTTGCACAATCAATGTTACCAGTTGCGAATCCAAACCATTCAATACTTGAAACAGACAATGGGAATCTCTCTAGAGTCTGTAAACCTAGCGTGGAACAGAGCTGGGTCAGGGCTCATTTGGATGATGTTTATTTGTGGTATCAGGAAATCAAAGAGCAAGCATTCTCCTTACAGACCCCTGTTCCAAATTATTTTCAGTCCCTCTTGGTTACAAACCGAGATAAATATAGTTTCGTCGCTTCAAAGGCAGAGGTCGATAACTATTTCAATGGAGGGGGCTCTACCGGTTATGGCTATTCACTATTACGTCAAGGTACTCGACTCAGGGTATTGTTTGTTCAGCCTAATTCACCTGCAGATCGCGCTGGGATTAAGCGGGGGACAACAATCTTAGCTGTAGATGGTACGTCGCTGGCGCAGCCAGCAAACGATTTGCAGTTTGCAGCTTTATATCCTAGTACTGTGCAAACACACACATTCGAGGTGTTGCAACCAGGAGAAGAAAAATCTCGGTTTTTTAGCTTAAGTTCCTCATCGATCGTGCAAGCACCTGTGCTGTCAACACGGGTCATCGATGTACAGGGTGTCAAAGTAGCTTATCTCGTTTTTAATGACCATGTTCGGATTGCGGAACAACAGTTGATTGATGCGATCAACAGTTTCAAGCGCGAGAACATAAGCGAACTTGTTCTTGATTTACGCTATAACGGCGGGGGATATTTGTATATTGCGAATGAACTTGCAGCGATGATTGGTGGAAATAGGTCTTATGGTAAGCTCTTTGAACAATTGATTTATAACGATAAACATCCGATCGAAACAGCCATGGGGAAATCGTGGTTCTATGTTTTTGATTCCAAAGGCAGAGATTTGCCGTGGTTAAGTTTGAAGCGAGTGTTTGTTTTGACTGGAAACCGAACTTGCTCTGCAAGCGAGTCAATAATAAATGGTTTGAGTCCATTTGTTGAAGTGATTCAGATTGGTGAGCAAACTTGCGGCAAACCTTATGGGTTCTTGCAAACAGATAACTGTGATAAAGCCTATTTTGCAATTCGCTTTTCAGGTGTAAATGCAGTCGGCAAAGGAGACTACACTGAAGGTTTAACGCCGAAGTGTGTGGTGCCCGATGATCTTGATCATCAATTGGGAGATCTTTTCGAGTCGCGCCTTTCATCTGCCTTACACTATATGCGTACCAATAGTTGCCAAATGCTTCCTTCGGTCACCACGGAGGGGCCGCCAAGCCTGAGTGGAGAGCCTGATCCATACCCTTGGAGAAGTATTAAGCTCATTCATTGAAGATCTATGGGCGGCAATTCGCTCGCGAGGCAGCGATTTCAGATTGAATTTTCGTTCTCTGGTAAAGTATTACGGTATCGGTTTTTCGTCACAGCAAAGTTGGCTTGAAGTGCGTGAGCGATAGTCCTCTATGAATTGATCAAAGCTGCCGCTCTGTTGTTGTTCCATCTGCGTTTGTTCGCTCAAAGATTTGGCGGCCAAGTTTTCGAATTCCAGGATGGTATTCGCATCAGGGGCATGACCGCGGAGCTCGGCAGCCATACGGGCGCTTTGTTCCAAGGCGAATCGTGGATAGGAATTGCCTGCGGCAGCAATGGCCTTGAGTACGCGTGCTGATGGCGTCAATTCGGGATCCGTTAATTTCTCAATCTGGTTTTGCAAACTGTCTTGATGTTGACGATGTCCGGCTTGGCGGTCGAGTATCTCTGCATACGCACGAATTTGTTCGAGCAAGTCTAGGCCCCATTGCTTCAACTCTAGCGCTTGTCCTTGACGATGTAATTGCAAACCTGCTTGACGTCCATATTTGACAGTTTTCGCGAAGTTCGCCAAATTCTCTTGGCCCTCAGCGTCGTTAGTTAAAGGACTCTCTTCCATTGCGCAGAACAAGAGGAAGGCGTCGAGGAAACGTGAGGTTTGTAGATTGATGCCCAGAGTCTCAAATGGATCGACATCCATGCAGCGTACTTCGATGTATTGCACGCCGCGCGCGCAGAGTGCCTCGACCGGACGTTCACCACTATTGATCACGCGTTTAGGGCGGATGGTGGCGTAGAACTCGTTTTCGATTTGCAGCACATTGGCATTGATCTGCACCCATTCACCATCCTTCTTCACTCCCAATTGCTCATAGGGTGGATGTGGCTTGCGCACGGCGCGCGACAAACTACGCATGTATTCCATCAAGCTATTGTACGGTGGTACCAAGCCATCTTGCACATTGTTTTGGTAGCCGAGGTCGCTCATGCGTAAGCTGGTCGCGTACGGCAAATACAGCGTATCTTCAGACAGGCTTTCCAATTGATGTTGGCGGCCGCGTAGGAAACTCTTAGACACTGCTGGCGAAGCACCAAATAAATACATCAGCAGCCAGCTATAGCGGTGAAAATTTCGGATTAAGGCGATATAACTTTCGGATTGATAATCCATCTCGCTTCGCGTGTCACCACTAGCCTGCTTGAAGAGCTTCCATAAATCTTCAGAAAGCGAGTAGTTATAGTGAATGCCGGCGATGCATTGCATGCTCTTGCCATAGCGTAGTGCCAAACCTCGACGGTAGACATGCTTAATCATGCCGATATGGGAGGTGCCATACCACGCAATAGGAATACTGGCCTCATCTGGTAGTTCGCAAGGCATAGAGTGATTCCACAGCATTTCATCACCGAGTTTGGTATAGGTGAAACGATGGATGTCTTCCAGACTCTGCAGTGCTTCAGCAATATCATGCTTTGCAGGCGTAATGAATTCCAACAAAGATTCGGAGTAATCGGTCGTGATGTAGGGATGTGTCAAAGCAGACCCCAGCGCGACCGGGTGCGCAGTTAATTTCAGGTGGCCTTGGGAATCGACACGCAAAGTTTCGCGCTCGATGCCGCGCAAACCTTGGCCCAAAAGAGCGAGGTGCTGTGGGGAGCTGATCAGTTGTAGGCGCTCGGCGCGATTATTGTTATTCAAGTCAACATCCTTTTGCTGGCGAGCCGACTTTCGATTCGGCCCTTCATGTTTAGAAATGCACACAAATGCATGAGACGCATAAGCATAGCCGAAATTTGAAAAACGCATCGTGTGCCCCATCAATTTTGCGATGCCGCCACGGAAACGCGGGATATGTCATAGCTTGGTCATAAAAATTGAGTACGCATCCTCACCAAACTAAAAGCAAATGTGCAAGCATCTTAAGGACAAAAAACGGACATGAGCTTATTCCCGAATGAAATCAGTCGAGAAATTAGTTTTGCGCGGCGATTCTGTGAACCCGCTTCGGGCCAAGTTGGCGTAAGATCTCGCCCTTGATCGTGAAAATCGATGATAGTCAGAAAACTGGATTCGCAGGATAGAAGTAAGGGTGAATTATGCGCAGCGCATGTGGTATGGATTTCGGCACCTCGAATTCAACGGTGGGTGCCGTTTTAGATGGTCAGGCTCGCCTCGCCTGTCTAGAAGATGATAAGACGACTTTGCCCTCAGTGATCTTCTTTAATGCAGACCTTGATGAAATGAGCGTTGGTCGAGCTGCGCTCAACGATTATCTCGACGGCTATGAGGGACGCTTGATGCGTTCGATGAAGAGCTTACTTGGTACCAGCTTGTTTGATGGCCACACTGAAGTTTTGGGACGACGCCTAGCTTATCGTGATCTATTGCAACATTATTTGATGCAGCTCAAGTCGCGGGCACAAGATCATCTGCAACAGGAATTTGAATACGCCGTGCTAGGACGTCCGGTGTTTTTTGTGGACGATGATGTGGCCGCGGATCGTCAAGCAGAGCAATGCCTACGCGAGACTGCGTTAGCCTGTGGTTTCAAAGAGCTCAGTTTTCAATTTGAACCGATTGCAGCGGCACTGGATTACGAGTCACGCCTCAGTGCCGAAGAAGTCGTGTTGGTGGTGGATATCGGTGGGGGTACTTCAGATTTTTCCGTGGTACGTTTGTCGCCAACACGTCGACAGGCACACGATAGACAGCAAGATGTACTGAGCAATACGGGTGTGCATATCGGCGGCACTGATTTTGACAAGGCCTTGAGCTTGGCTTGCCTCATGCCATTACTTGGCTATGGCGGTAAGCTTGCCAATGGCGGCGATATGCCTAACACCAATTATTTTAGCCTCTCAACTTGGCATACGATTAATCAGGTCTACGCGCAAAAAGTCATACGTGAGTTGCAAGATCTACAGCATGATATTAGTAATAGCGGCTTGAAGCTGGCCTGCCAACGCTTATTACGATTGATAGAGCGACGCGATGGACATTGGTTGGCGATTCAGGCTGAAGCAGCCAAGATCAATTTAAGCGAGCGAACGGAGACGACACTGAATTTAGACCGCTTATGTCTAGCTCACGAATCTGAGCTTGGGTTGCAGAAGACGATAAGGGAAACAGATTTGACCCATGCCTTACAAAATTTAGTGGCGCAAATTGCCACGGCGGTTGAGAACTGCCTGCTGCAAGCACAATTAAGACCGGAACAAATTGATAGCATTTATTTCACAGGTGGTGCCAGTGGCGTGCAGGGACTACGTCAGAAATTGGCAACACTCTTGCCTCACGCGAAATCGGTGCAAGGCGATGCTTTTGGCAGCATAGGTACAGGGCTTGGCTGGGAAGCGCAACGCCGTTACGCTTGAGCCACCACAGAGTGTTGCGTTGATGACTTGTTTTCTCGTCATGCATGTCTCCCAGATGTGCGGAAATTGTTGCGAAGCAATGGGCTTGCGATATACTGAATAAAAACGGGAGAGACTTACGCAAGCAAGATCCGGTGTGCAATTAAGCACGTTCAGATCTCTGGTGAGGCCGTGCCAGACAGTGCGTAAAGTTCACACAAAAACGTGAGTTTCCACTTCACATGGGGGCGGCATGTCAGACCAACTTGACGATGATGAGATTCTGATTGAAGAAGATCTCGATTCGCAGTCTTTGGCGAACATTTCTCAACGCACGTGGAAAATTGCTATCGTCGATGATGACGAAGACGTGCATCGGGCCACCGAGTTTTCTCTACTTGATGTAAAGATTTTGAACCGTCGCCTCGAGTTCATTCATACCTATTCAAAAGCCGAAACGCATGAACGATTTGCGGTGGAATCTGATATCGCCGTGGTTCTGCTGGATGTCGTCATGGAAACCGAACACGCGGGCTTAGATTTGGTGGCCTTCATTCGCGACGAATTGAAGTGGCGTGACACGCGGATTATTTTACGTACGGGTCAACCAGGCTATGCGCCCGAAGAAGACGCGATTCGCGATTACGACATCAATGATTACAAGACCAAGAACGAGCTGACGCGAAAGAAGTTGTTGACCGCGTTGACGGCAGCGATTCGTTCCTATGATCAATTGCGGACGATAGAAGCGAGTCGACGCGGACTTCATCAAATCATCACGTCCAGTGCAGCTTTCTCGATGCAAGATGGAATTCAAGGATTCGCGTCTGGTGTGATCACTCAAATCGCCGCTCTTTGCGGGGTGCCGTCTGAAGGTTTATTGTGCGCGCAGGCCGATGAGAGTGAAAACTTCGATGGTAATTTTCGCTATAGCGTGATTGCGTCTGCGGGGCACTATAAAAACCTGATGAATCGTCCGGTGGAGGAGATTGATAATCCGATTATTCGTGATGCACTACGGCGAGCTCTGACAGAGCGCAGTTCATTGTTTGAAGAAGACAATATGACGCTGTATTTCTCGGGGCGTGGTAAGCGGGCGATTGCCGCATTCATTGAGTTACCGTATGCGCTCTCTGATATTGACCACCAATTATTGGAAGTTTTCTGTGCCAATCTTGGGGTCTGTCTCGACAATTTAGGTTTGGTCAGTCAACTAAAGAACTACGCCTTCCGCGATCAATTGTTGATGTTGCCGAATCGCTTAAAATTTATCGAGCAAATCGGCGAAGTGATTAGTCTCGGTTTGCAACAGCAAATGGTGGTTTTGATCGATATTGATGACTTTGCCGAAATCAATGACGTTCTCGGTCATCGATATGGCGATTTGTTGCTACGCTCAGTGGCGAATCGCTTGCAGCAAACTTTGGGAAATGGCGTTTTCCTGGCGCGCATAGGCGGCGATGTGTTTGGTTTGCTCGGTGATGAAAAGAGTTTGCGACCAGAGATCCTGCAGAATCTTTTCCACGACCCTTTTGTGATTGACGATACAGCTCACAATGTCTCGATGTCGATGGGTATGGTGGCGCTCGATCATAATCAGCAAACTGGTGCCGATGTACTGAAAGATGCGAGTATTGCGTTGAAGCGCACCAAAGGTTTCCAGCGCGGTTCCTACACCTTGTTTACACGTGAAATGGGCGTCGAGATTCGCGAACGCTCAATGCTGATGCAGCATCTCCATAAGGCTTTTGATGCTGAGCGTCTTTATCTGATGTATCAACCGCAGATTGAGTTGGCGACGCGTCGTGTAATAGGCTTCGAGGCCTTACTACGTTGGCGTACCGACGAAGGCAAGATGATTTCGCCAACCGAATTTATTCCTTTGGCCGAACATTCGGGCCTGATTATCAGCCTTGGTGCTTGGGTCTTGCGCACCTCCTGCTTCACTATGCGCCAACTGCTTGATAATGGACATAAACTCGAGCGTATAGGTGTCAATGTCTCAGCCATCCAATTTAGACAAGCGGATTTCATGAGCTTGGTTGAGAATGCTCTGCGCGATAGCGGGTTGGATCCGCATTATCTGGAACTTGAGATTACTGAATCGGTCACCATGAGTGGCGCTGCTGACTTTGAAGAGACTCTCGATAAACTGAAGTCGCTGGGAATCCAAATCGCTATCGATGATTTTGGCACCGGCTTCTCCTCTTTGAGTTACCTCGACAAATTGCCGGTGGATCGTCTTAAAATTGATCGCGCGTTTGTCAATCAAATCGATAGTCAAGGCGGCCCTCGTATCGCCGAGTTGATAACGCAATTAGGCAAGAAACTTGGATTGAAGGTCATCGCCGAAGGCATAGAAACCCAAGCGCATTACGATGCCTTGTTGCGTATGCACTGTGATGAAGGTCAAGGATTTTTGATTGCGAGACCGATGCTGGAGAGTGCGATTGGCGCGTGGCTGAGCGAGTGGAAATAGCGCTGCATCATCTTTAAAGAAAATAGCCATGGATCGATCACATGGCTATTTTTTTGCATTGAGCTATTGCAGGAAGAATGACAGCGGTGAGCTGGTCTAGGCGCGTTGTGATTGGTAGTTCTGGTAGCCCTGGGCGCGTAACTCGCAAGCTGGGCACTTGCCGCAGCCATGTCCCCATGCATGTAGTTGACCACGTTGACCTAAGTAACAGGTGTGGGTATCTTCGCGAATCAAATCAATTAAGGCTTGTCCACCTAGTTGTTGAGCAAGCGACCAAGTTTGCGCCTTGTCTATCCACATCAATGGTGTTTCAAGGCGTAGGCGGGTATCGAGGCCGAGATTGATGGCTACCTGTAAGGCCTTCATGCTGTCGTCGCGGCAATCGGGATAGCCAGAGAAATCAGTCTCACACATCCCTCCGATTAAGACCTTGAGATCACGTCGATAGGCAAGCGTTGCCGCGCTCAACATAAACATCAAATTGCGACCAGGAACAAAGGTATTGGGTAGACCATTTTCCTGCATTTGAATTTCGATCTCTGAGGTCATCGCCGTTTGTGACAGCTGCGAGATGATGCTGAGGTCAAGTACATGGTCTGGGCCGAGACGTACGTTCCATTCGGGTTTTATTCTTCGAATTTTTTGTAGCAGTTGTGGCCGCATTTCAAGCTCAATCGCGTGTCGTTGGCCATACTGAAAGCCAATGGTTTCGACATGATCGAAATGCGCCAATGCCCAAGCAAGGCAGGTGGTTGAATCTTGACCGCCACTGAAAAGGACGAGGGCACGATTGTGATTTGCGTTAATTGTATTCATGGTGATTGCTATGCAGATTAGTCATCATCTATTTTATCGCGTTTGTACCTTTACGAGACGTTGTTCGATGTAGTCACCGTTTGGCTCTTGAAAGCGAATTCGCACCGGGTGAAAATCCAAAGACGGCGCGAACCACACTTCGATCTGTTTCTTCAATCGTGAATTTAATGGACTGGCTTGTACATGCCAAGTTTGCATCGGACCGAGTGCTGTCAGTTGTTGTACCTTTTCGGTTTTATTTACCTCCCACTTCTCTATGGCTCGCCCGGCCGCAATTGCAAACTTCGTGTTTTGTTTGGATTGAAGAAGATCCTTTGCATGTTGAAGCTCAAAGCCCATTTGCCAAATAGCACTCATGATATCTTGGGTGTTTGGTAGGAGCTTTATTTCCTGTGTTGGGCTAGAAATTTGAAGTTTTCCTGTTTGATAGTTGAAGTGTAAATGTTTAGGGGATTTGCCTAATCGCACCTCAGAAAAAATGGTGGGTGCCAAACCGCTATCCTCTATATATCCTTCGCTCGTCGCAGAATACAGCCTGCCAATTAACTGCGCATTTGTTCGAATTTGAATTTTATATTGGTGCCTGCCAACTGATGCAAGAGCGGTTGACCAATCTATTGTTGAGTCACCAAGAAATTGAACATGTTTGTGTGAGAAGCTGAGCCTATATTCAAGTTTTGCGTTCGCTGCCGGTGAAATTGCCTGTTTTTCCTCTTTTGGGGTGGCGATGGACGGTGCGCTGCCTAAGGTAAGCGCACAAAAAAAGGAAAGGAGCAGACTTGCTTTCACTCGGGTAGGCGCTCGCGTGTGCGTATGCCGATCACGCGTTGTGTAGTGACCGTTCCATTGCTTTCTGTATTCTTAATTTGCACTGGAAACCAAGATTTCTCCGGAGCTAACCAGATTTCTAAGGTTGAATTATAGGAGCCTGGTCGTGGAGGCCGAATCAAATGTATCGTATGTAGTCGCTCGGAAGGGGCCGTCAAAGGACTTTCGATTTCCTCTTCGGCTATCACTTGGAATGTGTAGGTTTGGGCGTCGCGGCCTTCCGCTACTTGAATATTGATTTCCTTACCTACGGCAAGTTGTTGCGGGTTAGAGTTCCCAATAATCGCGAGTTGGAATAGTACACTGACTGCGTCTTGTGCGCCGTCTTCCATGGGTACCGATTTGTTGGAAGAGGAAAAGATAATGTTCTTTTCATTTTGATCGAAGTGTATTGCAGTACTAGGTCTCGCTCTGCGTGTGTCTGTACTCATGGTAGGCGCCAATCCTGAGCTGGTAATTTTACCTTCGCTGTTTATTTGGATAAGCCGTACGGTTGTCAAAAGCAGATCTATGCTGACAGAGAGTGATGCGCTATAAGTTCTTGGCGTATATTGCCACGCCAGTTCACCAATGCCGTTGGTCGGGCTAGCGTTCGGTTTTAAGTAGCTCACCTCCATTTTCATCTCGGCGGCTGGCGGAAGACGCATCGATATCACTTCTTTTTTATCGCTATCGGCTTTCACCTCAACTTCTGCGATATTTGATGGTGGGGTGTTTATTTGTTCTTGCTCGTTGGCCTGCGTTTCAGATATGCCTTCAGATTGCGCAGGTGTTTCGCGCGCAGCTTGGCGTCCGGTTGCCGGCTTACTCGTTTGAACTGAAGATTTGGCTTTGGGCGAATTCAGTTTCACTTCTTGGAATGGACTGGTCTCAGTGTTGTAGAGCCGTATGTTTAGAGGAACTTCATTGAGTTTTGCTGTTTCACTGGGAGAAAAGCTAAGTTGGAAACGTTCGAGCAGAAAATAGTGTAATGCAAATGATGCGCAGATAAAGACGACACTGCGCACAATGTTTTTGTGCAAATTGCTACGCTCAGTTTGGTTTCGAAGGGAAATAGACGCGCTCATATGTGTAGTTTAATCGTTCTGAGTTATTCTTGCGATAAGCTTCCGTATTCTGGCGCGATAAAACACAGCATTTGTTCGGCATGTGCTATTTTTTCAGGAGTATAAAATGCAGAATCCCTTTCAAAGTGGCGCCGAGAATCCATCTGGCCTCAACGACCCACTTAGTTTTGTTCGTAAGCTGTGGGGCGATATGCAGTTGCCAGGGATGGTCACGCCTAGTCTTTCCGTTGACGAATTAGACAAACAAATTCGAGATTTGAAGACGGTTGAGTCTTGGCTCAATATCAATATGAATATGCTGCGCGCCTCGATTCAAGCTTTGGAGGTCCAATGTGCCACGATCACTGCCTTAAAGGCGATGGGTGAAAGCTTTGCCCAACATCAGGCGACAAAGGCCGCCGATGAGCCTTCCGCGAGCACCGCTAGCACCAATAACAGCAATTGGCCGATGCCAGGTGGGGGTATTAGCGAAGCACAAGCCGACGCTGAGAATTTGGGCGAGCTTGAGGATGAATCTGAGGACGATGCAGAGGACGATATAGAGACTCCAGCGTCTGAGCCAACACAGACTGCCGAAACTAGTGAAACCACCAAACCTCAACGTCCCCGTAAGTCGACCAAGGCTTCAAGCGCAGCCAAGGAACCCGAGGCTGATCAAAGTGCCGCTTTTGCCAATCCCGCGGCATGGTGGAATGTGTTGCAAGAACAGTTTAAGCACGCCTTGGGACAAGCCTTAAAAGATGAAGAAGTGCAGGAACAAACATCAAGTGCTGCGAAGTCTAAGTCGACTAAGTCTAGGGCTGCCAGCACTAGCAAACCGTCGAAAACCAAGGTCGCAAGAGCCACGACCAGCAGTGGTGCCAAGAAAACAGTTGTTCGTGCGGCAACCAAGTCGAGCGTCAGCCCATCTTCCAAGACGACCAAAACAGCAGCAAAGCGGAAAACGACGAATGCCGGAGGAGGGACTGCAACAGGACTGAAAGCTGCAGCAAGTAGCGGTGCGAAAAAACGAAAACAGTGAAAGAGACCTCTGCACCACTTGCTATGCGACCAAATTTTGAGCCTACGATGTCAGCTCGTGTGCTAGTACAGCTGCGCCGCTCAACGCAAACTTCGGCCGCTCGCTACTTTGTGCAGGAGTCTCTGGAAGTAAGTGGTGACTATAGCTCGCCTGCATTTGATAGCAAAACAAAAGGAGCGCCGGGGAATATATCCTCGACGCCCCTTTGTTAGAGGGTCATCTTACGCGTGTTTTGCTTTCGCGCGCGATGACCAAACCTGATCTCAACTCCTCTTATTTACCCAAGGCTTTCTCGATATCAGCGACGAGTCCCTTGTCGTCCGGGGTTGTGGTACTCGCGTAGGATGCCAACACTTTACCGTTACGATCGATCAAATATTTGTAGAAATTCCATTTTGGCGTAGTGCCTGTAGCTTTGATCAGTTGCGCGTAGAAAGGATTGACCTTATCGCCTTTAACTGAGGATTTGGCAAACATCGGGAATTTCACGCCATAGGTGTTATAGCAAAAATCGGCGATTTCTTTACTGCTGCCTGGCTCTTGTTGACCAAAGTCATTGGACGGGAAACCGAGCACGACCAAACCACGTTGTTGATATTTGGCGTACAACGCCTCGAGACCCTCATATTGTTTGGTAAAGCCGCAATAACTTGCGGTATTAACCACCAAAGCCACCTTGCCTTTGTACTGACATAGGTTTTGTGGGGCATCATCTTGCAAGCGGTTGAAGCTATGACGCAAGACATCAGGACAAGCCTCGGTATCAGCGTTCGCACTTTGCGCGTAAGCTGAACCCGAAAACATTAAACTTAACACGGCAAGTAATTGTAGGCTGCGATTTTTGATCGATATCATGTGTTTCCCCTTCGTAGAATAGGTGATAACAGAAGTACGCTGAACATTTCTTAGACCAAGTCTGTCTTTGAAGTGGCTGATCTTAACGTAAAATACGGGGGCTTGCAGGACAGCCCCAGTTCACCGGGAGTCTTGATGCCGATTTTGCACCGATACTTGTCACGGGTGCTTCCATTCCTTCACGGGTTTGTGACGATATTCGATGTGTCCTAAGCCCCATTTGCTGCTGAACTTTTATGCCAAACTTTGAACAAAAAATGTGTGAGCGCGCTGATTTGGTGGAACGCGTTCAGCAACTCAAAAAACCTGTGGTCCTGACCAATGGCGTGTTTGATCTTTTGCATCGAGGTCATGTTACCTATTTAGCACAAGCACGTGCCCTTGGCGCTTCACTGGTGGTGGCGGTGAATACCGATGCTTCCGTGCGACGTTTGGGTAAAGGTAGTGATCGCCCCATCAACACTTGCGAAGACAGAATGGCAGTGCTGGCAGCCTTGGAGGCAGTCGACTTGGTGGTGGCGTTTGAGGAAGACACCGCATTAGAAACGGTGCAGCTGGCCAAGCCTGATCTGTATGTGAAAGGTGGCGATTACACCATGGATCAAATCCCCGAGGGGCAGGCAGTTCTTGCATACGGTGGTCAAGTTAAGGCGATTGCATTTGAACATGACCGCTCGACCACCAAAACCCTGGCCAAACTGCGGTCCTGATCTCTTCTTGGAATAAGGTCAACACAAGAGCTTTGAAAATAGCGTGATTGGCTAAAGTGAAATTTCCGATCATGGCGTTCAGCGCAACATTTTTTTACGTGTAAAACCGCCACATTGCCACGTTTTGGGATTTGCTATGAGTTAGAATTTAGAACGAAAGCAAAGTGCCTAGTCACAGTTTTGCTGTCTCTATTGATCATCCTCACCCGAGTGCGCAAGAACGTATGGATCAGGTCAAGGCAATGCTCGCAAGTTTGCGAGAAAATTATTTGAGAGATTTGCCCGGCCATATCGATGAGATAGAGCAGATCCTGCTCGAGCTCGAACGCGAAGGTTTTGAGCTCAGTATGTGTCGTGAACTATACCGCCAAGTTCATACCTTGAAAGGTAGTGGCGGCACCTATGGTTTGGACTTCTTAAGCGATATTTGCCATCCATTCGAAGACCTCTTGAGCTCATTAATTGAGAGTCCAGCTCTGACTAAGCAAGGCGCCGTTGAATTGGGCTTGCAGTATGTTGATCTGATGCGCAAAGCATGCTTCGTCTATTCTATGGATGTTGAGCCGAGTGCCGATTTGAAACTCAATCTGCACGCCTTGCGGCAGCGTGCTAGTCGTAATTCTCATTCGGCGCTGATTGTGGATGGTTCGGAAGTGGTGTTGGGCATGATCAAGGACACGCTCAAGGAATATGGATTCCGTATTGAGGTCGCGCGTGATGGCTATTTGGCACTGGGCCGTGTCCTGTCAGAACCTTTTGATTTACTTGTCACAGGTTTAGAAAATAAGCGTTTGAATGGTATTGCTTTGATTAGTGCTGTGCAAAAATCAGGAGTGCGCGCAGGTAAAACAAAAACGGTCTTGCTCACCACTAGCCAATTGATGGCGCATGCGGACCTGCCAGACTATGTCGTGCGTAAGAATGCCGATTTGAAAGTGCAATTCCGCAAAGTTCTCGAACAGATTTTGCACGCGCCAGAGCCGACCCAAGAGCATTCAAATTCCTTGAATTAAGTGCCTTGATGCGTGCAATTAAAGTATGCAACTAAGCAGGCAACTAAGCATGTGATCAAGCGTGTTGTTTGCCGTAGGCTTCGATCGCTTCCGCAATTTCCTCGAGCGGCAAAATATGATCGATGGCGCCAAGTTTTACGGCTTCTTTCGGCATGCCATACACGACACAGGTTTTTTCGTCTTGGGCCACGGTTTCGGCACCTGCGTCATGCATTTCCTTTAAGCCGTGGGCACCATCATCGCCCATTCCTGTCATGATGATGCCAAACGCATTTTTCCCCGCACACTTGGCGACTGAACGAAATAAGACATCAACCGAAGGTCGATGCCGATTAACTGGTGGGGCGTCGAGGATCTCCACATGATATTGAGCGCCACTGCGTTTGACTTGCATGTGGAGGCCGCCCGGGGCGACCAAGGCGCGACCTGGGATAACCCGATCGCCATTTTTTGCTTCCATCACTTCGAGTTCGCAGATTTTGTTGAGACGATCGGCAAACGCAGCGGTAAACTTCTCTGGCATATGTTGCACGATGACGATGCCGGGCGCCGTTCGCGGCAGGCGCGTTAGAACACGCTCCAATGCTTGCGTGCCACCGGTCGAGGTGCCGATGGCGACGATGCGGTCGGTGGTTGTCGCCATCGCTGTTGTAGCAATTGCGTGGTGTTCATGATCAGGCAACACTTCATCGAGTTTTAACTTTGGTGCAGTATTGTTCGCCAATGAAGTGATGGCTTTGAGACGACGCATATCCGCAATCGCCGCTGACTTGACCGCTTGAATAATATCGCCAGCATCCATCTCCAAGAAACTCTTTAGTCCAGCTTTGGGTTTGGTGACAATGGTGACCGCTCCTGCCGCTAGCGCTTGCATGCTGGTGGCTGCACCTTTCTCAGTCAGTGTGGAGCAGATCACCACCGGGGTTGGTCGTATCGACATAATTTTCTTGAGAAAAGTAATGCCATCCATGCGTGGCATTTCTACGTCCAATACGATCACATCGGGCCAATTATTATTCATTTTGTCCATGGCGAAGATAGGATCAGGAGCCGCGGCGATGACTTCGATTCCATCTTCTTTCCCCAATAAGGCTGTCAGAACTTGGCGTACCACCGCCGAGTCATCCACCACCATGACCTTGATATTGCCACTCATTCTTCAAGCACCTTATCCACGTGTTTGACCCAGACGTCACCCGACCACAAATCAAACATAATATTGCGATGACCATTACCGCCAAGATGTTCTGACTTAATCTTGAAGCCGTGCTGTGCTAGAAGTGCGCGTCCAACCTCTACATTTTGTTCTGAGACAGAAAAGACGCGGCGATCCTGTCCAGGGAATTGGTTACCACCCCCAAAAATTTTCACCTCATAATCGTGCGCGTGAGTGTTTGCTTTACGTATCTCTTGCATAAAAAGATGTATTGTGTCTTCGGCATATTTTCCGTCGAGTTCCTGTCCATGTGCATGCCGTTTATTCTTTGGCAGCATGTAATGGCACATGCCGCCTATGTGTTTTTTGGGATGCCACATGGTAATCGAAACGCAAGATCCTAAGATGGTGCGGATGCGCGTCTCTCTATCGCCGAAATAGAATTCACCCGGCTGTAGAAAGATATCGATATAAAATCCTGGTTCACTCATAGTTCACAACTTTCTGTTGTTGGTGCTCATTGCATCATTTTGGCTTTTGGTAAATCGCGGGGGCGACGAGTTTGAGATTGGCATCGAGGCCATTTAAGGTCTCTGAATGACTAATGATGAAATAGCCACCGGGATGCAGTCGCTCACAGAGTTTCTGTACAATTTTCTTCTTGGTTGGCACATCAAAATAGATCATCACATTGCGTAAAAAGATCACCTCAAACATTCCAAGATCTGGCAATGGCTCGACAAGATTGGCGATGCCAAAACTGACGTGATCTTTGATACTCTGGTCGATCAAGAAAAAATCTTCAAACTCTTCTTTACCTTTCAGGCAGTGTTTTTTTAGTAGGGACAGCGGTATTTTTTCCGCCTGCAGCATGGGGTAGAGGCCGCGTCGTGCGCGCTCCAAGACACGAGTTGAAATATCGGTCCCTATCACTTCCCAACGTGGGCCTTTAAAGTGTTCAGCCAAGGTCATGGCAATGGTGTAGGCTTCTTCTCCGCTCGAACTGGCGGCGCTCCAAACACGTATTGATGACTGCCTTGCGTAGTGAGCCAAAATCGTCTTTTCGAGATATTGAAAATGTTTGGGTTCTCGAAAAAAATAGGTTTCATTGGTAGTGAGTAAATCGATAGCGGCGGTTGTTTCGTCTTCATAGCCGGGTTTGCCAAGCAGCGCAAAATAATCGGCGTAGGATCGCATACCATGTGCACGTAGTCGTTTATCGAGCCGCCCCATGACCATTGCCTGCTTACCTTCGCTCAAAGCGATACCGGTCTTCTCATAAAGAAAACGCGAGATCCACTCGAACTCTTTGGCCTGCAAAAGAATCGAGCTACTGGAGCGCTGGATGAGCTGATCAGTCGTCATGTTCTGTCTCACTGACGGCTTCGCCGACACCATGCATAGCTTGACCTAAAGCCACCATTTCATCCATCGACAGCACTTGATCTAGGTTGAGCACAATAATGAATCGACCGTCTTTTTTCGCCATACCACTGATGAAGTCTGGTCGAATCTTGGCACCGAAAGATGGTGGTGGCTCGATATCAGAACTGAGGATGTCGACCACCTCATTGACGGCATCGACCACAATCCCAATACTTTGGGCATCAGCCGGATCTTCGGCGTCGAGTTCGATAATGACGATACTGGTGCGGCGCGAGACGGCGGAAGGCGTGCGATTAAAGCGCGCAGCGAGATCGACCACAGGCACCACACGACCACGAAGGTTGATCACGCCGCGTATGAATTTAGGCATCATCGGTACTTCGGTGATGTCGCCGTATTGAATAATTTCGCGAATATTCAAGATGCCGAGCGAAAAAGTCTCGCCACCCAACATGAAGGTCAAGTATTGCCCAGCCTCGACTTTTGCGCCCGTATCGGTGCTAACGAGTCCAGTGTTTTTCTTAGCAGTCGTAATGGCACTCATGGTCTTCCTCGTATAGTCTAAAAACGTTCAAATTTAGATGTATCTAGCGGATTCTCGTTGCTCAGACGCGTGCCACGCGCATTGCGACTGAGTTTGGGACTTGGCGTCTGATTTGGTTTTTTTGTGCGAAGCTCATGATTAGTTGACGCTTCTTCTTGACCGATTTTGAAGAATCCAATCAGATCTTTTAATTGCTCGGCTTGGCTGGTCATTTCTTCAGCGGTGGCCGCCAATTGTTCGCTCGCGGAGGCATTCTGTTGCGTGATTTGGCTCATTTGGCTCATCGCGCCGTTAATATGTCCAACGCCCAGTGATTGCTCTTGTGATGCGGCGGCAATCTCTTGTACCAAGTCGGACGTACGTCCTATCCCAGGCACGATTTCATCGATCAGTTGACCCGCTTGTTCGGCGGTCTTCACGCTTCCGCTTGCAAGGTCACCGATTTCACGCGCCGCAACCTGACTGCGTTCGGCGAGCTTGCGAACCTCTGCAGCAACCACAGCAAAACCCTTACCATGCTCACCAGCACGTGCCGCTTCGATCGCTGCATTTAACGCCAGCATATTGGTTTGATAGGCGATATCATCAACAATCCCAATTTTTCCGGCGATTTCTTTCATGGCCTCGACCGTCTGTTTGACGGCTGCACCACCGTCAATCGCATCTTTCGAAGCTTTCATTGCAATGCCATCGGTAACCGTGGCGTTGTCGGCATTTTGTTTGATGCCTGCCGCCATCTGTTCGATACTGGAACTGGTTTGCTCGACGCTACTCGCTTGTTCGCTTGCTGCCTGAGATAGAGATTGCGAAGTGGCATTAACTTGTTCGGATGCATTCGATAGGGCATCGGTCGCTTGTATCACCTCGCGTACGATTTGCGAGAGCCTATCGACGGTCTCATTGCTGGCCAATTTCAATTCTTGGAAAGTACCTTCATAGTCGCGCGTCATGGTCTGGGTTAGGTCACCGTGGGCCATCGCGGCGAGCACCCGCAGAACCTCATTGAGGCCATCTTCACTGACTGTCATGAGTCGGTTGACGTCCTTACTTAGCTTAGCGAAGAAGGGGATGTGTGAATCTTCAGAGAGTCGAGTCGTAAAATTACCAGCCGCGGCTTGGCTCACCACTAGATCAACTTGCTTCTCCACTTCAACTTCGGCGGTACGATCCATCCATTCGACCACGCTACCAAGGCGCTCACCTGCTTGGTTGATGACAGGATTGGCCGTCAGTGCGAAGCTGAGTCCGTTGACCTGAATTTGTGTTCTGTAAGTGGTGGTGAGATTGCGTAGCATCGACTGTTGATGCTCTGGTCGCTGATGGAAGATACTCATATTGGCCCCCACCACCTGATCAGCCTTGAAGTTAGGCAGAGCGCCGCGTAACTGTGATTCTAGGCGTTTTAACATCGCTAGAATTGCTTGGTTGGCGTAGATGATTTGGCCATCATTGTCGGCAATCATGACATTGGTTGCGCAACCGTCGAGTGCAATCTTGATCCTGAGATTTTCCGCAGCTACCCTTTGTGCTTCCAGCATGGCAGCGAGTTGTTCGGTGATGTCATCCCACTCAAGGACTGTGCCTAGTCTTTGTTGCTTATCATTGAGCACGGGGTTGGCCACGATCGTGAAAGTACGGCCCCCCAATACGAGTTGAGTTTTTTGCGCATTATTGAGGGCGTCGATTAGCTGCGCTTGTTGTTGACGATCAGGATAAAAACGCTCAAGCTTTGAACCCATAATGGTGTCGAGATCGAAGTCGGCGAAGTGAGATCGCAATGCCTGCTCGGCTTTTTCAAACATAGCGCTAACTGCACGATTCATGTAAATGATGTTGCGATCAGTATCCGCGATCATTACATTGGTTGCGGCATTGTCCAGTGCGATCTTGATTCGCAGGACTTCTGCGCTAATCCTTTCACTCTCGGTGATGCGGGCGCGTATCGTATCGACCATGACTTTCAACGACGCGGCAATGCTGCCGTTATCGTCGTCCCTGAGTTCAAGCTCTGCATTCAAATTGCCTTGGGCAACTTCATTGGCGAAGGCTGCGACTTGGGCTGGTTCGTGGCCAATTTGACGAATGGTTCGTTGGATAATGTAGTAAGACAGCGCACTGATTGTGATTAAGAGGACCAAGGCGCTGATGACGTTGTTGCGACGACTGTTCAGCGCATCACTTAAGCGTTTGTCGATGGCTTTATTCATTTCCTCTATCAACACATACTCAAGCTGATAGTTCGAGGTGAGTGAGGGCGTGATGATATTTAGAAAATCTTGTACATTCGCTTCAATTTTGATGGCGCCGAGTATGTTGTCTTGTATGAACTTGGCGGAAGCATTGGTTGAATCTAAGTGTTCTTGGAATCGTTTCTGCAGCAAATCTTTGTATTCTGGTGAAATCAAAACCAAACGTTCGTAGTTCATTTGATTGGCCTTGAGTTTGCTACGTAAATTCGCATATACCACTGAGAGAATCTCTCGCTCAGTGGGTGAAATCGTGTGGTCTTCCAATACATCATTGCCTAACGCTTTTGCATGCGATTGTTCCTCAACGATATTCAGTAAGGAATCACTAGACATTTGCATCATGAAATACGTCGCTGCATCGGGCGACAAGGTCAGGCCGCTGTTATCTGTAACATTGGCCATCAGCGTGAACAAACCCTCAATTAGCTCACGGTGTTGATTCCTCGCTTCGACGGGATTGAGTTTGTCACGTGCTTCGTCAAGTTTTTTCCAACTCTGTTTTAGCTCAGCAACGTGTTGATCTAACTTCAGCCCAGGGTGTTGTTTGACTTGATTCTCAAGTGCGTTGAAAAGTTCGCTCAGTTCCTTCGCAGCACTGTTGCGTGCGCTTGCTAGTTCTGTTTTTCCCTCCATGAGTTGGCGGTTTATCGCCTGATGGACTTGCGTTTTCTGGATGACTTTTACGACTTCAGGGATTAAGATGCCGCCTTCTTGTTCTTGGCGTATGGTTTCGATATTGCCGTTGATCATACTCAGCAGCACGAAAAAGGGAATGCCAAAGAGGATAAGGACAAAAACGCCGATTAAGGCGAATTTTTGCCACATCTTAAAATGATCTATTAAATTCTTCATCGGCTTCCCCTCATTCGCCTATACATCCTTTGCCCTAGTATCTCTAGTAGCCTAGGCTTTTCGTTTTCGCTGTTATTGATCTCAAATAAGTCTTATAGAATTAGAGTCTGTGGTGTTTTAGAATTTCTCAAATTTTGCAAGATCCACCGGGCTTGCATTTGCACTCGTCTTGCTGCGTTTATTGGTTTTCTCGCGTCGTTGAGTGTGAGCACTCTTTTCAATCTCGACTTTTTCATTACGGCTCTCTATCGCGTTCTGGCTGCCATGTAATTTGAAGAACCCCACGAGGCTCATCAGGTGCTCAGCTTGGCTGGTCATTTCTTCGGCTGTTGCCGCCAATTCTTCACTCGACGAAGCGTTTTGTTGCGTGATTTGGTTCATCTGATTCATGGCCGTTGTCACTTGTGCCGCACCGACCGATTGTTCCTGCGAGGCAGCAGCAATTTCTTGAACTAGATCAGAAGTGCGACCGATGCCGGGCACGATTTCTTGAATTAAGCTGCCAGCACGTTCGGCGGTCTTGACGCTACCGGCGGCGAGATCGCCAATTTCTTTGGCTGCAACCTGACTGCGTTCCGCAAGTTTGCGAACCTCGGCTGCCACCACGGCGAAACCCTTGCCATGTTCTCCTGCCCGTGCGGCTTCAATCGCGGCATTGAGCGCGAGCATATTGGTTTGGTAGGCAATGTCATCAATGATGCCAATTTGTGAAGCGATTTCCTTCATTGCGCTAACGGTTTCACGCACTGCCTCGCCACCTTCGACCGCTTGCCGCGATGCTTTCTCGGCGATGCCGTCTGTGACCTTGGCATTCTCTGCGTTTTGATTGATGCCCGCTGCCATTTGTTCAATGCTGGCGCTGGTTTCTTCAACACTCGCCGCTTGTTCGCTAGCTGCTTGTGATAGTGATTGCGAAGTCGCGCTGACTTGCTCGGAAGCGTTTGAAAGGCTATCGGTGGCGATGATCACATCATTGACGATCTCAGACAAACGCTCCACGGTCTCATTACTTGCTTCTTTCAAGGCGCCGAAGGTACCTTGATAGTCTTTCTCCATCGTCTGGGTAAGATCGCCACGGGCTAGGGCTGCTAGCACACGTAAGAGTTCATTCAAACCCTCTTCGCTGACATCCATGAGTTGGTTGATTGAGCGGCTGAGTTTGCCGAAGAAATCTTGCTGGTCATTTTGTGCCAACCTCGAGGTGAACTCACCAGAAGCGGCTTGCATCACAATGCTGCCAATTTGTTCCTCCATCTCGACTTCGATGGTGCGATCTATGCATTCGACCACGACACCGAGGCGTTGTCCTTGCGCATCCACGACGGGATTGCCGGTAATTGCAAAGGTTCGATTGCCGCGTTTTAATACTGTCTTGAATTCTTGTTGTAGTGCCGAGAGTGAGGTCTTTCCATCGCCGAAATCAAAGAGGCGATCAATTGCCGAACCCATTAAAGTATCGACATTGAACTCTGGAAGGCTCTCACGTAGCGCCGAAGTGGCATTGCGCAACATGGAGAGCATGGAGTGATTGGCGTAGATAATCTTACCGTTAGTGTCGGCCAGCATCACATTGGTTGCACAGCCATCCAGTGCGACTTTAATTCTAAGATTTTCAGCTGCCAGTGCTTCTTTGGCTTCTTGTTCGGCGAGTTGTGCAGTGATGTCATGCCATTCGACCACGCTGCCTAGACGCGTACCGCTATCATCAATGACTGGATTGGCAGCAAGAGTAAAGGTTCGTCCGCCAATGTGAATCTTGGCATGATGGGCGGATTTTAATTGCGCCAGCATCTGCGCCTGATGCTCTGGGTGTTTGTGAAAGAGATCCATCTTTGCACCGAGAAGTTTGCCCGCTTCAAACTGAGGAAATTCCTTCTTGATATCGTGCTCCGCTTCTTCGAGCAATTTCACAATTGAACGGTTGAGGTAAATGATATTGCGATCAGTGTCCGCGATCATGACATTGGTAGTAGCGTTGTCGAGTGCGCTTTTGATGCGTAAGGTCTCAGTGGCAGCACGTTCACTTTCAGTGATGCGGGTGCGGATGTTTTCTAGCATTGCCTTCAAGGCTGAAGCGATGCTGGTCGTATCATTTTCCTGGAGCTGCAGTTCGGCGTTGAGATTTCCACTCGAGACTTCACCCGCAAAGCGCGCTACGGTTGCAGGTTCATCACCGATTTGCGCGATCAGTTCGCGAATGATAAACCACGCCAAACCCGACACCACCAACATCAGGCTTAAACAAATACCGACAATTTCAAGACGTCCCGCTTCCGCTTTCTTCAGGCGCTGTGCAGTGATCGATTTGAGTTGTTTGGTTACATCAGCCTCGAAGTCATAGGCAGCGTCAATTACTTTGGTTGCCGTTTGAAAGAATTCTTTGTGCGGATACTCAAATAAGTCGCCACGTAAAATGCGCTCGTCAACCAACTTCTCAAATTCAGAAGTCTGCTTGTTGATCTCGGCTACTTTCGCTCCGAGGATACTCTTGTATTCAGGCGCGATGGCGATTAAGCGTTCATAAGTGAGCTGGGCCTTTTCATTTGATTGATGCAAGATGCCGAGCAGTGAAACCAATTTTGATCGTTCTTCGAGGTTCATCGCCTGTTTGGCCAGGGCATTGGCGCCACCAGCACGCATTTGCGCCAAGGTTTCGATGGTCTCAATCACAGTATCGGTAGAGAGGCTAACGAGGAAGACTGAAGAAGCATCGGGACTTAAAGTGAGATCACTGAGATCGGAGACACTCGCTAACTGCCTGCGTAGAGTTGTAACCATCGCCGTGTGTGCGGCCGCACTCTCTTTGACATTAAAACGATCACGCGAGGCATAGATATTCGACCATTCCCGTTTGAGGTTGGCGTGGTATTCTTCGAGCTTAAGGTGTGGGTACTGCTTGGTAATGCTTTGTAAATCATCGAGCGCACGATTCAGCTCGTTACTTGCAAGATCGCGTTCCGCTTTCACGCTTTGATCACCATTGAGAATAATCGTGTTGTAGCCGCGATGCCGTTGTATGTGCTTGAGGATCTTTGTAAAGTAAGGAATCGTTTCAGCGCCAGTTTGCTCATTGCTAGCAGAGTGAATCGCTCTAGTGGCACTTGAAAGATAGAAGGAAAACGGGATTGAAAATACGATCACGACGAAACAGCCCAAGAGTGCAAATTTTTGCCACATTTTGGCATTGGAAATCAGGGTGCTAAGTTTTTTCATGTCAGTTACCGTAAAAAGAAGTGGTTTCGAAACGGCCCGCGCGAGCGAATCTTTCCGACCTTATTTCTGGTTTTCGAACGAAATATACTGCTGCTGATTGATGCGTGTGACTTGTTGAATCATGCTTGAAACGCTGAGGATGAGGGCGACTTCGCCGCTTCCCAAAATGGTGGAGCCACCGATACCTTGTAAGTGCTGGAACAATTTGCCTAGCGGCTTGATGACGGTTTGGAATTCGCCTAGCAAACGATCGACCACAATGCCGGCTTTGTGCTCACCATAACCCACAACAACAACGTTTTGACGGCGAGGAAGTTCTCCATCGATATCATAGAGTTGGCGCAGCCGGATAAAGGGAAGGACTTCACCGCGCAAATCCATATAGTCATGCTCGGTTGCTTGGCGTGGCAATTCTAAACATTCAATCACATTGTCAAGCGGTATGACGAATGAAGACGCGCCAACGCCAACTAAGAAGCCGTCGATAATTGCTAAAGTCAATGGCATGCGGATGCGCATCGTTGCTCCAACGCCCATTTCACTATCGATTTCTATGCTGCCACGGAGTGAGGTGACATTGCGTTTGACGACGTCCATCCCGACGCCTCGTCCCGAAAGATTGGAGACTTGGTCGGCGGTCGAGAATCCAGGTTCAAAAATCAGCGCATAAATCTCTTTATCGCTCAAATTTGCACCGGGCAGGACAAGCCCGCGTTCTATTGCTTTGGCGAGAATTTTTTCGCGGTTCAGACCGCCGCCATCGTCCGACACCTCAATCACAATACTGCCAGATTCATGATAAGCGTTGAGGCGTAGTGTTCCCTGAGCAGGTTTGCCGCGCGCCGCACGGACTGAGGCCGATTCGATGCCGTGATCCATGGAGTTCCGTACCAAATGCATGAGCGGATCACCGATCTTATCGACCACCGATTTGTCGACTTCCGTATCGCCTCCTGAAATTTCAAGATTAATGTCTTTGCCGAGTTCGATACTGACATCGCGCACCACACGTTGGAAGCGGCTAAAAGTGGTGCCAATGGGTACCATCCGCAATTGCAAAGCGCTATCTCGCACCTCTTCGACTAGGCGCATAACTTCACTCGTGGATTCGATCAGGCCCACATCGCTAGTGCGATTGGCTCGCAAATTGGCGCCAGCACCGGCGATGACTAATTCTCCCACTAAATCGATGAGTTTATCGAGGCGCTCGGCGTCGACTCGTATATTTTGACGCTCGCGCGCCTTGGTATCTTTAACTTGTTTTTGTTTGTGAAGAGCGGCATTTAAGATCGGTTGTTGCAGCATTTCTTGCTGCACCAAGATTTCGCCGATCGGAGCCTCATCGCCATTCTTCGCACCATGTTTTTGTTGGGCTTGCAGGCGCAAACAGTCTTCGAGTTCATGCTTTGTCAGCACGCCACTCTTGATCAAAATTTCACCGATTAGCTCGGTGTCGTCCGGTAAATTATTGATGATGGCGATGTATTCGTCCATCTTACTATTCGGTGGCACGATGCGGATCGTACTGTCCTCGCGCACAAATTCGAAAACGTTCTCAATCGCTTCCTTGCTCGCGCTACTTTTTAAGACCAACTCGAAACCAAGATAACAAGTTTCGGCATCCATTCTGTCGATGGGTGGAATGGCATCCGTAATCGTCAACAGATTGACGACATCACCTAAGGTGCTTAAATAGCGGATGAAGGAAAGTGGATCCATGCCATTGCGAAGACAGTCGGGGCCAAAGCGCAGCGACAGATACCAGTTGCCAGAATCGATCGCGCCACCGCCGCTCACTTGCGTGGGTGCTTCTTCATTGTGAGTAACAACCTGAGTCTGTTGTGTTGCACTACCGCCATTTAGGAAGACTTTTAATTGACGGTGAAGTTTTGCGCCTATCTCTTGTTGCTCGCTTGTTTCTTCGAGGATGCCGGCGGCGATACCGTCCACTAGGCTACTGATGTGATCGCGGCAGGGTAACAGCACAGCGATAATTTCAGGTGTAACAGCAATTTCTTCATTCCTGAGCATGTCGAGCACACTCTCGACGACATGCGTGAAGTGGACGATATGATCAAGACCGAATAAGCCAGATGAGCCCTTGATGGTGTGAGCTGCGCGGAAAATGGCACCGATGGAATCGGCCGGGTTAGGGTCATGTTCCAGTCCCAATAAACCATCTTCCATGTCTTGCAATAACTCACGACTCTCCACCACAAAGGTATCAAGCGCAGCTTTCATTTCGTCTTCGAAGCTCATAGCAACTCCAAGCCGGTGGTTCAGGTTAATACGATCTGGTCGCCAAAGCTGGCGGTCATGTTTGAGAGCTCAAGGATGTCTAATACGGCCTTACTGTGCATGCTGTAGCGCAGTTTCTTATTGCGCCTGGCTGCTTCTTGTTTCAGCACAATCAGGACCTGCAAGCCAGCACTATCCATCTCAGAAACTTGAGAAAGGTTGATCTCGAGATCGTCAGAGAGATCGAGCGCCTCTTGCAGAATTTGTTTTTCGGTAGCGGCGGTGTAAATCGTGAGCTCACCGATGATGCTGCGGCTGTCCATAGTTCACACTAAGGTAAGATAAGCTTGGAAACCGCTGCCAGCATTTGCGCAGGTTGGAAGGGCTTGACAACCCATGCTTTGGCACCAGCCGCTTGACCTTGGAGTTTTTTTCCTTCTTGCGACTCCGTTGTCAGCATGATGATAGGTGTGAACTTATACATCGGCATCTTCTTGACTTCCTGCACGAACGTGATGCCATCCATCACCGGCATATTCACATCTGAAATGATGAGATGGACCTTTTGCCCTTTCAATTTGTTCAGTGCGTCCTGCCCATCAGCGCCTTCAATCACGGTGTAGCCCGCGCCACGCAAAGCTAAACCGACTACTTGTCTGACTGATGCAGAATCGTCGACGACCATCACTGTTTTAGACATGTCATACCTCGCTGTAAAGAACCTTGAAGTTACAAAAGTTAAAAAAAGGTGATCTCAGTTTCGCCATGGCCATCATCTTTGCTTGATGCTTTGATGTTGGCATGATTAAAGTGTTGATCATCCATGGTGTAATAGGTTTCCAAATCTTTCATCCATTGATCTTTGTCGGGGAAGGATAGGTTTTCCTCATATGTTTTGACCAGTTTGCTGATGTCGCGATCGAGTACGCTGAGCATTTGACTGACGCGATCTTGATATTGCAACGTGACGATCAAGTTTTCGACGTCATTCCGTATAACTTCACCTTGTTGGCGCATGGTTTCTGCCGCTGCACCGAGATCTTGTATATGTCCCAACACATCGCGCACGACGTTACCTGATTTGAGCAGCATCGCGCGGTCGTTGGCGTTAGCCTTCTGCGCGGCGCGCAAAGTTTCTTTGACGACGTTGGTAATTTCAGTGACGCGAGTAGTAATGGTATTCCCCGTTTCAGCTGAGATCAGTGATAGACGCCGGACTTCTCCAGCAACCACAGCGAAGCCGCGCCCATGCACGCCAGCACGCGCCGCTTCAATCGAAGCATTGATTGCCAAGAGGTTGGTTTGCGCCGCAATGGAGCTGACGCTGTGCGCCATGTCTTTGAGGTCTGCGGTGGAGGCTGCAAGGCCTCCAATCGCATCCAGCATCTCACTCTTATTATTGAGCATTTTTTCTAATTGCTCGATCAAGGGTTTTAAGTCATTGCGACAAAGATCGAGCAAATGCACGGTTGATTTATGTTGTTCAGAGCCAGTCCCCGCCTGGCTAGAAAAACCAGCAGCGTCGAATTGATTGACCAGAGAACTGAAGCTTTCTATCAATTGCGCGACAGCTGTTTCAGTTTTTTCTTTCACGGACACCACATGGTTTTGCCAAATTGGTAGGACAGCTTTGAAAAAGTCAGCACGATCATCAAGCTCACTTTCAAAGGTCTGGGCTTCGCTGATTTGCTCTCTTTCCTCTTGTGCTTGTGGAGTGGCAGGAGTTACTGAGTCAATGACATTGTGGGAGGTAGCTTGCTCTTTGAGTTGCGTTACAGTGGCCGCGCCATCCTCTTCAATAAGGCTGGGAGCTTGCCATTTTTTCCAAGCAATCGCACTGAGAATTACGCCGAGAAACGAAACGAATTGTAGGGGGCCAGCGCGCGAGAACAGGGGTAAGGCCGCGAAGAACAGCACGAGCAGTGGCAACAACACCGCGAGTCGTATGCCGCCTCTCTGAAAACAGCGAGCTTTTCTGCGCATATACAATCTCATTTGCTTCGTATCTCCCTATGAATACAAAAATGAATGAGGCGGCGTTGGGTTGTGACGAACTACATATTTGCTCTGAACATTTTGGGAAAAGGAATTCCGAAAACATGCAATTTGTTTCCATGTGGATATAGCTTAGCATGCTTAAACCGCAAATAGTTGCCAGAAATCAAATGTGTTGTGTTGTTTTTGGGTGGGAGCTTAGCGAGTGTCGCTTTTTCGTCAAACCATAGAAGGACCGGTAGTCCGTGCAATGCGAATGAGGTTTTATGGCGGGTCACTTTACGGGTCAAAAGTTGTTGAGATTGACTTTTATACTTATGGCGTATTCAATGCAATCATGCACTGAGACAACAATTTTGCTTTTACGTGTAAAATGGGTCTAGCTTAGACATTGAAGGTGGAAGAATGACTGATAAACAGGTACTTCGTGTTTTGATCGTCGATGATTACGATATGACGCGTACGTTGTTGCGTATTATCCTGCGTGGTCAAAACTTCGAGGTTGTCGGTGATGCAACCGATGGCGCAATGGCAGTTGAGATGTGTCAGCGCCTCAAACCAGACATCATGTTGCTCGATGTGGTTATGCCCAAACTGAACGGTCTTGAGGTTTTGGCGAAATTAAAATCCTTAAATGCCCTACCTTTGGTTCTGATGGTCACCAGTGCAGAAGAAGAGAAAGTTGTGGCGCAGGCGATGCAGCTTGGCGCCAGTGGCTATATCTTAAAGCCGTTCAACACGGCAAGCGTGATTGAGACTCTCAATGAAGCACGCGAACGATTTATCGTTAGGAGTGCAGCTTCAGTTTCTCGTACCGCCCCCAATTTGGACTAAGGCCTCTAGGCACAACTCGATCGTTCCAAAAGCTTAGCCTGCAATGCTCCTTAATTAGTCAGGCACCGCCTTCAAAGTCATGTTGGCGCCAAGCTTCGTAGACAACAATCGCCACCGAGTTGGACAGATTCAGACTACGATTATCTGGACGCATCGGCAAACGTATGCGCTGTTCTTTTGGGAATGACTCTCTTAGTTCTGGCGCAAGACCTCGCGTTTCTGCGCCGAAAACAAAATAGTCACCTAGTTCAAATTGAGTCTGTGCAAAAATCGATGAACCATGTGTCGTCATTGCAAACATGCGCGACTTGTTTGGCTGTTCTTGGTCGAGAAACGCTTGCCAATTCTTGTGAACTTTCATGCTGGCGTATTCGTGGTAATCCAAACCAGCACGTTTGAGTTTGCTGTCTTCCAAAGGAAATCCAAGCGGTTCAATGAGGTGCAACTGCACTCCGGCATTCGCGCACAGGCGAATAATGTTACCCGTATTGGGTGGAATTTCAGGCTCAACTAAAACGACATTAAACAAGACGACCTCGGCAGTGAATATTTTGTTGGGCGCAGCACATTCACAGAAATGCGCATTGCTAGATTGGCGCCATCATAACAAATCTTCTGAGACTACTGTGTTTCGCCAGCGCGTTTTGCCAGTGCTTTTCAGATGGACTTGGGAGTGCGAGCGAAGACGAAATTACTGACTTTGACTGCGCCATGGAGCTTCAGCTCTTTGGCGATGGCGTGGAGCGTCATGCCTGTGGTCATGACATCATCAACAACACCAATGTGAAGTCCTTGAATTTTTGTATTGTGTTGATCGTTGAAAAGAAAAGCATTGCGCATATTGGTTTGACGTTGATGTGGTCGTAACGTGCTTTGCGCTAAAGTCTCTTTGATCCTTCTTAATAACCGCGTTTCAATTGGTATGCCTAATTGCGTCGACAGTTGACGACCAATTTCTAGCGCTTGGTTGAAACCGCGTTCCTGCAAGCGTCGCTGGCCAAGCGGCACGGGTAGCAGTAGATCGGGTAATTCAAGTTGGCTCGATTCAAGGATGCGATTACGTATCGCTTGTGCCATTGCGGAAGCGAGGCCAAGTTCACTTCGAAATTTTAGCTTTTGCACCAGTTGATCGCAGGGCGCTTGATATTTGCAAGCGGCGATCGTGATGTCGTAGGAGGGCGAATGCTGCAAGCAATCTCCGCAAATCGAGGGTAGGTCTGCATTCGCGAGGAATAGGGCGCAACGTCGGCAGACTTGAGTGGGCGTTCTGAGAAAATCCTCCTGACACCCTTGACAGATGGCTTCCCCAGAGATGGCCTGACAAAAGGCGCAGCGTGTTGGGAGTGCGATGTTGAAGAGCTGGCGGAATATCATCGTCGATCGGTTAAACTGTCAGCCTTTGCGAACTTCCTTCCTTGATGCATCGGCCAAGCCACGAGTTTTGATGTATTGATAAAAGTACTAAATTATATAGTTAAAATGACCATTCAAAGTCAACATCCTGCCATCGTGTTGTCAAATACGCGAAGACTATTTTCACACCCGCATCGTTTGAACGGTAGTGCATTCTTGCGCCGGGAAATCGCAGATCGTATGCGTGAGAAACTTGCTCTGGTGAAGCTTGAGGTCAGTCGCGTTGTTGATGCAGGGTGTGGCGCTGCTGAGGATTTGCCGCACTTGCGCCAAACTTTTCCTGAGGCGCGCGTAATTGGTTTGGACGCTTCTGAGACATTGTTGCGTTCGGCAAAACAGAGCGCCAATGCCGCCAGTACCGGTGTCGAAAAGTTGATGAAAAAATTTTTGCCGTCGTCTTGGCATGCCTCCAATGAGATCGACTTACTATGCGCGAATTTTGCAGAATTACCTTTCGCTAGTAACAGCCTCGATGTTATTTGGTCGAATCTTGCTTTGCATTGGCATCCGCAGCCGGATTTCGTCTTGAAAGAATGGCGTCGAAGTTTGCGGGTTGGCGGCTTGTGCATGTTCTCGTGCTTTGGTCCTGACACCCTCAAGGAATTGCGACAAGCTTTTGTCGATGTCGATGAGCAAGCGCATCTGCTCGATTTCATTGATATGCACGATTTCGGTGACATGGCAGTACACGCTGGTCTCGCAACGCCAGTGATGGACATGGAAAAGCTCAGTCTTCGCTATGAAAAGATCGAGCAATTGCTAGCCGACGTGCGTGCATTAGGAGGCAACCCTTTACCGCGGCCCGGCGAGCGAGTCCTGAGTCGAGCAAAATATCGTCAATTGTTGGAGCGTCTCGAAGCCATGCGTGGTAGTGATGGCCGTATTCCTTTGACGATTGAAGTTGTGTACGGTCATGCCTTCAAGCCGCAAGCGAGCAAGCGCGAAAGTGGGGAGTCGATCGTGCAATTCATGCCGCGACAATCACCATCAAAATGAGATAATTAAAACATGTTTTTTGAGTAATTATTGCTTTCGATTACTACCAAAAACGATGCGGTGTCAACCTGATTTTACGCAGTTGTCCAGTGTTTTCTTCTTGATATAGCGCAGCTTTCCGCCTTATACTCTCGCAGTTGTGGAAATTGTCGGTAAAGTATTGTGACAATTTCCGTTGAAAATTCTAATAGGTTTTTGGGGAAATCATGAAACATGCATTGAAGTCGAGAACACTTGGTGCTTCGCTGATGCTTGGGGCGTCCTTGTTGGCGGCAAGTTTGCCAACCATGGCTGCAGTCAAAAATAGTGAAGGCGGCCCAGCAGTCCACCAGCTGAATTTGCAAGCGCCAGTGACGCAAATCGCGGAGCAAATTTACTCCATCCACAATATGATGTTGTACATCTGCCTGGCGATCTTCATTGCTGTGTTCGGCGTGATGTTCTACTCCATCTTGAAACATCGTAAATCCTTGGGTCACCAAGCGGCGACTTTCCACGAGAGCACAACGGTC